>JAVESC010000008.1:0-53992 GCA_034006805.1 Advenella sp.
AGGTACAGTGGTTCTCCGCTTGATGATTCAAAAAACTGCAGGTCAGACCCGCCGGGGTTTGAGGTGCGGCATAAAATAATCACGCCTTTGTTCTGCCAGGCCAGGTAGGGCTCTATTGAATCAAAACCCATATAAGGATTAACGGTAACGGCATCAGCCTGATAACGTTTATAGGCTTCTTTGGCGTAATGTTCTGCCGTTGTGCCGATGTCTCCGCGCTTGGAGTCCAGCACGAGCGGCAGGTGGGGGTAGGCTTTGTGAATATAGTCACAAAGTGCCGCCAGTTGCTCTTCGGCGCCTTCTGAAGCGAAATAGGCAATTTGTGGTTTAAAGCCGCATGCATAGGGTGCGGTGGCATCAATAATGCCTTTGCAAAAATCAAAAATAGCCTGTTTGCTTTGTTGGATGCAGGGGGGGAAGCGGTTTGGATCGGGGTCAAGTCCTACCATCAATAAGGAGTTGCTGTTTTTCCAGGCGGCTTCCAGTTTTTCGGTAAAAGTCATACTAAATCAAATAAATGGGTCGATTGCAATAGCAATCCAGACGATGGTGGTAAATACAAGTGTGAGCATGACAGCGGCGCTGCCAAGGTCTTTAGCACGTCCCAGCAGTGGATGATGCTCTAGGCTGATTTGATCAGCCAGTGCCTCAAGTGCGGAATTTAGCAATTCAATAACCAGAACACTAACCAGCGTTGCAAGCAGAAACAAGGTTTCAAGCAGGCTGCGGCCTACATAAAATGCGAGTGGTGTCATGATGGCACACAAGAGCAATTCCTGGCGAAAAGCGGCTTCATGTTTGAAGGCGGCATGTAAACCCTGTACGGAATATTGCGTTGCTTTAAAAATGCGATGCATACCATTTTTGCTTTTAAACGGAGATTCATTAGGTAGGGTCATGGTTTTAAAGTAAAAGGGTAATGGCAACCGGCAAATTGTTATGGCTGATGTTCAATGCATCACAGGGGTTATTGTAGTTCAACTTGCTTGGTAGACGTTTCAATAAGCGCTTGGGTACAAAAAAACCCGGGCCAGGGCCCGGGTTTTTGTGGCTAACGGTAAAGGGAAAATTACCGTTTAACTTTAAAAGACAGATTAGAATCCGCCCATGCCACCCATACCACCCATGCCGCCCATGCCGCCCATGTCAGGCATTGCAGGAGCAGGTTTGTCTTCAGCAGATTCACAAATGGCGACTTCTGTTGTCAGCAGCAGGCTGGCAACTGAGGCTGCGTTTTGCAGTGCTGTACGGGTTACTTTGGTAGGATCCAGAACACCTTGTTCAACCAGATCGCCGTACTCGTCGGTGGCTGCGTTGTAACCATAGTTGCCTGTACCGTTGGCAACGTTGTTAACAACAACGCTAGGCTCTTCGCCAGCGTTGGCAACGATCGTGCGCAAAGGTGCTTCAATGGCACGCAAGATCAGTTTGATACCTGCGTCCTGGTCAGCGTTGGCGCCTTTCAGTTCAGTAATGGCTTTCTTGGCACGGATCAGGGCTACGCCACCGCCAGGAACGATACCTTCTTCAACGGCTGCGCGAGTTGCATGCAATGCATCTTCAACACGTGCTTTTTTCTCTTTCATTTCAACTTCGGTAGCAGCACCGACACGGATAACGGCAACGCCGCCAGCCAGTTTGGCAACACGCTCTTGCAGTTTTTCACGATCGTAGTCGGAAGTGGCTTCTTCGATCTGAGTGCGGATTTGTTTAACGCGAGCTTCGATGTTTGCGCTAACGCCAGCACCGTCGATGATGGTGGTGTTTTCTTTACCAACTTCGATGCGTTTTGCCTGGCCCAGATCTTCGATCGTGGCTTTTTCCAGCGACATACCGGTTTCTTCAGAGATAACGGTACCGCCTGTCAGGATAGCGATATCTTCCAGCATGGCTTTACGACGGTCACCAAAACCAGGTGCTTTAACGGCCGTTGTTTTCAGGATGCCACGAATGTTGTTAACAACCAGGGTAGCCAGTGCTTCGCCTTCAACGTCTTCAGCGATAATCAGCAAAGGACGGCTTGATTTGGCTACTTGCTCCAGTACGGGCAACAGGTCACGGATGTTGCTGATTTTTTTGTCGAAAATCAGGATAAATGGCTCTTCAAGGGCAGCAACCTGTTTTTCCTGGTTGTTGATGAAGTAGGGAGACAGATACCCACGGTCGAATTGCATACCTTCAACAACGTCAAGTTCGTTGTCCAGTGATTTGCCGTCTTCAACAGTGATGACGCCTTCTTTACCGACTTTGTCCATGGCGTTGGCAATGATGTCACCGATAGAAGAATCGCTGTTGGCAGAAATGGAACCAACCTGGGCGATTTCTTTGCTGGTTGTGCAAGGCTTGGACAGTTTTTTCAACTCTTCAATCGTAGCGGCAACGGCTTTGTCAATACCACGTTTCAGGTCCATTGGATTGATGCCGGCAGCAACGTATTTCAGGCCTTCTTCTACAACAGCCTGGGCCAATACGGTCGCGGTAGTGGTGCCGTCACCTGCGTTGTCAGATGTTTTGGAAGCAACTTCTTTAACCAGTTGTGCACCGATGTTTTCAAATTTGTCTTTCAGTTCGATTTCTTTGGCTACTGAAACACCGTCTTTAGTAACGGTAGGGGCACCGAAAGAGCGCTCAAGAACGACGTTACGGCCTTTAGGGCCCAATGTTGTTTTAACAGCGTTTGCCAGTGTGTTTACACCACGAACGATGCGAACGCGTGCATCATCACCAAATAATACTTGCTTTGCAGTCATTTTGAATTCCTTGATTTTGTTTGAATACTGTCTGCTTCAGGCGCAGACAAAATATGCATGTAAATTAGGCTACTACCGCAAGAATTTCTTCTTCGCGGATAACCAGCAGCTCTTCGCCGTCTACTTTTACAGACTGGCCGGCATATTTACCGAACAATACTTTGTCACCAACTTTCAGGTCTACGGGCAATACTTTGCCATCTTCTGTTTTTTTGCCTGGACCAACAGCAATAACTTCACCTTGATCAGGTTTTTCAGCAGCGCTGTCAGGAATAACAATACCTGATGCTGTTTTCAGCTCGTTGTCTAAGCGCTTGATAATGACGCGATCTTGTAAAGGACGCAATGCCATGGAGAAACTCCTGTCTCTAATTAAGTTGAGTTAAAAAATCGTTAAGGAGCCGGTTGTTAGCACTCGACTCCCTTGAGTGCTAATTATAAGGACGATCCTGAATTTTTCAAGGGGTGGATTTTGAAATGTTACATTTTAGTCGGATACTTGTTGAATGTAGGGTTGCGCTATGGGTCGGAATTTAAGGACTGTTCATAGGGTAGGGAGCGATGCTGCTGAGGTTTTCATTGACGTCCAGTTCCCGGCCAATATAAGGGAACGCGCGTTGTGCGCATTGTGGCCGCTCGCACACCCTGCAGCCCATGCCGATGGGTGTGGGCGTATCCGGATTGCTAAAATCCAGCCCTTTTGCATAAACCAGCCGATGGGCATGTGCGATATCGCAACCCAGCGCGACAGCGAAATCTTTTGTGGGTTGTCCGAAGCCGCCGGTCTGGCGGCATACGGTACGTGCAATCCACAGGTACACACGTCCGTCGGGCATGCGCGCCAGTTGCCGCAGAATCCGCCCGGGGCTGGAGAAGGCTTCGTAAACATTCCATAACGGACAGGCGCCACCAACACGGGAGAAATGAAAGTGGGCCGCAGACTGGCGTTTTGAGATATTGCCCGCGCGGTCCACGCGGATGAAGAAAAACGGCACGCCCGTTGCATCGGGTCGCTGCATGGTGCTCAGGCGGTGACAAACGGTCTCGAAGCTGACCCCAAACCGTTGTCCCAACAGATCGATGTCATATTGCAATTGCTCGGCAGCGGCCAGAAACTGTTGGTAGGGCAGGATCAGCGCGGCCGCAAAATAGTTGGCCAGGCCCAGGCGTACTAATTTACGTACCGCCTGACTGGAAAAGCGTGGCACGTCCACCATGCGTTCAAGCATGCTGTCCAATTCCAGAAATGCCAATTGTGTTCCCATTTGGAAGGCCCGCTGCCCGGGGGTAATATGCGGGGGCAGGCTAAGCTGCCGCAGCGCCGGGTTGTAGGCGCGTTGCAGGCCCTTTTCTGCGGGCAGGGTGTCCACCATAACGCCATGTTGTTCGCGCAAGCGCTGTTCCAGTCGGTCCGCCAGGCCAGGTGTGGGCACGTCAGCCAGCCCCCAGGCGGTATGGCATTGCTCTGCGTGCGCATCAAGTTGCGCGAAATGATTGTGATGGGTAAAGAAAAAGTCGCGTGCTTCTTCGTAGGGTTGTGTCTGTATGAGCAGTGGGTCTGCGGGATTGCCGGGATCCTGGTTTTGATAGGTCATTTTATCAGTCATGGCTTCCAGCCGCTCCGCCGCTTCGCGGTGACGGCGGTGCAGGTCAATCAGAACCCGGCCGACAGCCGGCATATTCGTGGCGATCTCGTGCATTTCAGCCTGTGATATTCTGTCCCCCTCGTGTCCGCCAAGCGCCGATGCCGGCAGGGTAGCCGCCACTTCGTGCAGCGCAGCGACCATCCGCGTTTGCTCGTCGTCAGAAAACGTGTTGACGTCCATATTGAACACTTCGCTCAAACGCAGCAGGACCGGCATGGTTAATGGTCGCTGGTTCTGTTCGATCTGGTTCAGGTAGCTGGGTGACAGGCCCAGCATGCGGGCCAGCCCTATCTGGGTCAATTTGCGCTCTTCACGCAAGCGGCGTAATCGCACGCCCATAAATACTTTTCGCATGGTGGCCATAGAATCAGATACCGACTTAATAATGCAGATTAAATAAAAATTCGCAAAATTCGCAAATATGCAGTAGGTAGTTTACCAATATTCGCCTTGTTATTGATGCAATTGCCGGTAATTTTGCGTAAACTGCAAATATTGATTGTTAGGCATTATTTACATTGTAAAGTAGTGGAGGAATACCATGACACAAGCACCCGAAACAACGGGCTTTAAACCAAAGAAATCTGTTGCCTTGTCTGGCGTTATTGCTGGCAATACCGCCCTATGTACTGTGGGTCGCAGCGGCAACGATCTGCATTACCGCGGTTACGATATTCTGGATCTGGCGCAAGCCTGTGAGTTTGAAGAGGTCGCTCACCTGCTCATTCACGGCAAGCTGCCCAACAAGGCTGAACTGGCCTCCTATAAACAGAAGCTGCGCCGTCTGCGCGGTCTGCCTGTTCAATTGCAGGATGCGCTGCAGGCCTTGCCGGCTTCAAGTCATCCCATGGATGTCATGCGCACGGCCGTATCGGTACTGGGTTGCGTTCTGCCAGAAAAAGATGATCATAACCTGCCAGATGCGCGCGATATTGCAGACCGTCTGATGGCCAGTCTGGGCTCGGCCCTGCTGTATTGGTATCACTATAGTCATAATGGCAAGTGTATTGATGTCGAAACCGGCGATGACAGTATCGGCGGGCATTTCCTGCATCTGCTGCACGGTGAAACACCGCCTGATGAGTGGGTCCAGGCCATGCATGTTTCGCTGAACCTGTATGCCGAGCACGAGTTCAATGCATCCACATTCACCTGCCGGGTGATTGCCGGAACAGGTTCGGATATGTATTCGGCCATTACCGGTGGGATTGGCGCATTGCGCGGCCCCAAGCACGGTGGCGCCAACGAAGTCGCTTTTGAAGTGCAAAAACGCTATGAAAGCCCCGATGAGGCCGAGGCCGATATCCGTCGCCGCGTAGAAAACAAAGAGGTCGTCATTGGTTTTGGCCATCCTGTGTATACAATTTCCGATCCGCGCAACCAGGTCATTAAAGAGGTAGCGCGCAATCTGTCGGCATCGCAGCAAAACCTGAAAATGTTCGACATTGCCGAGCGTCTGGAAAGCGTCATGTGGGACATCAAGAAAATGTTCCCGAACCTGGACTGGTTCTCGGCCGTTTCCTATCACATGATGGGCGTGCCTACCGCCATGTTCACACCGCTGTTTGTGATTGCGCGTACCGCAGGCTGGGCAGCGCACATTATCGAACAACGTATTGACAACAAAATTATTCGTCCGACCGCCAACTATGTTGGTCCGGAAGATCAAACATTCATTCCGCTGGACCAGCGTTAATTCTTATGAATACTGAAAACCGCAAGCCACTGCCCGGCACGGGGCTGGATTACTTTGATGCGCGAGCTGCTGTTGATGCCATTGCACCCAACGCCTACGATACGCTGCCATATACCTCGCGCGTCTTTGCTGAAAACCTGGTGCGTCGCTGCGATCCGGCGACCCTCACAGACTCACTCAAGCAATTAATTGAACGCAAGCGTGACCTGGATTTTCCCTGGTTTCCTGCACGCGTGGTGTGTCACGATATCCTGGGCCAGACCGCGTTGGTTGACCTGGCCGGGTTGCGCGAGGCGATTGCCAAGCAAGGGGGCGATCCTGCCCAAATCAACCCGGTGGTGCCCACGCAGTTAATTGTGGACCATTCGCTGGCCGTTGAATATGCCGGTTTTGACAAGGACGCCTTTGCCAAAAACCGTGCAGTCGAAGATCGTCGTAATGACGACCGCTTTCACTTTATCAACTGGACCAAGAAGGCGTTCAAGAACGTCGATGTGATTCCTCCGGGCAACGGCATCATGCACCAGATCAATCTGGAGCGGATGTCACCGGTTATTCACAGTCGTGATGGCGTTGCTTTCCCGGATACCCTGGTGGGTACCGACAGTCATACGCCTCACGTCGATGCCCTGGGTGTTATCGCCATTGGCGTGGGCGGGTTAGAGGCCGAGAGTGTAATGCTGGGTCGCGCGTCCTGGATGCGTTTGCCCGACATTATCGGTGTTGAACTGACCGGGCAATTGCAGCCCGGCATTACGGCTACTGACCTGGTCCTGGCCCTGACCGAGTTTTTGCGTGAGCAGAAAGTGGTCTCGTCTTACCTGGAATTCTACGGCGAAGGCGCGTCCCGCCTGACGCTGGGCGATCGCGCCACGATTTCCAATATGACGCCCGAGTATGGCGCCACTGCCGCGATGTTTTACATTGATCAACAAACGATTGATTACCTGAAACTGACTGGCCGTGATGACGAACAGGTCAGGCTGGTGGAAACCTATGCCAAACAAACAGGCCTGTGGGCCGACAGCCTGAAAACCGCGCAGTATGAGCGTGTCCTTTCCTTTGATTTGTCATCGGTAGTACGCAATCTGGCCGGCCCGTCCAATCCGCATCGTCGCGTACCTACTTCAGAGCTTGCCAGCCGTGGTATTTCAGGTGTGGTAGAAAATGAACCGGGGCTGATGCCCGATGGCGCGGTGATTATTGCCGCTATTACCAGTTGCACCAATACAAGCAACCCGCGCAACGTGATTGCGGCCGGGCTGTTGGCACGTAACGCCAACGCGCGCGGCCTGGTCCGCAAACCGTGGGTCAAATCATCACTGGCACCGGGTTCCAAAGCAGTTCAGCTGTATCTGGAAGAGGCCAATCTCTTGCCCGATCTCGAGAAATTGGGTTTTGGTATTGTGGGCTTCGCCTGTACCACCTGTAACGGCATGAGTGGTGCGCTGGATCCTGTTATTCAGCAGGAAATTATCGACCGTGATTTATATGCGACCGCCGTTTTATCGGGCAACCGTAACTTCGATGGCCGTATCCACCCCTATGCCAAGCAGGCATTCCTGGCCTCGCCACCACTGGTTGTGGCTTACGCGATTGCCGGAACCATCCGCTTCGACATCGAGAAAGACGTGCTGGGCACCGACCAGAACGGTCAGCCGGTGACCCTGAAGGATATCTGGCCTACCGATGAAGAAATCGATGCCATTGTGGCCAGCAGTGTGAAGCCCGAGCAATTTCGCAGCGTGTATGAGCCAATGTTTGCACTTAGTGTTGACGCTGGTGAATCGGTTAATCCATTGTACGAATGGCGTCCGCAAAGCACCTATATCCGCTGTCCGCCGTACTGGGAAGGTGCGCTGGCAGGCGAGCGTACGCTCAAGGGCATGCGTCCGCTGGCGGTGCTGGGTGACAACATCACGACCGATCACCTGTCACCTTCCAACGCCATTCTGCTTAATAGCGCTGCCGGAGAATATCTGGACAAGATGGGTTTGCCGCAAGAAGACTTTAACTCTTACGCAACGCATCGGGGCGACCATCTGACCGCACAGCGGGCCACGTTCGCCAATCCCAAGTTGCTGAATGAAATGGTGCTGGAAAATGGTGAGATCAAACAAGGCTCTCTGGCGCGCATCGAACCGGAAGGTAAAGTGGTGCGTATGTGGGAAGCTATCGAAACCTATATGGAACGCAAGCAGCCACTAATAATCGTGGCGGGGGCCGACTATGGTCAGGGTTCTTCACGCGACTGGGCGGCCAAGGGTGTGCGTCTTGCGGGGGTCGAAGCGATTGTGGCAGAAGGGTTCGAGCGCATTCACCGCACCAATCTGGTGGGTATGGGTGTATTGCCGCTGGAATTCAAGCCGGGCGTCAATCGCAAAACGCTAAACATCGATGGTACGGAAACCTACGATGTGATTGGTAAGCCCGAACCGCGATCAACGCTGACGCTGGTGATTCTTCGTAAAAATGGCGAGCGCCTGGAAGTGCCGGTAACCTGCCGTCTGGATACAGCCGAAGAAGTCTCCATCTATGAGGCCGGCGGGGTTCTGCAACGCTTTGCGCAGGATTTTATTGAATCGCCCGCTGCCAGCCAGGCATAATGACACATATGGAAAACGCAATGACACATGCACCACAAATTAAAATTGCCGCCACCTATATGCGAGGTGGCACCAGCAAAGGTGTGTTTTTTCGGCTGAGTGATCTGCCCGAAGCCGCCCAGACACCCGGTGCCGCACGCGACGCACTGCTGCTGCGCGTGATCGGCAGCCCCGATCCTTACGGCAAGCAAACCGACGGTATGGGTGGCGCGACATCAAGCACCAGTAAAATCGTGATTCTGTCGAAAAGCGAACGTGCCGGACATGATGTTGATTATCTGTTCGGTCAGGTGTCTATCGACCAGCCTTTCATCGACTGGAGCGGTAATTGCGGAAACCTCTCGGCAGCCGTGGCGCCTTTTGCCATCAGCAATGGGTTGATCGATGCCGACCGTATTCCGGCCAATGGTGTTGCCACCGTATCTATCTGGCAGGCCAATATCGGCAAGACCATTGTGGCACACGTGCCCATCACCAACGGGGCGGTACAGGAAACAGGCGACTTTGAACTGGATGGGGTTACCTTCCCCGCCGCCGAAGTGCAGCTTGAATTCCTGGACCCGGCAGCAGACGAAGACGGGGCAGCCGGCGCCATGTTTCCTACCGGCAACCTGGTTGACGAGCTGGATGTACCCGGTGTTGGTACGCTGCAGGCAACCATGATTAACGCCGGTATTCCAACCGTGTTTGTAAATGCCCGGGACATTGGTTTTACCGGTACCGAGCTGCAGGATGATATCAACAGTAACACCGATACCCTGGCCATGTTTGAAACCATTCGCGCGCATGGTGCGCTGCGTATGGGGCTTATTGCCAATATCAAGGAAGCCGAGCGCCGCCAGCATACACCTAAGGTGGCTTTTGTGGGTGAGTCTGCCAACTACACGGCTTCCAGCGGCAAGCAGGTGTCCGCCAATAACATAGACCTGCTTGTACGGGCGCTTTCCATGGGCAAATTGCATCATGCGATGATGGGCACCGCAGCGGTCGCTATCGGTACGGCTGCGGCCATTCCCGGCACCCTGGTCAATCTTGCGGCAGGCGGTGGTGAACGCGAGTCTGTTACCTTCGGTCATCCCTCGGGTACCTTGCGGGTGGGGGCACAAGCGATTGAAGAAGCAGGGCAGTGGGTCGTGAAAAAAGCGATCATGAGCCGAAGCGCCCGTGTCCTGATGGAAGGCTATGTACGGGTTCCGGCTGATGCGTTCTGAAAACGCCAGAAAATTGATTAACTTTTAATATTGTTAAAGAAGGATTTATTGCATGTCGACAAGAAAGCAACTCAGATCACTCGTCGAAGCGCGCCAGGGCATTATTGTTCCCGGTGCATTTAATGCCTTGTCGGCCAAAGTGATTGCCGATCTTGGCTTTAAGGCCATTTATGTGACGGGGGCGGGCGTGACCAATATGTGGTTTGGCATGCCAGACCAGGGCTTCATGGGTTTACACGAAATCGCCGATCATACCGCCAGAATCCGTGACGCAGTAGATGTGCCACTGATTGTTGATGCCGACACGGGGTTTGGCAATGCCCTGAATGTCCGTCACACTGTCCGGGTGCTTGAACGTGCCGGTGCCGACTGCATTCAGCTGGAAGATCAGGTTGCGCCCAAGCGCTGCGGTCATTTCTCGGGCAAAGAGGTAATTTCAACCGAAGAAGCGGTTAGTAAGATCAAGGCAGCGGTTGACGCACGCCACGATCCCGACTTCTTGATTATGGCGCGTACCGATGCGGCAGCCACCCATGGTTTTGAGGCGGCAATCGAGCGTGCCCAGAAGTTCGCCGAAGCCGGCGCCGACATTCTGTTTGTGGAAGCCGTTACAGAAGCCGAGCAAGTGCGCGCGCTGCCCCAGCGTCTTTCCAAACCGCAGTTGATGAACATGGTGATTGGTGGTCGCACGCCTATTTTCAATGCTGATCAGCTGGCCGAGTTGGGCTTTGGCATCGTACTGTATGCCAACGCAGCCTTGCAGGGCGCCGTTACCGGCATGCAGAAAGCCCTGACGGTGTTGCGCGACGAGAAGGAAGTGCAAGAGTCCAGCGGGCTGGTCGCGACCTTTGCCGAAAGGCAGCGCCTGGTAAGCAAGTCTGAATGGGACGAGCTGGAAAAACGCTATTCCTGAATAAAGCCTGGCTTGTTGTCCAGCGTCTCTTTGCGCTCTCCAGAGCCGCATTAAATAGCCGCCCCAATCGGTCACCTGTCTGGTGACCGATTGGGGCGCGCTTCTTATTTCATAATGCAGTTTTGCTTCAAACTTAATGAATAAGCAACTATAAAAAATGTCTGGCCTGAAACCTTGGAAATCTGTGGAAGAGCAGTTGGCTATTCTGAAAAGCCGTGGGTTACAGGTGGGTAATGAAGCTGCGGCACTTAACTACTTAAAACGCATCGATTACTATCGTTTAAGTGGCTATTGGTATCCAATGCGAGAAATTGATACTGTCGCTTCGCAGCAGAAACAAGGTCCGATACGTACAGACAGGTTTCTTGCTGGCAGTTATTTTGAAGACGTTGTCAAACTGTATGTGTTTGATAAAAAACTGCGGCTGCTGGCACTAGATGCAATGGAACGAATTGAATTGGCATTACGCGTAGACGTGGCTTATCTGCTTGGGAAAAAAGACCCTGTTGCCTATATGAAACCAGCATGTTTGCACGGTAATTTCTCCAAGAGGATCATTCAAAAAGGAAAGAATCGAGGGAAGACAGAGCATCAGTTATGGCTGGATAAATATAATATACAGCTGGAACGTGCACGACGTGAGCCGTTTGTCCAGCATCATGCAAACAAATATTTTAATAAATTACCGATATGGGTGGCGATTGAAATCTGGGATTTTGGTTTGCTGTCTAGAATATTTGATGGTATGCAATATGCTGATAAAAATCAGATCGCGCAAAAATATGGTTTGGCAGACGGTAAAATATTGGCCCAGTGGTTGCGCAGTTTAAACTTTATCCGCAATGTATCAGCTCATCACAGTCGTTTGTGGAATATTAATGTACTGGAGCTTTCACCTTGTCCCGCGGGCTGGCCAAAAATGAAAAATACCCGTCCTTTTATGTGCTTTGCCGTGATGGCACATTTATTAACGGTTATTTGCCCAAATTCAAGTTGGATATCTCGCTTGCTTGAGCTATTGCATAGTTATCCAGTATCTGGAAATATGACATTAACCCTTGAGGATTTTGGTGTTTGCAGCGATTGGGAAAAGTGGCTGTTGCGATAGCTGAAATGAGAACCGACGCGTACATAAATGCAGGGGCGCCGGTCATATTGGAATTAATTATAGACAGAAGATGCGTATATTGTCAATCAGGCAGCAAGGGAAATCTCATATTACTTATATTGGGTAAGGGGTATGTGCCGTTTGGCGTAAATTGATTACCTTATTTTTTTTAGTGAAAGGTTGGTATGAATATTGATGAAAAACTGCCGCCGTTCATTATGGAAGCGGCAATAACGATCAGTCCCAGCGCTAAAGTGATGAAAATGGCCCAGATATAATCGGCATCGGTAATTTTGGCTTTCCTGTCCTTGCTATACATATCAGAATACTTGTTCAGCTTGTTTAACAACTCAATTTGTTCGGTAACGGAAAGGGCGATAGGTGCGTTTTCCTTAGTTTCCGTTTCGGACAGTTCCGTTCTTGCCGGCTGGTTTATTGAGTGCGGTTGGGTATGGATGGCGTTTAATAGTTGCAGTTGAAAAATAGCAGCCTGGCTTAATAGCTTTGTATTTTTGTTAATAAGTAACAGGGCAGACCAAAATCCGCATGCTAAAACACTGACCGCCAGTGTTAATATAAAATAGCGGGGTTCCAAGCTAAGTATAGATACCAAAAGAGCGTATGGAATAATAAAAAACAAACCGGTGGTTAACAACCGTATAAAAAAAACTCGCATTGTGTTCCTGATGTTTACAAAATCAAATAGGGATTAGATGGTTAATAAGCGCTTTATGGTTTTATGCGCTTGAAATTTTTTGTGCGTATGTATTGCAAGTAAGTGCTACTGTGTATGCAACCCGGTTATTGTATTTTTTATTGGATAAGCGGCAGGCAGGAGGAGACGTTTTTGTCTATGCTTTTTAAGGCTTGCAGGCAGCAGGAGAAGAGGCTGCGTTCATCGAGCTTTGGAAAAAGTAAAAGCGGTTAATATAATTGTGTTGGCAATGGATATATAATTGTGTTGGCAATGGATATTTATTTCAATTTTATAATAAATAGGCAAAGGCGAATTTGATATGGCAGGTATGTTGTGATTAGTGTTGGCCCTATTCCGGTTTATGTTATTTTGTTGGTAATCTGCTTGCTGCTGGCATGGGGAGTCGCCCGTATACTGGTTGTGCGCTCAGGTACTCAAAGCAAGGCTGCGGGTGCCTTGCTGCTGGATGCCGCATTCTGGGGTTTTGTGGCGGCGCGTTTGGCCTATCTTGTTCAATGGCGGGAAGAGTACGCCCAGGCTCCCATGTCTATTATTGCCATTGGCGATGGCGGCTATGTATGGTGGGCGGGTTTGTTGGCGGCCATTCTATATGTGTTCTGGAAAACCCGGCACACACATCGCCTGCGTGTGCCGGTGTTAAGCGGGATGGTTGCTGGCATGTTGATTTGGTTTTCTGCCAGCCATGCCGTGCTGCAGATGCAGCGTTCAACGACTGCTTTACCAGATGTACAGTTAAGCAATCTGGGTCATGAACCGGTGTCTTTAAGTAGTTATACGGGCAACCCTGTTGTGCTTAATTTGTGGGCAAGCTGGTGTCCGCCATGCCGTCGTGAAATGCCCGCTTTTGAACAGGTGGCAGCGCAGTTTCCCGATACGATTTTTTTAATGGTGAATCAAGGTGAAAGCAGGGTAACGATCCAGCAATTCCTGGCGGCTGAAAACCTTGATTTGCAGCACGTATTGCTGGACCCTTCTTCCAGCACCATGCGGGAAGTGCGTGCAAGGGGGCTACCCACCACACTGTTTTTTGATGCACAAGGGCAATTGCGTGATGTGCATATGGGTGAAATAACCATGGCAGCCTTAAAAAGCAAGCTGTCGAAGCATTTTGCGCAAGTGGCCAATGCTGTGCCAAAACAGGAATAGACAGGAAGCTTGTTATGGTTATTTTTGATATTTAAATTTAAACCAATGATAATGGAGTAAATGCGATGCCTAAAACTGAAATACGCGTGCCATCCGGACAAGTTCCCGTTCAAGCCTGGGCCGATATCAAAGGCGCTGAAAACCATCATCTGAACGTGGTTCTGCACGCACCCACAGCCAGCGCACTGCAACGTGCCCGCAATAATGCCCGTAACCTGCAAAAGGAAATGCCTGACGCAGAAATAAGAATAGTCGTTAATGCAGAGGCGGTTGCCGCTGTATTGGATACGGCAGACGACGGTGTTGACGGCATGACATGGGTGTGTCCAAACACGTTGGCCCGTTTAGGCCGGGCATTGCGTGAACCGCTTAAGCTGCTGCCAGGCGCAGCCGTGCTGGAACTGGTTCGCATACAGCAGGCCGGGTGGGTTTATATTCGGGCGTAGTTTGCTTGTGCTTCCGGTAAGAAAAATAATATTAGAAAAATTTCAGTTTGACCTTATATCCTGTTTTGCTTGACTGATTTTTTTTTAATCATTATGATTAATTTTGAATCAAATGGCTGAAAAGGTAAATACTATGCCGAAAACTCAAACACGTGTGCTAACTGCGCATGTTCCTATACAACTAGCCAGGAAAGTTGATCAAATGGCAGATCGTTTGGAGCGCTCGCGTGGCTGGGTCATGAAACAGGCACTTTCAGCCTGGATTGCCCAGGAAGAAGAGCGTGATCGTTTAACTTACGAAGCATTGGCTGATGTCGATGATAGCCAGTTCATAGATCATGATACCGTGCAAGCCTGGGCCGATAGTCTGGGGGCCGATGAACCATTGCCTGTGCCAAGTAAATGATGTTGAAATGGACCAGTAAGGCGCTTTCTGATTTGGCGCGCCTATATGACTTTTTAGCCATAGCAAATAAACCAGCCGCTGCACGGGCAGTGCAAACGTTAACCAAAGCGCCCACTATTTTGCTAAATACACCACGTATTGGCGAGCAGCTATTCCAGTTTGATCCTAGAGAGGTACGATGTTTGCTGGTAGGAAATTATGAAATCCGCTATGAAATTCAGAAAGAAACTGTTTATGTACTACGAGTGTGGCATACCAGAGAAAATCGTTAAGCTAGCGTGTCAGAGCAGGTAATGGCTAACTTTGCCCGTTTCAATAATCAATCCTCATTAATCATCCTGGTCATCATCCAGATGAAACTTGTGAATAAGACGGTGGGCCAAAGGGGCCAGAATAATGCCCAGGGTTCCTATAAATACCAGGCCCACAAACATGCTATAAAAGGCAAAGAACAGTTTTCCACCAATACTTTCGGGAACAATATACGGGCCGATGCCACCCACAATAAGTGCCGTATTAAGCAGGGCTTCGTGCCAGGTTACCGGTTCTAGCAATAGATGCGCAACAACGCCAATTGCCAGGGTAACAATCATGACAAGCAGTGCATAAAAGACATGGGTAAACAGGCGATGCCTGAAATGTCGCGAGGGTAATAAAGGTTCGCTTTTTGATTCGTACATTCTTTTGAAGCCCTGGAATATATGCGGGTAAGCATTGTTTTTTGCCGATCGTTTCCCCTGGAAGTTGCCTTGTTCAGGGTTTGTGCTGGCTGTGATCTTACTAACCGGGCCTGAATCTGTCAATATATTCTGGTGGACGAAGAGCGGCCGATTGGGTGGCAAGTTGTAGAGATTTGGATTTTGTTGTGCCGTTTCTGAAAAAACAAATGGGTGGGGGGGCTTCCTGGGGGCGGTGTTTGAATAATCTGCTTCAATGGCGATAAAAATGGTAGTCTAATTGTTGTATTGGTAAAATGGTTTGGATGCCTTTGGAGTATCCAATATTTTTGCCTGTTCTACCTTAATCTTTCAATGGAATTTTATCAATGAGCGATCTTTTTTCGGGTTATGATTTGGCCGGGCTGCATTTGAATAACCGTATTGTGATGGCACCCATGACACGTTCCAGGGCAGCCAATACGGTTGCTAACGAACAAACTGCCCTGTATTACCAGCAAAGGGCCAGTGCAGGGCTAATTATTTCCGAAGGTTCTCCCATTTCCCGTCAAGGCGTGGGCTATTTATTTACACCTGGCATGCACAGTCCTGAGCAAATTGAAGGCTGGAATAAAGTGACCCGCGCGGTACATGAAAAAGGCGGAAAAATTTTCTGTCAGCTTTGGCATGTAGGGCGTGTTTCTCATATCTCGTTACACGAAAATGGCGCGTTTCCGGTTAGTGCAAGCAATAAAACGGCCGAAAACACGACTTCGTTTGCCTATGATGAAAATGGCAATCCTGCCAGGATCCAGGCCAGCCAGCCACGAGCCCTGTCTGCTGAAGAGGTGGAAAATGTAGTTCAGGATTTTGCCAATGCGGCTGCTAATGCGCTTGAAGCAGGTTTCGACGGGGTGGAAATTCATGGTGCCAATGGCTATCTGATTGAGCAATTCATTAATGCAGGTATTAATACCCGTGATGACCGTTATGGTGGTGGCACTATTGAAAGCCGCTTGGCCTTTGTGCTGGAAGTGGTTGATGCAGTAGTGGCTAAAATTGGCAGCCAGCGTGTGGGTATCCGTCTGTCACCGTTTAACCGGGTTTTTGATATGCCCGAGTTTGAAGGCGAAGCGCAAACCTGGCTTGAACTGGCTCGTCTGCTATCCGGCAAAAATCTGGCATATATTCATATCAGTAACCGTAAGGCCATTATCAAGAACACTAATGGGCAAGAATTCCTTGAAAAATTCAGGAAAGCTTATACGGGTACCCTGATTCTGGCGGGTGAATACACCAAGGAAGAAGGGCAAAGAGACCTGAAGGAAGGCTTGAGCGATTTGGTGGCCTTTGGTCGCCCGTTTATTTCCAACCCCGACTTGGTAGAACGGCTGAAAAACGATTGGCCATTAACGGCATTTGACCCGGCTGTGTTTTATGGTGGTGGCCAGGAAGGCTATACCGATTACCCAGCTTATGAAGAAGTTGCCGATCAGGCTGTCAATTAAGGCTTGAAAGCGTAAAGCATTCTGTGCCGGCGGAATGCTTTTTTTTAATACTCGCGTTCCTGAAAGGTTTGGTTTCTTTGGGTTTGGCTTTGGTATATGTGGTGCAATCAGCTTGCTTCAGGCTATAAACCGATAGGTCATTGCAAAAATGGCAGAGGCGGGCAAAGCATATTTTCTTCAAATAAAATTAACAGGTTCTTACATGAAAAAATCTTTAATACTATTTACCATTAGTACTTTGTTGGGCGCTGGTGCCGCCATGGCGCAAGCGGTTGCGGTTGATACCCTGTCTAATGGTGTCAGGGTTGAGCATACCAAATTGGGCGATGGTGCCAGTCCCAAGCCTGCCGATACCGTTAAGGTTCATTACCGGGGCACCCTGCTTGATGGCACAGAATTTGATTCTTCTTATAAACGCAACGAACCCATTTCATTTCCTTTAAGCCGGGTTATTCCGTGCTGGACTGAAGGGTTGCAAAAAATGAAAGAAGGGGGTTCTGCGGTCTTGTTCTGTCCTTCCCGTTCGGCCTATGGCGAGCGTGGTGCTGGCAGTGCCATACCGCCCAATAGCGATTTGAAATTTGACGTTGAGCTGCTAAAAGTTAATTAATTTTGTTATTGGCTAACGGCCCATGCCTGCCCGTTGTTTGTGATGCCATGAGTATGTTTTTTGTGCATTGTGGTTTTCTCCAATCATAAATAACGGGAGACATAACGGGAAACCGGGCAGTTACTTGATATAACGTTTCAGCACGTCCCGGAACAGGGGCGTGTTGGCTTCTTCCAGCCATTCGAAGGCAACCATTTCCCGTGACACGATTTCCGCCCCATTTTGTTGCAAGCGTTGCAGGGCCAGTTCTTTATCCCGTGGCTTACGTGAGCCAACCGCCTCATCCACAATAAAAACGTCGCGGCCGGCAGCCAGCAGGTCCAGCGCGGTTTGCTGGACGCATACATGTGCTTCGGTGCCAACAATAACCCATTGCCTGCGTGTTGAAAAAGGGGTTTTTAACAGTTCTTGGCCCATCACGGCCGAAAAATGGATTTTTTCAAGTACCTGTTGTTCAGGCAGGCGTGACAGCAGGTTTGATTCGGTATGACCCAGGCCTTTAGGGTATTGTTCTGTTGCCAGAACGGGTATGCCAATGGCTTGGGCCACATCTACCATCCAGGTGGCCTGGGCAAGTACTTCCGGCCCGTTATCAATGGCCGGCAACATACGGCTTTGAAGGTCAATAACCAGTAATAATGATTCTGATGCCTTGATCCGCATGAGGCCTCCTTGAAGAAAAAGATACCGCTTACCTTATCTGGATGGGTATTGCTGTATGAAATTATGCCAGGCGGGTTAACCAGCCATGGGTATCTTCTTCAAGCCCATACTGGATGCCGGTTAATTTATTGCGCAAGGCAACCGTCACTTCACCCGCCGGCGCGTTTTCATCACCAACAATGAAGTCTTTGTTTTTCAGTGCGCTAATGGGAGCGATAACGGCGGCGGTACCACAAGCAAAAACTTCGGTGATTTCACCTGAATTAATGCCATCCCGCCATTCTTGCAATGCGACCCTGCGTTCTTCCACTTTCAGGCCCATGTCTTTGGCCAGTTGAATAAGGCTGGCGCGAGTAATGCCTTTAAGAATACTGCCAGAGGGTTTGGGGGTGATAAGTGTGCCGTCTTTCCTAACCAGGAAGATATTCATACCGCCCAGTTCTTCAAGGTAAGTGTGTTCGTCGGCGTCCAGGAATAGTACCTGTGAACAGCCATTGGCATAGGCTTCCTGTTGGGGCAGTAAAGAAGCCGCGTAATTGCCGCCACATTTGGCCTCTCCGGTGCCCCCTTTGCCGGCACGGGCAAATTCAGATGACAGCCAGATGGAAATGGGTTGCATGCCCTTGGCAAAATACGAGCCTGCCGGGCTGACAATAACATGATAAGCAGCACGTTCTGCGGCACGAACCCCCAGGAAACTTTCATTGGCAATCATGAACGGGCGGATATAGGCGCTGGTTTCAGGGGCACTGGGTACCCAGGTCTTGTCGATGCTAATCAGTTGTTTCAGGGACTCGATGAACAGGTCTACCGGCAGTTCAGGCAGAGCTAGGCGTCGGGCAGACAATTGAAAACGTTGGGCATTCGCTTCGGGGCGGAAAGTCCAGACAGAGCCGTCAGCATGTCGGTAGGCTTTCAGGCCTTCAAAGATTTCTTGTGCGTAATGCAGCACTGAAGCGGCCGGGTCCAGTTGCAAAGGACCATAAGGCACAATACGGGCATCGTGCCAACCTTGTTCGCGGGTCCAGTCAATGCTTGCCATATGGTCGGTAAAGTATTTGCCAAAACCCGGGTTTTGCAAAATGACATCACGCTTTGCCTCGGGTAATGGATTGGCATTGCGATTAATTGTAAATTCAACTTGATTTGCAGAGGTAGTGTTCATGATGAATGAGGTTTTTATATAAATGGGTCAGGCGGCAGAAATTGCTTTTGCCGTGTATGACAAAATGATAATAAACCCAATTATAGGGGTTAAATGCTTGACGACAAGCAATATATGCGGCAACAGCCAAACTTGCCCAGGCGCTTGTGGTGTAGAGGTCAACCACCTTCATAAAATCGCTTTATTTTTGATCTTTCCTTTTTGGGTGGGGGTAGCCCTATTGACAGATTTCTTATTTTGAAAAAAAAACCTTATGTTCATGCTGGAATAGGCTGTTTTTTCAATGGAAATTAGTGTTTTTGTGGTATTAAAATATTTTAATAGGTTGTGAATATTAATTAATTAAATGAAAATTCATGTGTAAAAACAACGGCATTACAATATTTTACAAATTAACGTGAAAAATAAAAATATTGCGCTTGGTTGCTTGTGCAAAATCACCGCTCCTGTTTCAGGATTGTGTGAATAAATATCTTGTAGATGCAGTCAAGATAAGGGATTGTTAACTTTTTAAAGAAAATCAAATTGAAAACAATTGAATTATATTGTTACTTATTTGTTTTTTAATATTATATATTTCAATATATTAGTTCATTTTATAAATGTATTTATTCATAAAATAAAAATCAATTAGAGATAAGCAAGCAATGCGAATGTTTCTAAAGTAATCGTCTGGTGTTATTGTTCTCCCCAAAAGTTACCTGTTTTTCTATTTTTAATATTAGCCGCATTAAGTTTGTTTTCTGTTTTTGCTGTAGCAATCCATTAGTTTGTTAAGCAATCAAAAGATGATGAGTATAGGTGCGGTACTTCTATCTATTGTTTGGAGAGCGCTACAAATGAACCATATCTATAAGTCTGTCTGGAATGAACATACAGGCGCCTACGTTGCCGTATCTGAAAAAACCAAAACCAAAGGAAAACGCAGCGGCAGTATTCTGTTCAAAACAGTGGCGGCTGGTATTTTGGGTTTTTGCATCACCGGTGGTGTAGCCAATGCCCAGTCAAATCCAAATATCAATAATGTTGCAAATCTGTCTACCACAGCAGCCTTGTCACCCGTTATGGGAATTGTCGGTGGATTAACCGGCTCCCAGGGGGCAACAGCAACCAATCTTCTTGGCGGCGTACTTGATCCAGTGCTGGGTGTCGTTGGTGGTTTAACCGGCGGTCAAGGAGCTGGTGCCGGTTTGGGTGGCCTGCTTGATCCCGTTCTGGGCCTGGTAGGTGGATTGGGCGGTGCAACAGGTGCTACCGGTACCGGCGTGATTACCGATGTACAAGGTACTGTTGGTACCTTGGTTAACAATACCGTCCTGTCTCCTGTAGGCAGTCTTGCCAATGGTCTTATTGATCCGCAAACCGGCGCATTGGCACCGGTAACCGGCCTGGTTGACAACCTGACCTCACCCTCTGGTGCACTGGCACCTGTTGGTGGTCTGGTTAATGGTCTGGTTGGTCAGCAAGGCGCCTTAACGCCTGTGGTGGCAACAGTCAATGGGTTGTTAAGTGGTGTTACCGGTGGTTTAACCGGTGGTGCCCAAGGCGGCCCGCTTGACCCTGTTCTGGGACTGCTGGGTGGTTTGACCGGTGGCAACGGTGGTTTGCTGGGTGGTGGCAGTGCCGGTGACGGCGTAATTACCGATGTCCAGGGAACCGTTGGCAGGCTGGTAAACAATACCGCCCTGGCACCGGTAGGTGGTCTGGTAAATGGTCTGGTTGATCCTCAAACCGGCGCTTTGGCTCCTGTTACCGGTCTGGTTAACGATTTGACATCTGCCAATGGCCCATTGGCACCCGTAGGTGGTTTGGTTAATACCCTGGTTGGCGATCAAGGCGCACTTACCCCTGTTGTTGGTACTGTTAATAATCTGTTAAGCGGCCTGACAGGCGGTTTAACCGGTGGTGGTCAAGGGGGTGGCTTGTTGGGTGGCCTGTTAGGTGGCTCAACCGGCAATCCCGGAACGGGTGCTGCTGCTTCAGGCGGCCTCTTGGGCGGCTTGCTGGGTGGTGGGCAGTCTGGTGGCTTGTTAGGTGGTGGCAGTGCCGGTGATGGCGTAATTACCGATGTCCAGGGAACCGTTGGCAGGCTGGTAAACAATACCGCCCTGACACCGGTAGGTGGCCTGATAAATGGTCTGGTTGATCCTCAAACCGGCGCTTTGGCTCCTGTTACCGGTCTGGTTAACGATTTGACATCTGCCAATGGCCCATTGGCACCCGTAGGTGGTTTGGTTAATACCCTGCTTGGCGATCAAGGCGCACTTACCCCTGTTATTGGTACTGTTAATAATCTGTTAAGCGGCCTGACAGGCGGTTTAACTGGTGGTGGTCAAGGGGGCGGCTTGCTGGGTGGCCTGTTAGGTGGCTCAACCGGCAATCCCGGAACGGGTGCTGCTGCTTCAGGCGGCCTCTTGGGCGGTCTGCTGGGTGGTGGACAATCTGGCGGTCAGTCAGGTGGCCTGTTAGGCGGCTTGCTGGGCGGTGGCCAGGGTGGTGGCCTGCTTGGCGGTTTGCTGGGTGGCGGCCAGGGCGGTGGCCTGCTTGGTGGTTTGCTGGGTGGCGGAGCTCAAGGCGGTTCAGGCAACGTACTGGACTTGGCTACGGGCATTACCTTGCCCCAAAATCAGCTTGGCAATACGCTTGACGGCGTCTTGACACCTCTTCTGACTCCGGTCGAAGGTCTCTTGAATTCGTTGTTGGGTGCTCTGGCTCCCGTGGTAGATCCAGTAGTTGGTGTAGTTAACGGCATTACCGCTCCACTGGGTATTGAATTGCCAACCGGCTTACACCTGGATCTGGTTGAAGATCTGTCGCTGGCTTTGCAGGGCAAACAGCCTTTGGATCTTGCGCTCCTGGCGAAGGATGGCAATATCCTTGGGTTGACGCCAACAGCTGGTACTACTCCAAACCCGGGTACAGGCGGCTTTGTGCCAGGCACAGGTAATGTTGCCATTGGTGGTGGTGTGCTTGATATTGGTACTGCCGCAGATGGTGCGGCCGAAGCAACAGGGTCCAATTCAATTGCTATCGGTAATGAGGCAAAGGCAAGCGGCAATGGTTCCGTTGTCCTGGGAGCAGGGGCAGAAGCCAAGGCACTTAATACAGTTGCCTTGGGTGCAGGTTCGGTTGCCGATGAAGACTACACCGTATCGGTTGGTTCTTCTGTTGCTGGTAGCGAAATCAAACGCCGTATTACCAACGTTGAGGCCGGCAAGAATGACACCGATGCGGTTAACGTGGCCCAGTTAAAAGGTGTGGACACTAAAGTTACTAATGTCGATAATAGAGTTACTGATCTAACTATTAATATTGAAGATGGCAAGATCGGTCTGGTTCAACAGGCTAACAAGGGACAGAGCGATCCTATTACCGTTGGTAAGGGTACTGATGGCACGGAAGTCAACTTTACGGGCACTGAAGGCAACCGTCGCCTGACAGGTGTGGCTGCAGGCACTGGTACTACTGATGCTGTTAATGTAGGGCAGTTACAGTCAGCGCTTACTGCTCTGGGGGGGGGGGCAAAGGTTGAGATTGATGGCTCCATTACTGGCCCGACATATAACTTTACCGATAATACCATCCATAAGACAGTTGGCGGTGCCCTGAGTAACCTGGACGGACGTGTTACCACTGTCAATAATGCTGTGACCAATCTGTACAATCAGGTTAATGAAGGCAAGATTGGTCTGGTTCAACAGGCAGCCCCCAACGCAGCCATCACAGTGGGTAAATCAACAGGTGGCAACGAGGTTAACTTCAGAAATGAAAGTGGTGAAGCCCGTCGTCTGACCGGTGTTGCCGAAGCCGTTGATGGAACCGATGCCGTTAACCTGGATCAGGTTACTCGTATGGTTCAGGGTGCAACACCTGCTGACCTGACCGAAGTACGCAACGATATTTCTTCCCTGCGTGGTGATGTCCGCCGTGTTGAAAAACGTGCTGATGCCGGTGCGGCAACCGCCATGGCTGTTGCAGGCCTGCCGCAGGCTTATCTGCCAGGCAAGAGCATGGTTTCCATGGCTGGTGGCGTGTATGCTTCCGAGTCTGGTTACGCTATTGGTGCCTCTACAGTGACCGAAAACGGCAAATGGGTGCTTAAAGGCAGCGTGGCCGGTTCTTCACGCGGCCAAATGGGTGCAACCGTTGGTGCTGGTTACCAGTGGTAATACCCGCTTAAGGTTTCGGCCTTAAGTCTTGTTGCCAAAGAGCAAAAACCGCTATCCTTTAAACGGGGTAGCGGTTTTTTTTATAAAACAGTTTCATGTAAATACTCATACCTTTTTGGTATGAATGGTAATAAAATCCGTATTAGACCCGTTGGGGTTGTCCTTATATACTCTATGAATATTAATGAAAAGAATTATTTCATCAGAGGATAAGATGGACGCAACGATTGTTGAAGTTAATACCCAAATTTTAGATATCCCTACCATCAGGCCACATAAAATGTCTGTGGCGACCATGCATTGCCAAAGCATTGTGCTGGTGCGCATCAAAACTTCTGATGGGATAGAAGGTATTGGAGAGGCCACGACCATTGGTGGCTTGAATTATGGTGGCGAAAGCCCCGAAAGCATCAAGACAAATATTGACAGTTATTTTGCACCCCTGATTATTGGCCAATCAGCCACCAAACTGGCGGCCTTGCGTAAACTGATCAATAAAACCATTAAAGATAACCGTTTTGCCAAGTGCGCGATAGAAACGGCGCTGTATGACGCTTATGCTAAACGTCTTGGCGTTCCGCTGAACGCTTTGTTTGGCGGCGTGGTTGCCAATGAAATCAATGTGGCCTGGACGCTGGCCAGTGGCGATACCCAAAAAGATATTGCTGAAGCCGGGCAAATGCTGGAAACACGCAGGCATAATATATTCAAGCTTAAAATAGGTATGCGTTCGCCTAAAGACGATATCAAGCATATCGCAGCCATTAGAAAGGCAGTTGGTGACGATATCAGTATTCGTGTTGATATTAACCAGGGTTGGTCTGAAACCCAGGCTGTACAAAACCTTAGGGCCTTGGCTGAGGTTGGGGTTGAGCTGGTAGAGCAACCCATTCATGAGAAAAACCTGGCAGGCATGCAACGTTTGACGGCATTGGGTATTGTGCCGATTATGGCTGACGAGTCCCTGAAAGGTCCGGAAGACGGGTTCACGCTTGCATCCCAGCACTGTGCCAATGTGTTTGCCATCAAGATTGAGCAGGCGGGTGGCTTGCAGCACGCCCGTGATTTGATTGGCATTGCCCAGGCTGCCGATATTGCCCTGTATGGCGGCACCATGCTTGAAGGTTCTATTGCCACTATCGCTGCGGCTCATTTGTTTTCTACACTCAATAATCTGGAATGGGGTACCGAACTGTTTGGCCCGCTTTTGCTGAAAGATGAGATTTTGGCAACACCGCTGGATTACAGTAATTTCACCCTGAAAATTCCAACCGGTCCGGGGCTGGGCGTTAGTCTGGACGATGATAAAGTGAATTTTTATACACGGAAATAACGACTTGATAAGCGTTAAATATTAATTTGAATTTTTAATCACTTCGCAAAAGGAAGAGACATTATGAGTAAAGAGTCTGTTGCCGCCTTGCTGGCACAAATGCAGAAAACAGAATCCGCTGTTGAGGATGAGCGTATTAAAGCAATTATCAATCGTATTATTAGCGATTTGTTTAATACGATTGAAGATTTTGATATTACGCCCAGTGAGTTCTGGATCGCCTTGAATTTCCTGGGCAAGAGTGGACAGGAATATGGCCTGATTGCGGCTGGTTTGGGTTTTGAGCGTTTGCTGGATATCCGCCTGGACGAAGAAGAAGCTGCAGCCGGTATTACGGGTGGTACACCACGTACTATTGAAGGTCCCCTGTATGTTGCCGGTGCACCAGAATCTGTTGGTTTTGCCCGCCTGGACAAGGATGGTGAGATTGGTGAGGCACTGGTGATGGAAGGGGTGGTAAGTGATGAAGCGGGCAATCCGCTGAAAAATGCCTTGGTTGAAGTATGGCACGCCAACCATTTGGGCAATTACTCCCATTTTGATCCTTCGCAAGAGCCGTTCAACCTGCGTCGCAGCATTCGTACCGATGAAAACGGCCGTTACTGTTTCCGCAGTGTGCTGCCGGTCGGATATAGTGTTCCTCCGGGTGGTGCAACCGATGTTATCCTGAAAAAATTGGGTCGTCATGGTAACCGTCCTGCGCACATTCACTTCTTTGTGACCGCTGAAGGCCAGCGCAAGCTGACAACCCAGATCAATATTGACGGTGATCCATACCTGTGGGATGACTTTGCTTTCGCAACCCGTGAGGGACTGGTTCCTGAAATCAAGAAAGAATCAGATCCTGAGTTGATCAAACAATACGGCATGAACGGCCCGTTCTCGCATATCAAGTTTAATTTTGATCTGCATGCAGAGCGTCCGGCACCATTGAAATCGACAGAAGTCGAGCGCGCCCGCGCACAAGCCTGATAGTTGCACCTTTTCAGCCTGGCTGGAAAGGTGCTGCCATAAAAGGGTTAGCCCTTAAGAGGGGCTGGTACCGTTTCAAGCAGCTTAATCACCTGCCTGGTAAAGCGTTAGAAAATAAAACCCTGGCAAAGCCGCTTTAAATAGACCCCAAAAATTGGACACGCTTCAAATTTTTGGGGGTTTTTCATGCCAGAAAATACCTCTTTATGCACGCAGGAACAAGAAAGAAGCTTAGTCCTTTAAAAAGGCTTCCAGGGCACTATTGAATGCGTCACTGGCTTCAATATTGGACAGGTGTGAGGCGTTAAGATCCACACGGCTTGAACCGGCAATTTTTTCTGCCATGGTATCGGCATCGGCCACGGTAGTTACCGGATCATGGCTTCCGGCCACAATCAGGGCAGGGGTTTTAATGAGCGCAATGTTGTCACGTAAATCAGCCTGGGCCAGTGCTTCACAACAGCCGGCATAGCCTTCGGCATCCGTTTGGCGCAAGCCATTAATCAGTTCGTTAACAATCGCCGGATTGGCCTGAACAAAGCCTTCGGTAAACCAGCGGCCGGCAGAACCGTCGGCCACCGGATTCATGCCTTGAGAACGAACCAGGGCGGCGCGCTCATTCCAGCCGGCTTCCTGGCCGATTTTGGCGGCGGTGTTACATACAATCAGTTTTTCCAGTTTTTCAGTGGCGTGAATACCCAGCCATTGGCCAATCAGGCCGCCCATGGAAATACCGCAAAAACTGAATTTTTCAATCTCCAGGGCCTGGGTAATTTGCAGTACATCATTGCCCAGTTGTTCAAGCGTGTAGGGGCCTTTGTTTTTGACGGATTCACCATGTCCGCGCGTGTCGTAGCTTAAGACACGATAGTTGTTGCTGAAATAATCCACCTGTTTGGCCCACATGCTGTACGTGGTGCCCAGGGAGTTTGAAAAAAACAGCACGGGTGCGTTTTCGGGGCCGTTTAACTGGTAGTTAAAGGTTTCATTGTTAATCTGGATGGTGCTCATAGTAGGTATCCTGTTGCTGAAAAAGAAAACAGCAAACCAGGTTTGCTGTTACAAGATTGCTTAGGCGGCAAGTTTGCGTGTTAGATAGCGGAAGGGTGTCGGCATAGGGCCGTTACCTTGATATCCATGTACGGGAACAGGGGAAGTCCGGACAAAAGGGTATGCAGTTCTTCATTGCTTTCTACATCAAAAATGCTGACGTTTTTATATTCGCCTACCACGCGCCAGATATAAGCCCATTTTCCCGAACGTTGCAGTTCTTGTGAATAGGCTTTTTCTACTTTCTTGATTTCATTAGCAACTTCCTCGGGCATATCGTGAGGAATATTAACGTCCATTTCAACCATGTAAAGCATATGAGTTCCTTTAAAAAAGATGATCCATGAGTATTCTATTTTACTCAGTTTGCGGAAATTCCGGTTTCCTTGATAATTTTTTGCCATTTGGTGGTTTCGTCTTGCAGGTACGACTGCAGTTCTTCGGGCGTACTGCCGATTTTTTCGGCACCAATAGTGGCAAAGGTTGTTTTAACCTTTTCTGAATCCATGGCGTTAAGCATGGCTTTATTCAGGGTCTGGATAATGTCGTCGGGCGTGCCGGCCGGTGCAAAGGTGGCAAACCAGGGGGTCAGCTCATAGCCGTTCAGCCCGCTTTCTGCAACGGTGGGCAAGTCGGGCAGGGTGGAAGAGCGTTGGGCGGTTGTAATGGCCAGGGCCTTAAGTTTGCCGGCGTCAATATGTGGTTTGGCCGAGGTAATGCTGTCAAACATGTAATCTACTTGTCCGCCCAGTAAATCGGTCACGGCCGGGCCACTGCCACGGTAAGGCACGTGCAGCATATCCAGATTGCCCAGGTAAGTAAACAGGGCACCTGCCAGGTGAATAGAGGTGCCTACACCGGCCGAAGCGTAGGTATATTTGCCCGGATTTTCTCTGGTTTGGTCAATGACGTCTTTGACCGAGTTGATGTCATCGCGGGTCACCTGGGTGACCAGGATGTTGGGCACTGCCGCTAATAGCGAAATAGGCGCAAAGTCTTTGATGGGGTCGTAAGTAAGTTGCTTGTACAAAGACGGGTTGACCGCCATGCCATTGGCAACAATCATGATGGTGTAACCATCGGGTTTGGCGTTGGCAACTTGGGCGGCACCAATATTGCCGCCGGCGCCGGGCTTGTTTTCAACCACAATAGATTGGCCCAGCTCTTTGCTCATGGTTTCGCCCAGCGTTCGTGCAATGACATCCATGGCGCCACCAGGCGGAAAGGGAACAATCCAGGAAATCGGGCGTTCAGGGTAGGCAGCCAGTGCGGTATTGGAAAGGGCAAGCAAACTGCCGGCTGTGGCAAGCGTTATTATTTTTTTTACCACAAATGAAGGGGTGAGGTTTGGGCTCAAGGAAATCTCCTGTTTTTTTTGCATGGAATATATCAATGCAGTTTGAATGCGGGTTTTGGATATAGCCATATGTTTTAATATAGGTAAATTAATTATCCTTGTAGTTTTTTCTGCTGTCTAAGACTATATTTATAGGTGTCGATACTTTAAAGGTATGGGTTATGGAATTAAGGCAAATTCGCTATTTTCACTGTGTTGCGCGCGAGCTTAGTTTTACCCGGGCAGCCAGGCTGTTGCATATCGCCCAGCCTCCACTAAGCAGGCAGATCAAGCTGCTTGAAGAAGAGTTGGGGGTGAAGGTGTTTGAACGCCTGGGGCGGGGAATCCGCCTGACAGATGCCGGTAAGTATTTTATGGATCATACCCAAAAAATGACGCTTCAGCTTGAAGAAACCATCAAGGCCACGCAAAGGATTGGCAAAAAAGACCGGGTGTGGTTTGGTGTGGGGTTTGTGCCTTCTACACTTTATGGATACATGCCCGATTTTATCCGCGAATTAAGGGAATTGAATGAGAAGGTGGAAATCGGTCTGGTTGAAATGACCACCTTGCAGCAGTTTGAGGCCTTGAAAATGGGGCGGATAGATATTGGCATGGGACGTATCAAATTAAGTGACCCTGAAATTGCGCGCCTGGTTTTGCTTGATGAGCCTTTGGTGGTTGCCGTGCCACGGTATCATCCGCTGGCCAGTGTTTCAGGGGTTGGCGTTAATGAAATTTTGCAGGAATCCTTAATTGTGTATCCGGCTGCCCCACGGCCCAGTTATGCTGATCATGTGCTGGATCTGTTCAGTCAACATGGATATGTGCCTAATGTCGTGCAGGAAGTTAATGAATTGCAAACCGCGATTGGTTTGGTGGCCGCTGGTATTGGGGTGTCGCTGGTGCCCGAGTCGGTGAAGCGATTATTGCGTGATGACGTGGTCTATATTGATTTCAATGCCACGGGGTTTACCTCTCCGGTCATGATGAGTTGGCGAAAAACGGATGAATCCGGGTTTCTGAAGGAAGTGCTGGGGCTGGCAAAAAAAATGGCAATGGGATATAAGTGAAGCAGTCATCAACAGGAAATGCCAACGGTATTTTCAAAGGAGGTTGATATGCAGCACGATCAAAGTTCAGACAACCAGGTAGTGGGGTTGCAAAATTATCATGTTTTTGACAGTGACCCCGCCCTGAAAGAAGCCCTTAAATCCCTGGGTGCTTCGTGGGCGATTGATGATTGCCATGAATATGGCTCCCTCATGGGTTCCGCCTCTTTATTGCAGCATGCTGTCAATGCCAACAAATATCCTCCCCGGTTTAACGAGGTTCATCGCACCAACGTGCAAACCGCCCCGGTTTCTTTTCATGACAGCTGGCACGTGCTGTTGCGCAGCCTGTTCCAGCAAGGCGTCCATGCTGATGCCTGGCAAAGCAATGCCCATGTCAGGCGGGCAGCCCTGTTTTATTTGCATGGGCAAACCGAAGCGGGCAGCCTGTGCCCGGTTACCATGACCTTTGCTTCCATTCCTGCCCTGAAATATGAACCCTGGTTTGAGGAATTGGCACCTCATTTGTATTGCCGGGAATATGATTCGTCCGATCAGCCCCTGGCGGGCAAGAAAGGCATCATGATTGGCATGGGCATGACCGAAAAACAGGGAGGCTCTGACGTACGGGCCAATACCACCATTGCAGAGCCATCCGGCCAGTATCAACAAACCCAAACCTATTGTCTGAACGGACACAAATGGTTCTTTTCCTCGCCACTGTCTGATGCCCATTTGGTATTGGCACAATTGAAGGGTGAGTTAAGTTGTTTTTTTGTGCCGCGCTGGTGTCCCGATGGCAGCCTGAACGGGGTGCAAATACAGGGTCTTAAAGACAAAATGGGCAATCGCTCTAATGCCAGTGCCGAAGTCTTGTTGCATAATGCCTGGGCCTTGCCAGTGGGTGAGCCTGGACGGGGTATACCGGCCATTATCAAAATGGTGACACAAACCCGGCTTGACTGTGTGTTAGGCAGCGCTGCCTTGTTGCGCCAGGCAGTTGTGCAGGCCGTGCACCATGCCAGCCACAGAATGGTATTTGGCAAGAGACTGATTGAGCAGCCCTTAATGCAAATGGTGCTGTGTGACCTTGTGCTGGAAAGTGAGGCGGCCATGTGGTTGTCCATGTGTCTTGCTCATGCGGTGGAAAACCGGCATTCAAGCTTGTCCCGGGCCTATGCCCGAATTGTGACGCCTGCCGCCAAGTTTTGGGTGTGCAAGCGGGCGGTTGAAACAGTTGCCGAATGCATGGAGGTGTGGGGGGGTAACGGTTATGTCGAAGAAGGTCCCATGCCGCGCCTGCTACGTGAAGCACCGGTCAATTCAATTTGGGAAGGTTCGGGCAATGTAATGTGCCTGGATGTATTGCGGGCCTTGCGCAATGAACCAGAGCTGGGAGAAGTATTGCTGGGAAATCTTTCAACCGAGGCAGGCATGCATACCTTGTTAAGCGGGGCGGTAAATACGCTTAAGATGCGCTTGCGTAATAATGCGACTGAACTGGAATACAGCGCGCGGCAGGTGGCGCAAGAGCTGGTTTTGCTGGTGCAGGCCACTTTGATGTGTCATTATGCGCCTTCTTACATTGCTGAAGCGTTTATTCAGAGTCGTTTTTCGCATGGCGGGCGTATTGTTGGGTCTTATGTTTACGCCGACCCACAAGAAATATTGAAAAGGGCCGTGGTTTTTTGAAGGATTTTATCAGCCGTCTTCCCTGGCAGGTATCCATGTCTTGCCAACCGTTACGGCGGCAAGGACAAGACATGGCAGTATTAGATTTTCTTCAGGAACTCGGATTTCAGCATCATGTTGCTGCCATCAATTTTGCAGGCAATATCATGATCGCCGTCGACAATACGGATGCTTTTTACCTTGGTTCCCTGTTTGATGACCTGCGAGGAACCTTTGATTTTCAGGTCTTTGATTAGGGTAACGCTGTCACCATCTTGTAAAACGGTGCCGTTGCTGTCTTTGACAACACGGCCTTCTTCGGACTGGGCCTCTTCGCCCTCAAGCCATTCGTGCCCGCATTCGGGGCACACAAATTGAATGCCATCGTTATAGGCAAGTTCAGAAGCACATTGTGGACAGGGGGGAAAACTCATTGATTGTTTCCTTTGTTTTGCTAAGCGTTAAAATCGTTTAAGTGTAGCAATTTAACCGGGATAAGTCCTCTAAGTGCATTAACTGCCAGAATAATCCGGGCGTTTGCCAGCATCTGACGGGTGATTTTTGTTTCTGTGATTTTCCATTCTCCGTTGCCTGGGTGTTCATTTTTTGGCGTATGGCTGGCCAGCCAATGGGCCGGGTTTTGTATTATTTGCGCCCGCATCACGCTGCGTAAAATATCCAGTTCCAGCGCAGGCGTCAGCCATTGGCCCTGGTGGTAAATGAAAATGCTGCTGCGTGCACCTTCCAGTAAAAAACCATCCTGGTTAAAACACAGGCTGTCAAAGGCATGAAGTTGTATGGCCCGCTGCATTTGTTCGTCGTATTGCTGGCGATGGCTGGTTTTGTAACGACGCAAAATGTCATGATTGGGAAGTAGGGCTGGGGAAATAATCACGCTTTGCTTTTCTTGTGCCAGCGCTTCCAGTGCGGCATGCTGAATCGCCAGGGTGCCATTGCCGTGCAGGCTGGCCTTGACCCGGTATGCCTGATGGTGCCCGGCTTTTTTATCCTGTTCAAGCAGTTGGTTGAAGTGACTTGTCAGCGCTTGACGGATAGCATCTTCATTAAAGGTAAATCCCAGTTCCAACGCCGAACGCTTCAGGCGTGACACATGCGCTTCAAGCAGGCGGCATGTTCCCTGGCTATACAGCATGGTTTCAAACAGGGTGAAATCAATGGGCAGGTTTTGTAAAAAGCGGTATTTCCAGTGGCACTCTTCATATTCATTGTCAGCCGTACTGTCGTACACAATACCCGAGCCAACCCCCATGATACCGGTAAATTGCTGCGGTAAATGATTGCAGTTGGCAAAGGTTTGCCCAGGTAATGCAAGATCAGGCTCTTGGGGGGTTAGCGCCAGGGTCCTGATAACCACATTCAGTTTGCCACAAAAACCCAGGCCGCCCTGGCAGGGCTCCAGATAGCCGATGCTGCCGGTATACAGGCCACGGTCACGTTGTTCATATTTTTCAATCAGCTGCATGCTTCTTTTTTTAGGGGCACCGGTAATAGAGCCGCAGGGGAAAAGGGCCTGAAAAATATCCCCTGCATGGGTATTGGGTTTTGCCTGGGCATAAATGGGGGTGGTCATTTGCAAGACTGAACCAAAAGACGTAACGGTAAATAGTTCGGGCACCTTTACACCGTTTGGCACGGCAATTTTACTCAGGTCATTGCGCAGCAAATCCACAATCATGACGTTTTCGGCCCGGTTCTTGGGGTCGGCCCGCAGCGCCTTTGCCCGGACTTCGTTTTGGCCGTCATCATGGGCGGGTACCGTGCCTTTCATGGGCTCGGTATGAATGCAGCCATTGTTGCGGATATCCAGAAACAGCTCTGGCGAGAAACACAGGGTCCAGTGAGCATTACTTGCCATTGCTTGGTCTGGACTAGCCGTCGAAACAGGAAGACAGGCCAGGGCACCGTAGGGTACGGGTTGTTTTTCACGCAATTTCTGATAAAGCCTGAAGGGGGAACCATAAGTTTGAAAATGCAGCTCGGTGGTGTAGTTGATCTGGTAAACTTCGCCAGCGGCAATGTCTTGCCGGATTTGTTCGATGCTTTTAATGTAATCAGTCTGGTTTTGCCCAAGGGCAGGCGGCAATAAGCCGGCAGGTTCTTCGGGCTTGAATTGTGCATGCAGCCAATTCTGGATGGCCTTTTTATTGCTTAAGACGGTTTTTTGTGCAAACCAATAAATGAGCAAGGCATCTTGCTTGGGTGGCAAAGTGCCGGTGTTGGGCAGGCCTGTTTTTTCAAGTCCCATTATAGCCCGCCCCAAATCATAGGGCGCCCACACAATGGCATGCCAGTTATTTTGCCAGCCTCGCTGCAACAAAAGGTGCAGGCGGTCAAGGGCAGCGGTATTTATACTGTCAGTGTGTACCAGCTGTTCGTGTAGCATGCCCGTTTGGGCGACAGCATCATCAAGAAGAACGAAAAAAGGGGCTTGCATAAGAAAATCACTGCCACAAAAAAGTCATTATATATTGTGGCAGTGTATGCGCTTAAGTTTGTGATCGTAAATGCAAATGGCTTACCTTACTGGCAACCCATATAACAGTCCACCCTGATTCCATTGGGCATTCAGGCCGCGATCGATTTTTAGCGGGCTGTCCTGGCCTACGTTGCGTTCAAAGCTTTCGCCATAGTTGCCCACCTGTTTAATTATGTTATAAGCCCATTTTTCATCCAGTCCCAGGTTTTTACCAGACCCTGGTGTGGTGCCTAGTAAACGCTGTACATTGGGGTTGGTGCTTTCCAGCTGTTCATCAACATTGGCAGAAGTCAGGCCAAGCTCTTCGGCATTGATCTGGGCTTGCAGGGTCCATTTGACGATATTCAGCCATTGGTCATCACCCTGGCGTACAAAGGGGCCCAAGGGTTCTTTGGAGATGATTTCCGGCAGTACCTGATAGTCATCGGGGTTGCCCAGTCTTGAAATTCGGATAGAGGCCAGGCCCGAGGCATCGGTGGTGAAAACATCACAACGACCGGCAGCAAAGGCATTCACGACTTCATTGAACTGGTCGAAAACAACGGGCGTGTACTTAATATTATTGGCACGTGCCCAGTCGGCCATGGTGTTTTCATTAGAGGTGCCGGTTTGCATGCAAACGGTTGCGCCATCCAGTTCTTTGGCACTGTTGACGCCCAGTTTTTTGGGTACTAAAAAGCCTTGGCCATCATAGAAGTTGATGCCGGCGCCCAGAATGCCCAGTGCGGTGTCACGCTGTTGGGTAACGGTCGTGTTGCGGGTTAAGACATCTATCTCGCCCGATTGCAGGGCGGTAAAACGCTGCTGGGAATTCAGGGGGACGGCCTTGAATTTGCTGGCATCACCCAAAACGGCTGCGGCAATGGATTTGCACAGATCTACATCCAGTCCTTCCCATTCGCCTTTGGCATTGGGGGCTGAAAAACCGGCAAATCCGGTGGTGGTGCCACATAGCACCTCACCGCGTTGTTTTACCGTATCCAGGGTGGATGCCTGGACCGTTTGTGCACCGGCAACCAGTGCGAAAGCGGTTAGCGTATAGCTCAATGTCTTCATTTTTCAGGAACTCCTTTATTTACACGTGTAGATCAGATAGTCAAACCATACCCAAGAACCCGCGGTTTTGGAAGCGTTTAGTTGGGATGCAAGGGGGTGGCCTGGCCGTTTTTATGCAGTATGTAGGTTCTTTTTGCTGTGCTGCTGTTGGTTTTTTCTTTGGGGTTTGGGCCTTCCCGGTTGGGATTGATCAATCCGATAATATCGGGCTGGGCCTGTAGCAGGTCTATGATATCCAGAACAGGAACCGGCCCCTCAAGGGCGTAAGGCCCTGCCTGGGCAGTTTGACAAGAAGCCAGTTCATCAGGAATGCCAAGTTGCCGGCGATAGGCGGTGGTGTCTGGGACAGTATGAACATTTAGCAGAAAACCGTGGTTTTGCATCTCGTTGGACCACTGTTTGCAGCAATTGCAACTTTCGGTTTGCCAGATGTTGATAGGGGGTACTGGTTGGGCGGATGATACAATTGGCGTTAGCAAGGTTAGGCCGAGCACGGCGTTGGCCAGTTTTTGCATACATAACAGGATGGGCGTGGCGGTTCTTGGTTTCATCTTGTTTCTCACAGGTAATAGGTTACTTTCATGAAATACCAAATTTGATTACCCTTGGCTATCTATTGATTTGCATCAAATTTTATTAACATAATATGGCAATTTGAATGCGTTTGTAACCATTGAGGTGTGTTACCGATTATAAAGTGAAGTATGCATTTTTTATGCATTATTTTCTATTGTACGCAGTATTGCGTTTTTTTTCGTGAAGTAAACATATGTCAACTAATTCAAGAATAAGATGTGCGGCATTGCAAAACCGTGTAATGAGTGCGGATGAGGCAGCCAAACTAATTCCGTCAGGCGTCAATGTCGGCATGAGCGGTTTTACCGGTGCCGGTTACCCCAAGGCCATTCCCGTTGCGTTGGCCAAGCATATTAAATCGGTTCATGATCAGGGTAAGCCGTTTCGCATCAGTGTCTGGACGGGCGCTTCAACCGCACCTGAACTGGACGGTGTTTTGGCAGAAGTTGATGGCATTGAAATGCGCCTGCCGTATCAGTCTGATCCAGTCTGTCGCCAGAAAATCAATTCGGGCCAAATGAATTACATGGATATCCACCTGTCGCATGTGGCTCAATTTGCCTGGTTTGGTTTTTTTGGAAAACTGGATGTTGCTGTTATTGAAGTGGCCGGTATCCTGGAAGATGGGCGTTTGATTCCTGCCGCTTCCGTGGGTAATAACAAAACCTGGATTGACCAGGCCGATAAAGTTATTATTGAAGTAAACCATAAATTAAGCGAAAAGCTCGAAGGCATGCACGATATTTACTATGGTACTGCCTTGCCGCCCAATCGCAAGCCCATCATGATGACCGAGCCCGATGAGCGCATTGGCGAACCCTATCTGCGTTGTCCATTAGATAAGATCATTGCGATTGTTGAAACCAATGAAACAGACCGGGTTAACAAGTTTACCGAGCCCGATGAAACCTCCAAGCGTATTGCCAAACATATTCTGGATTTTTTTAGCAAGGAAGTGGCCGAAGGTCGTTTGCCCAAGAACCTGTTACCTTTGCAGTCCGGTGTGGGAAATATTGCCAACGCCGTGATGGCTGGCCTTAACGAGGGCGAGTTTGAAAATCTGAAGTCTTATACCGAAGTCATCCAGGACGGCATGCTGGACATGATCAAATCCGGAAAGCTCGTTAGCGCGTCTGCAACTTCCCTGTCTTTAAGCCCCGACGGACTTAAAGAGTTGAACGATAATATCGACTTTTACCGTGAACGTATCATTTTGCGTACCCAGGAAATCAGCAATCATCCTGAAGTGGTTCGCCGTCTTGGCATTATCGCCATTAACGGTATGATTGAAGCCGATATCTACGGTAATGTGAATTCAACCCATATTATGGGAAGCAGCATCATGAACGGCATTGGCGGTTCGGGTGACTTTGCACGAAATGGCTACATGTCATTCTTTGTGACACCTTCAACGGCTAAAAATGGTGCCATTTCTGCCATTGTGCCCATGGTTTCCCACGTTGACCATACTGAACATGATGTCCAGATCATTGTGACCGAGCAAGGGCTGGCCGATTTGCGCGGCCTGTCGCCACGCCAGCGTGCGGTTCGCATTATCGAAAACTGTGCGCATCCCGATTACAAGGCGGCTTTGCTGGATTACTTTGATCGGGCCAATAATTCAGGACGGTCGGTTCATACACCACATATCCTGACAGAAGCGTTAAGCTGGCACGACCGTTATGAAAAAACCGGTCATATGTAAGCCGGTGTTGTAGCCTTGGCCCTGTTTGCAGGTTTAAGGCAGCATCTCAAAAAAGACATGGTCCAATCAGCCATGTCTTTTTTATTCCTGAAGGAAAGATAGCGGACAGGACAGGCTCAAGTGATAACGCAGATCAATGTCATTTGATCTGACACATGATAGTATGCTTGAAACGGAATAAACAGTGTTATTTCCTTTTGGATTTTGAACCATTTGTTTTCATGAAGGCAGGTTATGAAAAAATCATTGATTGCAGTGTCTGTAGGGTTGTTGGCAATGTTTATGTCGGGGGCACATGCCCAGCACGGTCATGGTCATGGTCATGCCATGAATACCGAAGTAACCGCCGAAAAGGGGAGCAGTAATGTCTCCATTGATAAATGCTGGATACGCCTGATGCCTTCGGTCACCCCTTCGGGTGGTTTTTTTGATATCAAGAATAATGACGCCATACAAATAGCGGTCATCAAGGCCATTGAAACGGATGCGTTTGAAGAGACTATGCTGCATCGTTCGTATATGAAAGATGGCCAGTCGGGTATGGAAATGGTGCCCGAGGTTATCGTTAAGGCGGGTGAGACCTTGCGTTTTGCACCAGGCGGGTTTCATGCCATGCTTGAAAAACCGGCTTCGGGCCTGAAAGCCGGCGATAAAATACAAACCCGTTTTGTGCTTGGTACCGGAGATAAAATTCCGGTTACTTGTGAGTTGAAACCGGCCAATGCCAGGTCATTTGACAGCTAATTATTGGTTTTTTTGGATTGGACGCTATATGAGCTACAGTCTTGCGCATATCGTGCACCTGTTCTGCGCAATTGTTTTTGTAGGCGGGGTGTTTTTCGAGGTGTTGGTTCTGTCTGCCGTTCATGGCAGTCAGGTTTCAAGGCAGGCCCGACGGGAAGTCATGCCCGTCATTGGTAACCGGGTAAAAAGTTTCATGCCCTGAGTAGTCATTGTGCTTTTTCTTTCGGGCACGCTAATGGCCATGCGTTACGGAACAGTGCTGGCCAACCCCTTCGCATCGGCTTTTGCCTGGCAGCTAAGCCTTAAAATCTTGTTGGCGTTAAGTGTATTGGTTCATTTTTTAATTGCTATTGTCAAAATGAAACACAAAACCCTAACCAAGGCATGGTCACGTTATATTCATATAAGCGTTTTTGTTCATATGATTTTTATTGTATTTTTGGCCAAGTCCATGTTTTATTTTAATTGGTGACGTTCGACGTGGGTAATAACTATACGATTGAATTCATGGGGTAACGCCAGGTTCATGCCGTGGGAAGCCGGCGTGATGAAATGGCTCTGGGCCTGCGGTAAAATATCTTCAAGGCGTGAAATAATAGCGGGAAACGGGGCAGGGCTGTTTGATCCACCCAGTAAAGTGACCGGCAGCGACAAACTTGAAAAAGCCGTCTCATCAAAATAAAAAGCCGGTTCATTTTGTTGCAATACCAGTGTGTTGGCATTGTCCCGAACCATTTGCCTGAACCACCTGACCATCCGTTTCCAGGTGTTTGGACCACTTACTGCATCAATAAACAGGGCCAGGCCTTCGTCAACCTTACCTTCCTGTATGGCTAATAATGCTTCATGTTTGAAATTGGCATGGTTTTCCTGTTGGCGGGTTCGAATGCCCGGGTCGGCCAGAATAAGCGAACGTACTTTGCTGCCATGTTCCAGCGCCATTTGCATGGCAACCGAGCCACCACGGGAATGGCCCAGGATGTGGGCAGAATCAATGTTTAAAGCATCAAGCAAGTGATGCATGTCACGGGCGTGCTGGTAAACCGAAAACCCGGTTTGCGTGTTTTCATAGGGCCAGTAGTGGGGCAGGCTGGGAATAATGACTCGGCAATGTTCGGCAAGTTCGGGTAATTGCCAGCGCCAGTAGCGCCAGTCACATAATGAACCATGAATTAACAATAGTGCTTGGCCGGTGCCCTCATCCTGATAGTGAAAACAGCCGTTTTCGGTCTGGAGTGTTTTGATGGGTGAAGAGGGAATCATAACGGTGCGGGTAAAGGAGGTATAAAAGTAAAGGCATCATGATCACGCTTAATAGCGCGTGATGCAATGATGCCTGTGTTTTTAAAGCAAAAACAACTTATCTGAACAGTTCCAGACGTTGTTTGGCCGTATCGGCAGATGGCGTGTCGGGGTATTGGTTGATAATACTTTGCAGGGTTGATTTGGCACCGGCAATGTTATTGAGCTCGACCTGGCTGCCGGCAATCACCAACAAGGCATCTCCGGCTTTTGGGTCAGACGGGTAGGCAGCAACCATGGATTGCAGTCTTTGTATGGCACCCCTGAAATCTTTGCTGGCGTAAAGGCTGCTGCCTTCGTAAAAACGGGCACCGGGTGTTAAGGGGCTGTTTGGGTAGGCGGCGGCAAAATTACCCAGTGCTATACTTGATTGTGAGTAATTTCCCTGGCGGAACAGGTCCAGGGCCTCGTCATAGGCCCGCTGTTCGTTGGGGTCACCTACCTGGGGGGTAGGGTCATAGCCGGCCTCAGCGCGTGCCGATTGACGGGAAAGCATGTCTGAACTGCTGATTCTTTCTATTTCACCACGCAATTGGCTAACCTGGCTTTGAAGACTTTGGATTTTATTGGAAAGCTCAAGCCTTGCCTGCGCGCTTTGTCTTAACTGGGCACGCAGATCAAGAATGGCACGACGTGCATCTTCATCTTCAAATGCATAGGCATTGGTACTCAAGATGCTACAAAACAAAGCGGAAGTGAGTAGTAAAAGTGTGTGTTTTTTCTTAACGATCATGTTTACTCCAGTAAAACAGCAACGCCGCACAGCCAAACCGTGCGGCGCATAGCAATGCAAATTAGTCGAACGTGAGATTAACGTAGGTAGTTAATATCTGCGCGACGGTTTTCTGCATAGGCTGCTTCGGTGTTGCCAGATGCTTTAGGACGCTCTTTACCAAAGCTGACCGCTTCAATCTGGCTACCATTTACGCCTTGTTGGACCAATTGATTGCCAACAGCAACCGAGCGGCGCTGGCCAAGTGCCAGGTTATATTCGGCACTGCCACGGGCATCGGTATTGCCTTCAATACGGACACGCTGTTGTGAGTTGGCAGCCAAATACTGAGCGTGCATTTGAACTAAAGGTTGATATTGTGGTTCTACAGCGTAGCTGTCAAAAGCGAAATAAACAGAACGCTGTTGAGCTAACGGGCTGTTAGGGTTGAATGGATCCATGGCGGCACCTGATGCAGAAGTATCGCCTGCACCTGCACTGCCGTCCAGTGGTGTTGAACTACATGCTGCCAGTGAAGCTGCGATGGCTGCGATTGCCAAAGTTTTCGCGATGCGAGAACTCATAGTATTTCCTTTATAAATATACACGATTAATCAGTAAACGGGCCCCAAGCAGCGCTTGATACGTTTCCGACTGATGGAATACTTGCTTGGAAAGAACCGTCAGTGTTAACAATGCTTAAGCCTCCGCTTGAAACATAAAGTATTTGCATTCCGTTTGGTGCAAAGCTTGGAGAAAGGTCATTTGGCCCCGAAGTAAGGGTTTTATCTGAGCCACTTCCAAGGCCTTGCTGGGCGATGGAGTATGAACCTCCTCTTAGACTAGAATATACCAGTTTTGTGCCATCGGGTGAAATTTTTCCAGAGACGTTTTGTGAGCCGTTAAAGGTGATGCGACTTGCGCTGCCACCGCCCAGACCTGTACGGTAAATTTGTGCACTGCCTCCGCGGTCACTGGTAAAGATAATGCCACTGCCATTCGGGAAGTAAAACGGCTCGGTGTCGATTTCAGCAGAATCGGTAATTCTACGGGGATTGGAGCCGCCAGTGGCACTGATTTGGTAGATGTTGGAAAGTGCGTTCATACTAAGCGCTACGGCAAGCTGGCTGCCATCGGGAGACCATGCGGGTGCGCTGTTGTTACCCTTAAAGTTAGCCACAACCTGGCGTGAACCGGTGGACAGGTTTTGCACATAAACAACGGGTTTGCCGGTTTCAAAACTAACATAAGCCAGCTTTGAACCATCTGGAGACCAGGCAGGGGAAATGATGGAGCTTGGTGAGTTGACGATGATTTTTCTGTTTTCGCCATCGGCATCGGCCACCACCAATTGCTGCCCTGTTGCATAAGCAACTCTTGTTGCAAAAATGCCACGAACGCCGGTCATTTTTTCATAGATGGCATCGGCAACTTTATGGGCCAGGCGACGCATTTGGGGTTCAGTAATATTTTTGGCCTCCAAAGGTGCTTTCAGGGCGGTGTCGGTAAGCTGAAAATTGGCCGTTGAACCACTAATCGAACCATAGGCAACGGTGGTTGCGCCCAGGTTGGAAAGAGCAGCCCAGTTTGGCGTGCCATTTGAATCAATGGTAAGGGCCTGGGTACGGGTAACTTCAAATTGGCCCGAGCGGATCAGGTCGGCGCTGATGATGTCAGCCATTTCTTTGCCATTGGGGCCTGCAAAATCGGCAATGACGACGGGGAATTTATTGGAAGTGCCTGAGCCTTGCAGGGCGACCTGAACCTGGGCCTGGGTAAAATTGCCCAGTTGCAGGAAAAACACAAAAGCCAGGAACAGAAAAAAACGGTGCATGAATGCGAACCGGCCCTGGCCGGTATTGCGCATGCCGCGATTATCAAGGGTTGCAGTCATAGCACATCTCCTTAGTCAGACAAAAAAGGGGTAAGAGTTACTGTGGTGTGTAGGTATAAGGGCCTGCCACAAAGGTATTTCCTGATGGCGGCTTTGGAAATGGATGGCAGGCCATCAGGGCTTTTTGTACTGCCGCATCAAAAGCGGGATTACCCGAGCGTTTTGTTATTTTGGCAGATTTTGGTTTGAATGAGGCGTCAAAATCAACACGGTAGTTCAAACTTAATTTGGTGTTCCCATTAAAACGCAGTCGGGGCTGTACACATTGTTGTACTTGTCTGGCGTATTTTGAGTTGCCACCACCGCCACCCACCTGGTTTCGATTGCTTGCGCCACCCCTGATGCCTGCTGTACTGGCAACGTCACCACGCATGGCGGCACGCAAGGCATCACCCTGGGATTCGGCTTTCAGTTTGGCTTGTGCCGCTTTTTTTGCATCGGCCTTTGCTTTGGCCAGGGCTTTTTCTTTTTCCTGTTTAGCCTTGGCTTCAGCCACTGCCTTGGCTTTTTTGTCAGCTTCTTCTTTGGCCTTGGCGTCAGCTAGCGCCTTGGCTTTTTTCTTGGCTTCTTCTTTGGCTTTGGCCTCTGCCAGTGCCTTGGCCTTTGCTTCTGCTTCCTGTTTGGCTTTGGCCTCAGCCAATGCCTTGGCTTTTTGTTCCGCCTCTTGTTTGGCCGCTTTTGCTTCGGCTAATGCTTTCTCGCGTGCGGCCTCAAGGGCGCGTGTTTCAGCCAGTGCTTTTTCACGGGCCTCTTTGGCCGCCTTGGCGTCGGCCAGTGCTTTTTGACGGGCTTCCTCTTGGGCTTGCTGGCGTTTCTTTTCTATGGCAATTTCAGGGTCTTCCTGTGCTTGGGCATTGGCTATCGACTGCTCAGGGGCAGGAGGAGGTTCGGGTGCGGGCGCCGCTTCCTCAGGTTCGACCTGCGGTTCCTGGACTTCGGGTTCTGGGGCAGGCGGTTCAACGTCCTCATCGCTTGTGGTGTCTTCTTCAGCGGGTTCGGGAGATTGCGTTTGCGCCGGAGCCTTAAGTACCTGCTCTGTGCCTTCTGTCCATAACTCTAGCTGTATGGGGCCGGTAGGTGCCTCGGGAGAGGCCAGTAGACTGACAATAAGCGCGATCACTAACAGGCTATGAAGCGTCAGGGCACCGATAAGCCCTTTGCGGTCATCGGACTGCTCATAGTACTCGTTAGGATTTTCAGTGTGTTTCATGAAAATAGGGTCGTGTTAATCAGGCAATCTTAGTTTGAGGAGCTTTCGCCGTTTTGGTTCACCAACAGACCAAGGCGGGTTAGGCCATTGCTACGCAGGGTATCCATGACTTTGACGACTTCTTCATAGGGCACCTTCCCGTCGGCGGCAATAATGACAGGCGTGTCGGCCTGAACCAGTGCCTGTACTTCGGAGAGTAAATTGTCTTTTTCAATTTTCTGGAAGGTATTGCCGGACTCACGCAGGCGAATTGACACTTCACCGTTTTCGGCAAGCTCGATTTCAACGGGGGTTGATGGAACGGTGGCCGCCTGGCCAACCGAAGGCAGGTTGATCAGGCCAGGCGTGATCATGGGGGCGGTTACCATAAAAATAACCAGTAATACCAGCATGACGTCGATATAGGGAACCACGTTCATCTCATTTTTCATTCGACGCCCGCGTCGATGGCTATTTCTTCTGGAAGACATGATTAGCGTACCTGACGTTGCAAAATATTCAGAAATTCATCAATAAAGCTGTCAAAACGGCTGGCGAGTTTGTCGATGTCGTTTGAAAAGTGGTTGTAGGCAATCACGGCGGGAATGGCGGCAAACAGGCCGATTGCCGTGGCAATAAGTGCTTCGGCGATGCCGGGTGCCACAGCGGCCAGGGTTGCCTGCTGGGCCGTTGAAAGCCCGATAAAGGAGTGCATGATGCCCCAAACGGTGCCTAACAGGCCAATATAAGGACTGACCGAACCCGCAGAAGCCAGAAAGTTGAGGCGGGAATCAAGCAGGTCAAGTTCACGCTGGTAGGTGGCCCGCATGGCGCGGTTGGGGCCGTCCATGAGTGCATTGACGTCGGTGTTTCCGGTGCGGCGGGCTTTCATGAATTCACTCATGCCAGCTTCAAAAATCCGGGCCAGTGCACCATGTTCTTCGGTGTTGCGACTGATGGATTGATGTAATGAAGACAGGTCACCGCCTTTCCAGAAGGCATTTTCAAATTCGCGGGTTTGTGATTGTGTGCGTTTTAACGTTAGCCGTTTGCTAATAATGTACGTCCAGGAGACCACTGAAATGGCCAGCAGGATAAGCATAACGATTTGTACGGGGACGCTCGCATTGACTATCAGCGAGAAAATTGACATCTCATCTTGAACGGGTTGCATAATAAAGTATTAGTCCTGCACGGAAATTAATAAGGTTCTTACTGATGGCGGTATGGCTGCCGGCCGGAAAGTTTGATTGTTGACGCAACATATTTTAATGGTGCTTTCAACAAGTAGCTGGGAATCACGTTCTGCCCGTTGCTCGAAGGTGGCAGAGGCGTCACCGACTTTGGTGATCTTGCTTTTGATAAGAATCATATCATCAAGTCGGGCGGGTTTTTTGTAGTTCAGCTGGGTGCCAACAACCACAAAAATGCGGTTGTCACTGCTGGCCAGCGCTGATTGATTAACACCAAGGTGGCGTAGCCATTCAGTGCGGGCCCGCTCAAAAAATTTCAAATAATTGGCATAAAAAACCACACCCCCGGCATCCGTGTCTTCGTAGTAGACCCGGATGGGAAGTGTGAATTGCTTGTTGTCTTGTGTGTCAGACATGTAAAACCCTGATAAATCAGTGAATTATAGCGTATTTTTAAGGCCTTGATACAAGGATGAAACGTAAGCGTTTACTTCTGCCACAGGGACCTTGACCGCTTCCGTTTTGCTACGTTCCTGCACTTCGATAATGCCATCCTTAAGCCCACGATCGCCAATGGTTATCCTGATTGGCACACCAATCAGCTCCCACTCCGAGAACATAACACCAGGACGGGCATCACGATCGTCAAGTATAACGTCTATATTGTTTTGTTTCAGGGTTTCATAAAGAGCGGTGGCTTCATTGCGAATTGTTTCGCTTTTGCTCCAGCCTACCGGGCAAATAACAACCTCGAAGGGCGCCATGGCGATGGGCCAGATAATGCCTTTTTCATCATGATTTTGTTCAATCGCGGCGGCGGTAATGCGGCTGATGCCAATACCGTAGCAGCCCATTTGCAAGGTTTCAGGTTTGCCGTTTTCGTTCAGGAAGGTGGCTTTCAGTTCAGATGAATATTTGTCACCCAGGAAAAATACATGACCCACCTCGATGCCTCGCTGGATGGCCAGCGTACCGGATTCGTCAATGGCAGGGTCGCCGGCAACCACATTGCGCAAATCGGCCACTTCAGGTTCGGGCAGGTCACGGCCCCAGTTGACACCGGTAATATGATAGGGTGCTTTATTGGCGCCACAGATAAAGTCGGCCATATTGGCAACCGTGGTATCAACAATAATATTGACAGGTTTGGCGGTATTGAGCGGACCAAGGTAGCCGGGTTCAGAGCCAAAGTACTCAAGAATTTCTTCTTCGGTTGCCAGGCGGAAACCGTTTTTGAAGGCGGGCAGTTTGCTGACCTTGATTTCATTAACCTCATGGTCGCCACGTACCATGAGCAGCCATACTTTGGCAGGACCTTCTTCAGGCGTGGTTACAAACACAACCGATTTGACGGTTTTGTCCAGACCTGTGCCCAGTTGCTGTGCAACCAGTTCGCATTTGTTGGCGTTGGGCGTTTCAATTTCCTGCCGTTCCTGGGTTGGCTCGGCACGTTTTGCAATCAGGCAGGGTGCTTCGGCCAATTCTATGTTGGCGGCATATTCGGAATCGGGGTTGTATACAATCAGGTCTTCGCCGGTATCGGCAATAACCTGGAATTCATGGCTGCGTGAGCCGCCAATTGAGCCGGTATCTGCGGCCACCGCACGGAAAACCAGGCCAAGGCGCTTGAAGATGCGCATATAGGCGTCATACATGATGTCGTAACTGGCCAAGGCACTGGCTTCATCACGATCGAAAGAGTAGGCGTCTTTCATGGTGAATTCACGGCCACGCATCAGACCAAAACGGGGACGCCGTTCGTCACGGAATTTGGTTTGGATATGATAAAAATTAACGGGTAGTTGCCGGTAACTGTGGATTTCATTACGGGCAATATCGGTAATGACTTCTTCAGAAGTGGGTTGCAACACGAAATCGCGCTGATGGCGGTCCTTGATGCGCAGCAGTTCGGGACCATACTCTTCCCAGCGGCCCGATTCAACCCAGAGCTCGGCGGGTTGTACCACAGGCATAAGCAGCTCAATAGCATCAGCATTATTCATTTCTTCACGAACAATGGCTTCTACTTTACGCATGACTTTCAGGCCTAAAGGCATGTAGGTATAAATGCCGCCAGCGTGTTTTCGAATCATGCCGGCACGGGTCATTAGTTGATGACTGGCTATTTCGGCTTCTGCAGGTGCTTCTTTTAAGGTATTTAAGTGAAATTTGGAGGCTAACATGGTTACGGACTCAATAGAAACGTATAATCAAGTAAATTGTATTTGAAAATGGGGGTGGCCGCATGCTAGATCGCGAAGGCTACCGTCCTAATGTTGGTATTATCCTTGTTAATCACAAGAATGAGGTGTTCTGGGGTAAAAGAATTCGAGAGCATTCGTGGCAGTTTCCGCAAGGTGGCATTAATCATGGTGAAAGCCCTGTGCAGGCCATGTTCCGGGAACTTCATGAAGAAGTTGGTCTGAAACCGGAGCATGTACGAATATTGGGACGAACACGTAATTGGTTACGGTACAACGTACCGGATAATTTTGTGCGACGCGAGTCGCGAGGATATTATAAGGGGCAAAAGCAAATTTGGTTTTTATTACGGTTGGTGGGTAAAGATTCTGATGTCAGTTTACGGGCAACCAATCATCCGGAATTTGATGCCTGGCGCTGGAACCGGTATTGGGTACCCCTTGATGCGGTAATAGAATTCAAGCGTGACGTATATTTGCAGGCGCTCAATGAATTGTCGAAAATTATTTTTCGCAATCCGTCAGAACCTCGCTATTCAAGACCACGTCAGTTTTATGGGCGTAAATCCCAGGCTGGTCGTGGGAAAAAAACAGAGACAGGCAATATTCAGAATACGGAGAAAATAAAAATTCCGTTGAGTGTTGAGTAGTTTGCAATTTGCGTTTTAAAAAGAGGGGCAATGCTGTTTTTTAAATGGCATTGCCCATTTTTGTCGGAATAGGTGAAACTGTTGTTTTTTGTATGAAAAACAACATATTTAAGAAATATATACAAAGCTTTCTTAAAATGCTTGTGTTTTTTTATAATGGTATTATAATTTCATCTTCATCGCGAAATGCAATAAAAAGCAAATCGCATGTAAGTGCCCAGGTGGCGGAATTGGTAGACGCACTAGGTTCAGGTCCTAGCGGGAGCAATCCTGTGGAAGTTCGAGTCTTCTCCTGGGCACCATTAATTGTATTTAAATAAAAAAATAAAATACGCAATTAATGTAAATTTTATCTCATTTCATCTCTCTTTCATTTTTTCAAATATTACTTGATGTTGGTATTGTCAGGTGCTTGATGTGTTCCAGGCGTTTGCCACCAGTTCACTGTAATGAACCGGCGTGTGACCAATCAAATCCTGAAACTTAGCGCAGCTGTCTTCATTGTTAGTAGCCAGCATCGTCATGGTTTCAGTGCACCATGGAACGCTCGGGATCAGGTCTCCCATACGGGCACTCAGGGTGCTCAGGCTATCCGGCAGGGGCAGAATGCTGGCTGGACGTTTGCCACATTGTTGTCGCAGGCTGGCAATAAAATCACTCATTAATACCGATTCTGCGCCAGTGCAGCTAATCACTCCTTGTTGAACAAAAGAAGGGCCCAGCAAGGCGACGATGGCTTCAGCCAGATTAAGTACGGAAACCGGCTGGACCCGTGCGCGTAATACCGGTTTGGGTAAAATCAGAAAAGGCAGTTTGGCTAAATTCATGAATAGTGCGCTGCTGGCGCCGCCTTTGCCAAAAACAATACTGGGACGCAAGATGGTGTAGCTTATTTTTCCACCGTCAGCCAGAGCCATAAGGTGATGGTCTGCGGCCCGTTTTGTGCGGGCGTATAGTGTTTCGCTGGTTTCGGCGCCCAAGGCTGAAATTTGGATGACTTTTTTAATGTTGGCCTGAGCGCAGGCATCCCATAAGGCAATAGGGGTATGTTGATGCACAGCCTCAATAGGGCGGTTACGAGATGTGCGCAACACACCCACCGCATTGATGACGGCATCGATTTGCTCAAGCCGGGGCAACCAGGCCTGGGGGCTGGTATCTTTGGCATAATCAACAACCACGCTGTTTGGCACGGTCCCTGCATGTCGTGATGAGACACCGGCAATGACCTCATGCCCCGCCTGTTTCAGTGCCCGGGAAATGTTTCCGCCAATAAAGCCTTTTGCACCACATACAAGTACTTTCATGATGATTCTCCTGTGGATTTGTTATTGATTGTTCCTGAAATCAATATCAATAATGGATATTCCAGCGTGATTTTTATTATATATTTCCATTAATGGAAATATGTTTGCAGTAATCGCTATTTTTCTCTCATGCGTACCGCTTCATAATAGACCCATCAAATCAATTTTCCCAAGGTTTTTTTAAGCCAGAGTGAAACTTGATTTTTATTGAAAGATATTAATATTTTGGAGTTTATGATGAAAAGCATTGTTAAAGTCGCCTTTATTGCCACCGTTATTACCGCTGGTGCAGCACATGCTGCAGTCTTGAGTGAGTCCGATTATCCGTTTGTGTCAAATGCCGCAAGCATCGATGCAGGACAAAAAGCCGAGCAGCGCATGACTAAAGAGTCTTCCTCTCCGGTGGTGGTGGTAAACAGCACAAAAACCCATGAGATGGTCATGCAAGAGCTGGTTGACTACCAACAGACTCATGGTGATGAGTTTATTTCAAACTAATTAGTTTTACACTAATCAGGCGTTAACGTCGTTTGATGCTAAGGTCTTGAATATATTGTAAAAAAAGTCGTGTCATTTTTGGGTGGCACGACTTTTTTTGCAAGAACAGTACTTATTAAGGTTTCAGGCGAGAAATAAGGCTGGAGGTATCCCAGCGCTGCCCGCCTTTTTGCTGTACTTCGGCATAAAACTGGTCTACCAGTGCGGTAACCGGGAGCAGGGCGCCATTGCGTTTAGCTTCATCCAGCACCAGCCCAAGGTCTTTGCGCATCCAGTCTACGGCAAAGCCAAAATCAAATTTATTTTCAATCATAGTTTTGCCGCGGTTATCCATTTGCCAGCTTTGAGCGGCACCTTTGCCAATCACATCCAGTACGGCATGCATATCAAGACCGGCCCGCTCTCCGAAAGCAATGGCTTCCGACAGGCCCTGAACCAGGCCGGCAATGCAAATCTGGTTAACCATTTTGGCCAGTTGGCCTGCGCCGGGGTCGCCCAAAAGGGTAATGGCACGTGAGTAGGGCTTGGCAGCTGCCTGGATTTTGTTAAAAACGGCGGCTTCGCCACCGCACATAACGGTAAGCACGCCATTAATGGCGCCCGCTTGCCCGCCAGAGACGGGGGCGTCAATGAACTCAAGCTGTTTTTCTTTGGCTAACTGGTATAGTTCGCGGGCCACATTGGCAGAGGCGGTGGTGTGATCAACAAAAATGGCGCCCGGTTTCATACCGCTGAAAGCACCCGTTTCACCCAGAACAACGCTTTTCAAGTCAGTATCATTGCCCACGCAACAAAAAACAATATCCGCATTTTTGCTTGCCTGTGCCGGCGTAGGCGCCCAGGATCCACCAAATTCGGCCACCCAGCTTTCGGCTTTGGCGGTGGTGCGGTTGTAGACACAAACCTTGTGACCGGCTTTGGCCAGGTGGCCTGCCATGGGAAAACCCATAACCCCCAAGCCAATAAAAGCCACATTAATGGAAGGGGGTGTCTCGTAAGATTTTTCGGTAATTGATGGCATGGCAATCCTATTGATGTCAAAATGGGGAAAAGGACTTGAGTGATTAATATACCTTAATATTAAAAAATCCGGTTTGTGGTTTTGAATACAGGGTAAAATCAAGTTCACCTTATTTTTAATTCGGTGCGTTTACCTGTAAATGCACCTTTTGTATTGAATACGATATCACTATGTTGCAAGACTTAGATCAAGTTGCTGCTCGTATTGGGCAAGTGGTTCAATTATCACGTAGTTTAATGGCTGAACGTGATTCTATTTCCGCACGTCTGTTACTGGCTGAAAAGGCTCGAGACTCATTTCGTGATCAATTTCTGTCCCGCGAAGACGAGTTCAAGAATATTGTTCAGCGTCTGGATAATCATGAGCAGGAAGTCGGTGAAATCCGGGCCAAGGCACAGCATGAAAATATCCAGTTAAAGTCAGAGCTTGACAGTGCCCAACAGGATATTGCCCGGCTCCAGGCTGATCTAGCCAAGGCGCAAAGTGAGCTGGCGGCTTTCCGTGAGGGAGCTCTGAAAGCGCGTGACCGTGTTGAACACGTACTTGCCAATTTGCCTGGTGGCATTGTTGAAGGAGCTGAGTAATGGAACGGGTTGACGTATCAATTTTGGGTCGTGAGCTTTCACTGGCCTGTGCCGCTGAAGAAAGGCAGAAGTTGGTAGAGGCAGTAAAGCATGCAGACCAACTCATGCTTAAAATAAAAGGTGCTGGCAATGCTTCGGTCAGCAATGAACGCATCGCGATCATGGCATGTATTCAAATGGCCTCCGATCTTTTATCTGTCAAGGCTGTTGATGGGCCATTCGCTGGTGTACAATACGGTGACTTCAAGCAAAAAATCAAAGAGCTTAATGCTTTGCTTGATGACGGAATTAATGAGTTAAAAGGCCTGTAAAACTCAGGCTTCAAATCAGGTTTTAGTGTATTATAAATTTACACGAAAGGTTGTCCCTGCGGTATTCGTGACTTGGCTTATCATCTCTTACCTATGCTTATGGCATCAGGTTATCGGATTATAAAGTAGGAGTGAGCGTCTCTTGCCAGACGAGCCCGAAGCTTTATTGATGGTGACCAATCTTTGGACCTTAGGGTTCGAGGTGCCGGCCTAGACGGTACATGCGGGGCATTTAATAAAAAAGCGGATCTTGAAAAAGATCCGCTTTTTTGCTACTGCCTTATGGTGTTTATAAGCTAGCCTGTTTTTTTGCGCTGTCTATATACAGCCAGATGCCTGCCAGAATCATGGGGATTGACAGCCATTGCCCCATGCTAAAACCTAGCGCCAGGAAACCCAGGTAACTGTCGGGCTCACGGGTGTATTCGGCAATAAAACGGAAAACACCGTATCCCATCAGGAAAACGGCACTGACTTGCCCAACGGGCCTTTTTTTGCTTGAAAAAATCCACAGTATGATAAATAGTAAAATACCTTCAAGCAGCATTTGGTAAAGCTGTGACGGGTGGCGGGGGATATTGCCGGCACCCGGAAAAATCATGGCCCAGGGGACATCAGCTGGGCGTCCCCATAGTTCGCCGTTAATGAAATTGCCCAGGCGTCCGCTGGCCAGCCCAAGCGGTACCAGTGGGGCAATGAAGTCGGCCACTTCGAAAAAGGTTTTGCCTTCTTTTTGTCCAAACAGATACATGGCCAGTAAAACACCAATAAGTCCGCCATGAAAAGACATGCCACCGTCCCAGATTGAAAATATTTCCAATGGGTGTGACAGATAGAAAGAAGGCTGGTAAAAAAAGATGTAGCCCAGTCGGCCACCTACAATAACGCCCAGTACGCCATAAAAAATCAGGTCTTCAAAGCGTTGCAGGGTAAGGTCAATCATGCCTTTTTTAATGCGGTATCTGCCCAGTACCCATACCAGGGCAAAGGCAAGTAAGTACATTAGGCCATACCAATGGACTTTTAACGGGCCAATTTCTATGGCAACAGGATTGATTTCAGGAAATGGGATCATGCGTTTTATTCTGCTTTATATAAAATGATAAATAAGAGAGTCAGCAATTTTCTGGATACAATAGGATTATTGTGAGGGTGCTGATTAGTGTAGCCGGAAGTGCTGGGCAGTTTTGTGGCAATGATAGCAAAATCATTAAATTTTTAATAACGCTTGGATTTGAGTATGTTGCGTTCAGTGGGTATAGGCGGTTTGTGTTTATCTGTGTTTTTGGCTTCAGCCGTTTATGCTGAGCCTAAGTTCAATGGAGAAAAGCTGGTACAGGAAAAAATTTGTCTGGGCTGTCATCAGCTGGAGGCCGCCAGGGTAGGGCCTCCCTTCAAGGCGATTGCCGAACGTTATAAAGATGCCAGCGATGAAATTGTCACTTATCTTGCACAGTCCATACGCACCGGAGGGCGAGGACGCTGGGGGGTCATTCCCATGCCGGTCCAGCCACAGGTTAATGAAGAGCAGGCCGAGGCGATTGCCCGCTGGATACGCAGTCTTAATTAAAGGGGCATATTAATGACAGATGCATCAAATGAAATTGCGGTGTTGGGTGGTGGCTGTTTTTGGTGCACCGAGGCGGTTTTTTTGCGCTTGCGCGGTGTGATTGGGGTGCAGTCCGGTTATTGTGGTGGCCATGTCAATAATCCCACTTATGAACAGGTGTGTGAACAAAATACCGGGCACATAGAAGTGGTGAAGGTGGCGTTTGATCCGGCTCAAATCAGTTTTGACGATATATTAACGGTGTTTTTTGAAACTCACGACCCTACAACGCCAGACCGGCAGGGTAATGATGTGGGGCCGCAATATGCGTCAGCCATTTTCTTCCAGAATCCAGAACAGGAAACCATAGCCCGTTTACATATAGAGCGGTTGCAAGAGCATCTTGCTTCGCCGGTGGTTACCAAGTTGTTGCCCAAGGCGCAATTTTGGCCGGCCGAAACCTATCATGACAATTATTTTGAGCGTAATCCCAATCAGCCTTATTGTGCTTTTGTGGTGTCTGAAAAAGTAAACAAGTTCATAAAGCGTTTTCCCGATAAATTGAAAGCGTCATTTTAATACCCCGCGGCGCATCTGGTCCAGTTCAATAGATTCAAACAGGGCCTTGAAGTTACCTTCACCAAAACCTTCATTGCCTTTACGCTGGATAATCTCAAAGAAAATGGGGCCAATCTGGTTTTCGGTAAAAATCTGCAGTAGTAAATCGTTATTCGGGCCGCCATCCAGAAGAATCCGGTTCTTTTTCAGGCGTGCCGCATCTTCGTTGTGGTTGGGCAGGCGTTGGCTTAACAATTCATAATAGGTGTCAGGCGTATCCAGAAACCTGAGCCGGTTTTCACGTAAGGCTTCAACTGTTTTGTAAATGTCCGAAGTTCCCAGGGCAATATGCTGGATGCCCTCACCATGATATAAATCCAGATATTCCTGAATCTGCCCTTTTTCTTCGGTGCCTTCCTCATTAATCGGGATGCGGATTTTTCCACAAGGAGAAGTCATGGCCTTGGACTTGACGCCGGTGACTTTACCTTCAATATCAAAATAACGGATTTCCCTGAAGTTGAACAGGCGCTCATAAAACTCGGCCCATTCCTGCATGCGGCCTTTATGGGCGTTATGGGTAAGGTGGTCAATAATTTGCAGGCCGGCGCCCTGGTGATTCAGATCTTGGCTGGCGGTTTCGCAATTGATGGGCTCAAAGTCAACATCATAAATACTGATGTCACCAATACCACAGTGTCCGTCTTTTCCTTTCCAGCGGTCAATCAGATAAATCAGGGAGTCACCAATGCCTTTGATGGCAGGGATATTCAACGCCATTGGACCGCTTTGTGAATCAAAACCCCAGGCGCCCAGCTCTAGCGCGCGTTGATAGGCTTTGGCAGCATTCTGAACCCGGAAGGCAATGGCGCATATAGAAGGGCCATGCTGGCGGGCAAATCGCTGGGCAAAAGAATCTGTCTCGGCATTAATAAGAAAATTAATTTCGCCCTGGCGGTATAGGGTGACGTTTTTGGTGCGGTGTCTGGCAATGGCTTTAAAGCCTAAAGAGGTAAACACCTTGCCCAGTGCTTCCGGGTCGGGGGCGGTGTATTCAATAAATTCAAAGCCAGCAGTGCCCATTGGGTTTTCCCAGGGGGTGAAGGTCTCTGTGTTCATGCTTGTCTCCTGTAGTTATTCATTCATTGTTAGCGTTTATATTTTAAGAGTGCATGTAAAAGATTTGGCGGCTTTTTTGGTCTTCTCAATGAATGTATTAATGAAGCATCCTTCTGTTATAGACATGCGTTCAAGTTTTGCGTTGCAAAAAAGAAAGTAAAGCGCTTTATGTTGAATAAATGAGAGGGCATTTGCTCATGTGGTAAAAAATAACGGGAGATGCCTATGGTAATAAGAGTAGTAATAAGAGCGCATGTAGTCATAAGTGGGAGCGCTTTACCGGGACCTGGCAGGTATTCAGATAAATTTTTTAGGATTCGTTTGCCGGTGGCACAGGCAAAAATCAGACCATGTTGCATTGTTGCAATAAAAACACAAAACCTGCAAAAGCAACAATTCTTAAATAAAACAATGGCTTGCGGTATTTGGTGTAAAATACCTACAGAGATTGCAAGAAAAAGCTTGCCAAGGCGGGCTTTGGTCCGCTATAGTTAC
>JAVESC010000009.1:0-53789 GCA_034006805.1 Advenella sp.
TGGCGATAACAATGAACAAGCGAACGCCTGCATTACCCGAGGTGCCAACCATGATTGAAAGTGGATTCCCGGAATTTGAAATTTTTCCCTGGTATGGCATATTTGCCCCGAAAGGAACACCGGTTGATCGTTTGGATAAATTGCATGCAGCTGTTGAAGTTGCCATTAGTGATCCAGTGTTTAACAAAGACATGACTGATCGTGGAACCATCATGGATAAAATGTCCCGTACCGAATTTGCTGATCTTGTTAATAGAGAATACGAACGAATGGGGAACTTTGTTAAGGAAATTGGTGTGACCATTGATTGATTATCTGGATATCTTTCTCAGGATGTGGTCTTTTTAGCTATAACAATCTTGGTGAGTAAATAAGTAAAATTAATGCTGAGAAGACCTCATTTCACATGATTTTCCAGACTGCCAATTAGCTGAATTTTTTACCTTTTTTGTAAATAAAGCTTAATTTTTTTAATTTAAATTGAAAGTAATCCTGAAAATTAATAGTTGAACAGGATAATTTTGCATGCTATATTAGTAAACACGTTAATTAATTATTTGTTATTTGTTATTTGTCATTCAGGTTTGCAGGCTTATAAAGTTCAAGAGCGTGACTGACAGTTAAAATTAAAATCATTGGAGTGGACAATGTTGAAATCTTTTTTGCGAGTAACCGGAATTGCTTTTGCGCTTGGCTTTGGCGTATCGGCAACGGCTGGAACTTATCCTGGGCAACCCGTTACGGTAATTGTTCCCTTTACCGCTGGCGGAGGTGGAGACACCTTGGCCCGTATGGCAACCAATGCGATAGCAAAAGAATTGAATCAATCTATGGTTGTGGAAAATCGTCCTGGTGCTGGTGGAAATATTGGTACGGCCCAAATGACAAGATCCAAACCGGACGGTTACACACTGGCATATGGCACTAATGGAACAGCAGCCATTAACCATTGGCTTTATAAAAATCCCGGTTTTTCCATTGATGATATGGAGCCTGTTTCACGGCTTACAACCATTGCGGCGGCCCTTGTTGTGCGACCTGATATGGGCGTTAAATCAGTTAAAGAATTGATTGCATTTGGTAAAGAAAATCCAGACAAGCTTACCTGTGGTTCAGCGGGTAATGGAACCACTTCACATATTGCCTGTGAACTTTTCAAACAAATGACAGGCCTGGAAATACAGCATATTCCCTATAAGGGTGGTGCAGCGGCCATGACGGATTTGATAGGGGGGCGTATCAGCATGTTGATTGATGTCATGCCAAATCTGACGACTCAGATTGCATCAGGTAATCTTTTGCCTTTGGCTGTTACCACTAATGAGCGTATTGAGTCATATCCTGATATTCCAACGATGTCTGAGGCGGGTGTACCCGATTATTATTTTTTCGCATGGGATGGTATTTATGCACCCAAGGGCACGCCAGTTGAGGTGTTGAATCAATTGAATGCCGCTGTCAAGGCAGGTATGCAGAGGCCGGAAGTGGTTGAGGCGTTCAAGAGTCGAGGTGCTGAACCTGCCACTACATCAAGAGAAGAGTTGTTGGCCTTTGTTAAAGATGAACACAAGCGGTTAGGTGAAGTGGTGAAAAAAGCGGGTGCGCGTATCGATTAAAAAATGAATAACCCCCATGTGTTTCTTGATATGCATGGGTAAACATCATGAAAAAAGGGAGGATTTTAAAATCCTCCCTTTTCTATTCAACTTTAAAATTATGAGTTAATTTTAATAAGCTGAACCTGGTTGACTGTGTATTAACTTCACATCCTGTTTGAACTCAGCAAGCAGATCGCTGGCTGCACGGCGCAAAAGAACGGCATCTACTCCCACGGCGACGAATTGTGCGCCACTATCTATATAGTGTTTTGCCGTTGTTATACTGCTTTGCAGAATGCCTGGCGCCTTTCCTGCGGAGCGAATTTTTTTAATTGCAGTTTCGATGGAGGACTGTACCTCAGGGTGTCCCGGGTTGCCCAGATGTCCCATACTTGCGGCAAGATCCGCTGGGCCGATGAAGATTCCGTCCACACCTTCTACATTAAGGATGTTATCAAGGTCTGACAGAGCTTCGGTGGTTTCAACCTGGCATAACACACAGATTTCGTCATTGGCTTTGGCAAGGTAGTCTTCAACAGCTCCCCAAAGCGCAGCGCGTGCCAAGGCACTGCCAACGCCCCGTATGCCATGTGGAGGATAGCGTACGGCAGCAACGGCGGCTTGTGCTTCTTCGGCATTTTGAATCATGGGGATCAGCAGGTTTTGTGCGCCGATATCCAGTAGGCGTTTTAATTCGACAGGATCATTCCAGGCAGGGCGAACTACTGGTGCAACCTGGTAAGCAGCAACGGCCTGTAATTGATTTAATGTTGTTTGAATAGTGTTAGGTACATGTTCACAGTCAAGCAAAAGCCAGTCATAGCCAACGGTTGCACATAATTCAGCGGTGTATGGATTGGCAAGACCTTGCCAGAGTCCGATTTGGACTTCGTCCTTTTTCAGGGCCTGTTTGAAAGCGTTGGTTGTGTGTTGCATGTGATGGGATTCCAGGGAAAATTAAACAAAACGGCAATTGATTGTGCCTAACGCACCGTAGTCGGCACAGAATACATCACCACGTTCTGCAAAAACCGGTCGTGTAAATGAGCCAGAAAGAATCACCTGGCCTGCTTTAAGGCTGACTCCCACTTGCGCAAGTCTGTTGGCGAGCCATACGATTCCATTGCCTGGATGATTCAGTACACCAAATGCCAATCCTGTTTCTTCAATGATGCCGTTGCGTAGCAGGCCGGCTCCTACCCAGCGAAGATCAACCTCATCTACTGAAACAGGGCGTCCTCCGGTTACGATGGCTGCGTTGGCCGCATTATCTGAAATGGTATCCAGCACTTTGCGGGTGGCTTTGGTTTCAGGATCAATTTGGTGAAATCTTGCATCTATGATTTCAAGTGCAGGTATAACGTATTCAGTAGCGCGCAATACATCTGTCAGGTTAACATCGGGACCTTTCAGGTCGCTACCCAGAACAAATGCAAGTTCAACCTCAACGCGAGGCACGATGAATCGTTCAAAAGGGAGTTGGGCGCCATCTGTATAAAACATATCATCAAGCAGAACCCCAAAATCAGGTTCGTTAATATTGGACGCCAACTGCATGGCGCGCGAGGTAAGCCCTACTTTGTGCCCACGTACAGAGCGACCGTTTTTTACTTTGTTTGATACCCAGGCGTTTTGGATGGCATAAGCATCGCTTATCGTCATCTCAGGGTACAATAATGACACCTGCCGTATCTGTTGTTTGTTTTTTTCGCTTTCTTCGAGCTGGTTTGCGATATCCTGAATAATATTCTGGTCTAACATTGATAACTCCTTTTTATTAATTTCATTCCGTCACGCATGTCGAATACTTTTAAACATCGTAACTTACCTCATTTATTTCTCTCGGCTCGAGAAATATTGATGCAGTTTTTTCGCCCCATATTAAGTAATGCGGGCTTAACCGAGCAGCAATGGCGAGTATTACGAACCTTGCATGAAGAAAAAGATCTTGATGCGGCCACACTGGCTCAACGTGCACAATTATTGTCTCCAAGCCTTACACGCATGCTTCGTTTCCTTGAGAATGCCAATCTTATAGAACGTCATCCAGCACCCGAAGATATGCGTCGTCAAGTAATTCGCTTAAGTGCCAAAGGGCGAAAAACAGTGATATCCATTAGTCCTCAAATCGAAGCGGTTTATCAACAATTTGAGGAAACCATTGGCCCCAAATTGCTTTTGTCCATCTATAAAGATGTAGACGATATGGTTGAACGGGTTCAACGATTAACAAATACATAAATAAAACACTTTAAATTTAGACTATATTATCACCATTAAGTTATCATGTTAAGTTAATAATTAACGAGTTAACAAATAAAAATATGGGTCCTACTGATCACTGTTTAATCCAGACAGGTATTAAAAACACTATGCACTGATAGTGTGTAAAGCAATTTCGGCAGGACTGATTGCTGACAAATCGCCTTGCTGTTCTCGTTCTTTTCTTAGCTTGCTTATAAGCTGGCGTTTATTTTGGCGACTGCGATGTGCATGTTCTCGCATCAGGGCCTCTGCGCGACTGGCTTCACGGTTGATAAGTGCCTGTAATACGTCTTCGTGATCATATTGTGCCCTTGCAACAAATGAAGTTTCAAGTTGGGTGGTAACCAAGGGGAGCGTCAGGGCACCGGGGCCAACAAAAGGTAATTTATTATTGTGTTCCAGTGCTGAAATAAGAGCCAGGTTTCCGCATGACTCAACCAGAACTTCGTGAAAGCGCTGGTTGAGGTGACGCCAGGCTTCTGCATCAATCACTTGACTTTCGGCCTGGGTTGCCTCGTCAACCAGTTTTCTACCAAGCTGGACCAACAGCTCCAATGATTGTTGCACTTCGGGTTTTAGCCCCTGTTCTGCTAGCAGGCGTGCTGCCATCCCTTCCAGTCCACCCCTGACGTCTACCGCATCAGAAAGATGCTGGATGGAAAAGGTACGTACCCGGTATCCACCCGATGGCAACCGTTCTAGCAGCCCTTCTTTTTCAAGCTCAGCAAATGCCAGCCGCAGTGGGGTACGGGATACATTTAATTTGGCGGCATAGCCAAGTTCGGTTAGTCGTTCTCCCGGTTGCGCCTCGCCTGACAGGATCAGGTTACGCAGTTCCAGAATGACGCGGTCAGTTTGCACGGCCATAAATAAACCTTTGATGTTACGGATATCTGATTTTAATTCAATAATTTCACAAAAGATAAATTGTATACAATTTTTGTTGAAAACAGAATAATTGTATGCAATAATTCGTTATATAGCTAATATATATCAAAAATATCTATTTATTGTATGCAATAAAGTATATTTTTCAATTTAAATAAGATAAGAGACATATGAAAATTATTCGTTTCCTGCATCAGGATCAAACTCGCTGGGGCATTATTCATGAAGAACAGGTGGTTGCTCTTGATAACCACTGGCCCACTTTGAGTGAAGGATTGAGCCAGAGCGTGTCTGCCTTGTCCGGGGTAGCGAATGTTTTGGCTTCTATGCGTATTCCTTTGAACGAAGTGGAATTGCTTCCACCGGTAGAAGCGAGTTCCAAGATTTTGTGCGTGGGCTTGAATTATGGCCGGCATGTTTTGGAAACCGGTAACACCCAAGCCGAACATCCTTCACTTTTTTTTCGTCATCTTGAATCTTTTGTCGGGCACGGCCAGGACATAGTCAAACCAGCCCATTCCGGTCAGTTTGATTATGAAGGCGAGCTGGTAGTGGTGATTGGTCGGGAAGGCCGGCATATTCCGGTTGAAAATGCGCTGGAGCATGTTGCCGGATATACCTGCATGGGTGAAAACTCCGTGCGTGATTTTCAGAAGCATACGGCACAAGTGACCGCAGGCAAGAATTTTTTTCATAGTGGCTCTTTGGGCCCATGGATCATACCGGCTACTGAAATTTCCGATCCGGCGACGCTGCACCTGACGACACGTCTGAATGGGCAAGTAGTGCAGGATGCCTCGCTGTCTGAACTGATTTTCTCAATCCCGCAGTTGATTGCATACATTAGTACTTTTTGTGTTCTGCGTCCGGGGGATCTTATTGCGACAGGCACACCGGAAGGTATTGGCTTCAGGCGAACTCCACCTTTGTTTATGAAAGCGGGAGATACATTGGAAATTGAAGTATCCAATGTGGGAATTTTACGTACTCCGGTTATTAACGAACAACTCTAATCAAGGAAACAAAAATGCACGATGGTGTTCTCTATTTAACAGAAAAGGATGTAGTGTCAGTGCTGGATATGCCAGCGGCTATTGACGCGTTGCAATCTATGTTGACACAGCAGGGCCGTGACAAGGTAAAGAATGTACCCAAGGCACTGGGGACCTGGGGAGATGGCAGTTCCATGCATGCGCTGGGTTCTGTCATGACTGAAGAAGGGCAATGTGGTTTTAAAACCTGGGTTTATACAAAGAAAGGCGGCGGTTCCATGTATAGCCTTTTTGATAGTGAAAACGGCAGGTTACTGGCATTAATCGAAGCACGTGCATTGGGCATGATGCGCACAGCGGCAATTAGTGGTGTTGCTACCCGGGTTCTTGCCTCTGCAAACAATGGTGTGGCAGCGCTTATTGGCACGGGTCCACAGGCGGTAACACAACTGTCGGCATTGGCAGCGATTCAAGACTGGAATGAAATCCGCATTTTCAGCCCTACGCCTGAAAAACGCCAGGCGTTTATTAGCCGGCTTGCAGCGCGCTATCCATTTAAATTAATTGAATGTGATTCGCTGGAAGCCGCCATGGACGGTGCCGAAATAGCAACAACGATTACACGGGCAGGAGACCCCTTCCTGAACCAAAACCATTTGGATACATGTAAACATATTAATGCGGTCGGTGCCATTCTGCCATCCAAGGCAGAGCTGGATCAGGCAGTGATGAAGCAGGCTGACCTGGTTGTGGTAGATGATATGGAAAACGCAATGCGGGGCTCAAGAGAGTTGCGTGAATTATTGGGAACTGAGGCCGCTTCATGGTCGGAAGTGGCAATTCTGAGCAAGTTATTGGCCAATGGAACGGCTCGCCCAGCAGAAACAAAACTGACCATATTCAAGGGTATGGGTATGGGGATGTCGGATCTGGCTGTTGCCCGTTGCGTCTATGAACGCGCAAGCAAACAGGGACTTGGCATAACACTGCCAGCACAAACCCGTGAAAACCTGTTGTTGAATTAAATTCTTCAGAAGCAAAGACAATTTATTGGAGACAAATTATGAGTAATCAGAATCATCGGTTTGTGGATATCAGCGGTGCTGCATCACGTGAACAAAACATGTGGCCATCTATCGTTATTCCCAAGGAAGAGATTGATATTGAGATAGCCCGTTTGCAGGATATTAATCGTCCTGATAATGGCCGCCGCGCCAGTTTGATTGTGCATCCACAGTCTACCGGCCCGGGCTTGGGTTTGGCTCCGGGTATTGATGTCACCATCAATGTATTGAATCCGGGTGAGCGTACCCTTAATTTACGCAAAAACTCCAATATGGTGGAAATATGTATTGGAGGTAGTGGAGTGGCTATTTGTGATGGGAAAACCACGCGCGTATCCCATTTTGATGTCTGGAATACTCCTTCCATGTCAGTCCATAGCTATTACAACGATGGCAATACACCGTGGGTACGTCTTTCATATTCAAATGCACCATTACTGGAAAAACTCGAGGTTCATTATGTAGAAGAGTTTGAGGGTGAGACACCACCCGCTGATGCAGGGACGTCAATGCTGGCAACGCCAGGTTCTTCTGAGGTGCGGGCCCGTGATTTGGCCCTTCGTGAGCAGATTACAGAAGAAGGCGCATGGATGCTTGGCTATGAATGGTTAATCGATATTGATGTTATTGAATCGAAGTCATTGCATTGGCCGTGGTCCAAGGTCTCCACTTATCTGCCAACCGTAGAGGAAATCGACAAGGGGTATAACGGTCGTCGCTTATTTGTCCTGTATAACCCGGCTACAGAACGGCGCATTGGTACAACACATAGTTTCTTTGCCACGATTTCCTCTTCACCCCCAAATACGCACCATGTGCCTCACCGTCACAGTTCGGTGGCCATGAACTATTATTTGCGTGGCCGTGGGCATAGCAAAGTAAATGGTGAGCGGTTGGAGTGGAAAGAAGGTGATTTGATTCTTTCTGCTCCTGGTTGGGCAATGCATTCCCATCATTCTGGTGACCAGGTTACTTCGGCCCTGACGATTCAGGACCATCCTTTGCAGATTGCAATGGAGTCCCTGATTTGGCAAGAGCGGATTAAAGAGCCGATTTTAACGCTGGGTCGTCAGGCCGGATTTGAAAGTAATCGCGCGCAATTGGTTGCTGCCGGTTAAATGATAATAATTCAGGAGAATATGATTATGAACGCTGCACTTGACTGGAACCATATGTCCACGCTGCGCACGGCCTTGCGCGATTTTTATGATGATTACGGCACTTGTCTGGATGACTGGAATCTTGAGGGTTGGGTGGGTTTTTTTACGGATGACTGCCATTATCGTGTGATTTCACATGAAAACAAGCAGGCAAATCTTCCCTTGGGTCTGATTTATTGCATGAATAAAAACATGCTGCTTGATCGTGTTACCGCCATTAGGGAAACAACGATGTATGAGCCGCGTATGTTGCGTCATTTTATTAGTGGTGTGCATATTAATAGTATTGAAGATGATGTTATCAGGGCACAAGCCAATTTTATGGTTACCGAAGCCTTGTCTGATCAGGAACCAACCGTGAACCTTGTCGGCCAATATCAGGACATAATCATCCGTACGGAGGAGGGCTTCAAACTTCAGTACCGTGATTGCGTGTACGACAACTATCGTATTCGTAATTCACTGATTATCCCGGTTTGATGCCCAATATAAGGAGATTTTAAGATGAGCTGTACACACGAGAATAAACCTGATGTGATTGAAGTTCCCATTACGATCAACCGTCGCTGGCCCGAGGAAGGCCATACACGCATTCCCGCGTGGATTTATACTGATCCTGCGGTTTACAAGAAAGAGATGGACATATTCTTTGCAGGTGATACATGGAATTATGTCGGGCTGGAATGTGAAGTACCCGAAGTTGGCAGTTATAAACGCCAGTGGATCGGAGACCGGCCAGTCATTATGGTCCGGAACGAAGAAGGTGAAATTAATGTCATCGAAAACCGTTGCGCCCATAAGGGAGCACAGATTTGCTGGCAAAACACAGGCAAGGTAAAGGATTTTACCTGTCCTTACCATCAATGGAATTATGATTTGGATGGTAATTTACAAGGCATTCCATTTCGTCGTGGTGCTTTGGGTAAAGGTGGGATGCCCAAGGATTTTGATCTGAAAAAATTTGGCATCACCCGTTTGCGTACCGTGAACCGGGGTGGGTCCATATGGGCAACTTTTTCTGAAACGGCCCCCGATTTTGAAACCTATTGCGGTGAAGAAGTTCTGGCTGAGATTGATCATATGTTGCCTGGAAAAAAACTTCGCCTGCTTGGTTACAGCCGTCAGCTGATTCCAAGTAACTGGAAAATGTATCTGGAAAACCTGAAGGATCCTTATCATGCCACGTTGCTGCATTCGTTTTATATCACCTTTGGCTTATGGCGTGCCGACTCCAAGTCTGAATGTATTCCGACGGGAGGGGGCGCTCATAGCGTGATGGTTTCCCATAATGAGGGCAAGAAAAAGACAGAAGCGACAGCGGAAATGGAGCGCTTTCGTGATGATTTGCAGATTCTTGATGCCGAAACAGTTACGCCACGTGCCGAGTTCAACCGTGGACGTGTTGGCGGGGCGTGGGTATTTCCGGCTGCTCAATTCGGCATTCAGGCTAACTCATTGAAAACCCGTCATGTTATTCCCAGAGGCCCTGACGCCCATGAACTGGTCTTTACTTATTACGGTTATGAAGATGATGATGAGGATATGACACGTTTGCGTTTGAAGCATGCCAACCTGTTGGGCCCGGCGGGATTTGTTTCCATGGACGACAGTGAAATGCTTAAGCAGGTGCAGACCGGCATTGCAGGTTATCCGGAAAGCGTGAGTGTGGTGGAAATGGGAGGACGGGATACTGAGCCTGCTGATTATATGGTCAGCGAGGTGCTTATTCGTGCCTTTTATCAATATTACCGTGAGGCGATGGGATTATGACAGATACATTGAACTGGGTCGCAGTGGGTGCACCTGCGGAAATTTCCCCCGATACAGGTACATTGCGTGTTGTTGTGGAAGGTGAGGCGGTATGCCTGTACAAACTGGAGGATGGTTCCATCCATGCAACGCAAGACCGCTGCTCGCATGGTAATGCCAGTTTGGCAGAAGGTTATATAGAGGATGGGATGATTGAATGTCCACTTCATCAAGGTTGTTTTGATATTCGTACCGGTGAGGCAGTATCTGCACCATGCAAAGTGCCTATCAGGGTGTATCCGATAAAAATTGAGAACGACGTCATTTATGTTTCCGGAGAGTCTGCATGACAGCCGGCCGTATTATCATTGCAGGAGCGGGACAGGCAGGGGGGTGGGCTGCCCGTACCCTGCGTGATAAAGGCTATACGGGAAATATTGTTTTGGTGGGCGTGGAGGCACACCCTCCTTACGAACGCCCGCCCTTATCCAAGGAAATCCTTCAGGGCGCATGTACGTCCGACACGCTGGCGATCTTGGATGATGAATCGTTAAAAACCCTGGATATTGATATTCGCCTGAATACCGAAGTCATTGAGATTGACCGGCAGGCGCATAGCGTAATGCTTGGTAATGGCCAACAGCTGGCTTATGACAAGCTTATTCTATGTACAGGCGGACGTGCCCGGCATTTGCCAATTAGTGGTATTGAACATGAGCGCGTCTTCAAGTTGCGAACGCTTGATGATGCCTTGAATCTGAAAAAGGCCTTGACGGATGAAGCCGGTCATGTGTTGGTTATTGGCGGTGGCTGGATAGGACTTGAGGTTGCTTCATCAGCAAGACAGATGGGGTGTGAGGTAACCGTGGCTGAATATGCCGACCGTCTTTGCCAGCGTAGTGTTGCGCCTGATATATCGGACATGTTGTTTGACTTGCATATCAGCCAGGGGGTCAAGGTTCAACTTGAAACCCAGGTTCTTGAGGTTAATCCGACTGAAAAAGGGCTGCTTGTCAGTCTGTCGAATGGCCAAGCCCTGTTGTGTACATATATAGTTGTAGCGGCAGGTTTGATAGCTAATGATGAATTGGCAAAGAAAGCTGGGTTGGATTGTAATAACGGTGTTTTCGTGGATGGCCAGTGCAGGACCAGTGATCCTGATATTTATGCGGCAGGAGATGTGGCCATTACAAGAACTTTACCAGCCGGTACTCAAATGCGTTTGGAATCCTGGCAGAATGCCCAGGATCAGGGGATTGCCGCGGCAATGTCCATATTGAATACAGGGAAGGATTACTATCCGATACCGCTTCTTTGGTCAGAGCAATTTGATTGGCGGATCCAGATTTTTGGCCATGTGAATGGTAATGTCAGGTTGGCATTAAGACAACTCGCAAGTGATGGTTCCCTGCATTTTTATTTAAATGAAGACGATATGATCGTTGGTGTGATTGGGGTAAACGCAGGGCGTGATTTCCGGTTTGCACGTCAGTTGGTGGAACGTGCTGCAAAAATTCTTCCCGCAGATTTGGTTGATGCTGGCAAGTCATTGAAGCAGCTTTCAGATTCGGTAGCTGTGACCTTATAATTGTACTTATAGGTTTTTTTATGCAAGCATCACTTTTATATAGTCATTGTGCGCAAGCAATAGCGCGTTTTTATCATGGTTTGGATCAGCGTGATAATGAGAGCTTGCTTGCTTGCCTTGAAGCGGATACCGTATGGGTTCGTCAAGGGAAAACATTGAAGGGCCCAGAGCAAATTCTGGAAGCGCTGGACCAGCGAGACCCTCAGCGGGTGACCTCACATCAGGTTAGTAATTTGTATATTAAACTGCTCGAAGACGGGGTAATGGCAAATGTTATTTATTATCTGACGGTTTATGATAATCAGCATTCAACATCGGGATTACAGTTAAAAACCATTTTACGCAGTGAAGATGTATTTCGCCTGAGAAATGGTGCCTGGGTTTTATCCAGTAAACAGAGTCACAAGCATTTATAAATGCGTTATATTTTTCCTGCCAATACAATATTCAATAAAGTAGCTTGCATTCGCTCTTACCAAAGCTCTTGGTACTGCAAGTGGTTGGAGAAAAATTAAAAATCCTGGTTCAGGGCCAGTTGAGATTGGCATTGACTGTCAGAAAAATAGAGTAAATGGAGAAAATAATGTTGACGTTAAAAAATTCAAGTTTGTTTCGGCAGCAATGTTACATAAACGGTATCTGGAGTGACGCTGATGGGGGTGAAACCATTCAGGTTATTAATCCCGCAACGCAAGAAGTGTTGGGGTTGGTTCCCAAAATGGGCAGTGCTGAAGCACGACAGGCCATTGAGGGGGCGGATGCCGCCTGGAAAGCGTGGCGTAATAAATCAGCCAAGGAAAGATCAACTATTCTTAGAAGATGGTTTGAACTCATTATAGAAAACGCAGACGATCTGGCACGTATCATGACGGCAGAGCAGGGTAAACCGTTAAGCGAATCAAAAGGTGAAATCGCTTACGGCGCGTCTTATCTGGAGTGGTATGCCGAAGAAGGAAAGCGGGTTTATGGCGATACTATTCCAGCGCCTTCTCGCGATAAACGTATTGTGGTAACCAAAGAACCGATAGGCGTTTGTGCTGCTATTACGCCCTGGAATTTCCCTTCGTCCATGATTACCCGTAAAGTGGGGGCCGCATTGGCAGCCGGATGCCCGATTGTGGTTAAACCCGCTTCCCAGACACCTTACTCGGCCTTGGCGCTGGCGGTGTTATCTGAAGAGGCGGGTGTGCCTGCCGGGGTGTTTTCAGTCATCACCGGCTCTGCATCGGCAATTGGTGGTGAAATGACATCCAATGATTTGGTACGAAAGGTTTCTTTCACCGGTTCTACTGAAGTGGGCCGGTTATTAATGCAGCAAAGTGCCGGCACCATCAAGAAAGTATCGATGGAGTTGGGCGGAAACGCACCTTTTATTGTTTTTGAAGATGCAGATCTGGATGCCGCGGTAGAAGGTGCCATGGCCAGCAAATACAGGAACACGGGCCAAACATGCGTTTGTACCAATCGTTTTTATGTTCATGACAGGGTATACGATGAATTTTGCCAGAAATTGGTGAATGCCGTCGGCAAGCTTAAAGTGGGCAATGGCTTTGACGATGGGGTTACCCAAGGGCCCTTAATTGATCAGGCGGCCGTCAACAAGGTGGAGGAACATGTGGCTGATGCGCTTGCAAAAGGCGGACGGATATTGGCCGGCGGCAAACTGCATGCATTGGGATTGTCTTTTTTCGAACCAACGGTGATTGCGGATGCAACGGCAGAAATGAAAGTGGCTTATGAGGAAACGTTTGGGCCGTTAGCACCCGTTTTCAGATTTCATTCCGATGAAGAAGTTATTGAGCAGGCCAACGATACCGAATTTGGTCTGGCGGCTTATTTTTACAGTCGTGATATTGGTCGTGTATGGCGTGTCTCCGAGGCGTTGGAATATGGAATGGTGGGCATTAACACAGGCATCATTTCCAATGAGGCCGCCCCTTTTGGTGGCGTAAAACAATCGGGCCTTGGCCGTGAAGGCTCTCATTACGGGCTTGATGACTATCTTGTCGTGAAATATTTATGCATGGGCGGTATTTAAAAACACAAGATGAACATGGCCCTTCTCCTTATATTTATTGCTCATTTAAGGAAGCAAGGGCCATGTTAAAAAACCTGGCGACAGAAGGTGAGATTTATTATGCGTGAGCTTGCCTGAAGAATAAATACGGTCTGGTAGAGGATGGTTGGTACAATACCGCACATGGTATCCACCTTGATTGAAAAAGTGAGCGCTTTTTTGCGTAATAATGAATAAATCAGGGATGGCAATTACTGGTTATTGAATACCTTTTTGGACTGTTATGAATGCAATAAAACATATTGGCTCGTTGATTCAACCAATATTGAATTTACGGGTTTTCCTGTCATTGCTGGGTATTATTAACGGGCTATGGCTGACTTTACCGGTTTTATATAAGTATTTTGGTAATTTTGTCAAAGATACGGAAGAGTTTGTGCATTGGATGCAAACATTGGGTTTTTTCCATTTGCTTGAATTGCCCAGGTTTGCCTTGGGTACTTGCCTGGTTTTATTTGGTTTTTTCATGTTTGCAGGCGCTCGCCTGGCCTGTTTTTTTAGTATTCTTGCTCTGGTTTTATTAGTTTCCCTTGATATAACATTGGGTAGCGCCTATTTTTTTCATGGCGTTTATTCTTTTGTTTTATTGGTTTTATTAATACGTAACTGGAAACATTTTCCGAATCAAAATATAAGTAATACGGCAGGATTGGCTTTATTCAGCATTGTTTTACTTATTATATATTCAGTATTGGGTTCATTATATTTGGGCCCGCATTTCAATCCAAAAATCACGGATGCTTTCCAGGCATTTTATTTTTCTATCATCAGCATGACAACGGTGGGTTATGGGGATATTGTGCCAGCAAGCACAGAAGCACGTGTTTTTGCGATTAGTGTTGTTGTTTTTGGTATTACTATTTTTACGACTTCAATTGTGTATTTGGCAGGTATTGCAGCCAGTGATACCCGTAAAATTGTACATAAAAGGTTGTTACAGATGAAAAATCATTATGTTATTGCAGGCTCTTCCCAATTGGCAGTTTTTGTTTATAACGGCTTAAAAAAACGGGGTTTGCAGACCGTTATTGTATGTGATGAAAAAAACCGGGATTTATTCCCTTTAGATGCAATTGTTGTGTCTGGTGAAGTTACCGAGATCGCGACCCTGGAAAAGGCTTCTGTTAAAGATGCGTATTGTGTAATGGCATTGGAAAAGAGCGATGTTGAAAATACCTATATTTTATTGGCGGTGAAGGAAATTGCGGGTGATAAGGTTAAAACCATTACCATGATTAATGAAGAACGTAATCGCCGGAAATTGCAACTTTTGCATGTTGATTATATGTTTTCATTACCTGAAATGGGCAGTGAGGTTTTAATGAAGTATTTAAGCGGTGAAACCATTGATAATAATACGATTGCTGATTTGATCATAAACCAGACTTAACATTAACTAAAGCCAAAATACTGTGATTATTTATAACTTTTCAAATGAATGCTGGTTTCTGAATTGCTAATATGCTTAATTAGCCTGATCCGTTCCAGGGACTGCCCCAATTCATCCAGGGTTTGCGCCTGCAGTTCGGCCAGCAAGTCCCAGCGGCCGTTGGTGTCATGCAGGGCAACCACGCAGGGCTCACCCAGCAAACTGGCCACTGCCTGCCGGGTGGCGTTGCCTTCAATGGCAATACTCATCCAGGCGGTAATGGGCCGGTTCTGGCTGGTGGGGCGCAGCTGCACCGAATAACCGGTAATCACGCCTTCATCTTCCAGTTTCAGCATGCGGTTGCGTACCGTGCCGCGCGATACCTGCAGTTTCTGGGCCAGATCAGCCACGGTATAACGGGCATTTTGGCGTAAAAGGGCAATCAGGGTCTGATCTAGCGTATCCATCATTGTCATTCCGGTAGGTAGTTCTGTCATTATGATAGAAAACTGCCCAAAAGTATGCAAAATGCGGGCTGTAAATTGATGGCATCATGAAACTTAATGGCCTTTGCCGCAGATAGAATGGAGCAATTACTATCTGCGTCCGCGTCATGAACTGAGCCTGAGCCCGGAGCCGTTACCTGTCCAGCATGCCCATCCGGATGGTTTCTATCAGGCGCCGTTTACCGTGATGCCGAGCATCATTCCCGTTTGGTATTAACGATGATTCTTGCAACGTATCGTGTTTAATGTCATAAAACTGTATTTTTATTAGAATATTATTACATTTAGGATTGTTTTGAATTAATTAATTTGTGCCGAGTAAATTTCATGAGTAAACGTGAAGATATAATTGAGCCAGAAATGGCAGGGAGAGCAAGAAGAGGTTTGGTTTACTCAGAAATACTTGGCTGGATTGATTTAGGGCATGCTCAGGGTAGAGATATTATAAATTTGTTAGAGGAAATGCGTAGAGGAGAAATTTATACAGACCCTTATTATGATCTTGTTTATGCACAATCAATGAATATGTCAGGTTTTTGTGCGGGTAATAGCATAAGATGGAAAGTTAAAAAAGGAAGATCTTTACATGAAAGGCATAGTATTGCTTTAGCTTTGATGATGCAGGTCTCTCTTCAATTCGAAGGATTGCAGGTATCTGCTCCTTATAATTGGTTTACTGATAGTGGCTTTAGTGCGGAAGATTTGGTTTCTAATTTATTGGGGTTTTATCGTGTCGTTCGACCAATGAATTATTTTCCGCATTTGAAATTAATCAGTAAAGCAAAGGCTCTTGAACGCTGGGATTATTATGGTGCTGTTGGTGTGTATAAAAATAAGCTTTTTCGTCCTTTGCTGTTTCCAGAACCAACAGTGAATAAAGCAGTCACACCATCCTATGGTACTTTACCCTCATTTATGACAGCTATTCAGCCTTTTAATAATTTTAATAAGGGTGTTGTAGAAATTGAGAGGCCTAGCAGTAGACATGATGGGTTGGCATTTATGTATGGATCCAAATATGCCTGTCGTTAAAGTCAGCCGGAAAAAAACGCTTATAACATTTATAACCGTTTGTATCTTTTTTATTGCCTGGTTGGGATATGCAGTGATTCCTTATGTTTTTTCATTGGATTACAGTTATACGCGCAGGAATTGGGTTCCGTATACTTTGTTGACATCCAACGAGGTAAAAAATGCACCCGGCCTGGATGATGCTTCTCTTATCTTTTATGATGCCCGGGACGGTACCAAACCTTCCGGTTTTCATATCCGGTACGCAGGAAAACAGAATGTTGAAGTGCTTAAAAAGTATTTAATATCGTTGGGGTACCAGGAAGTAAATGATCCTGTTTTGGGTAAAAGCTGGATTGCCAACAGTACAAAAGAAGCATATATTAATGATGCTGATGAATATACAATCTTAGGTTTTTTAAATTTAAAATAATTTTTTAAGTCACATCCTGAATGTGAAAAACCGGATAATAAAAACGCAACAAAACCCTTTCCCTGAATAAATATTTTCCATTCATTTATAACTCTTCAAATGAATACTCGTTTCCGAGTTACTGATAGCCTTGATCAGCCGTATCCGCTCCAGGGCCTGGCCCAGTTCATCAAGCGTTTCCGCCTGCGGTTGCGTACCGTGCCGCGCGATACCTGCAGTTTCTGGGCCAGATCAGCCACGGTATAACGGGCATTTTGGCGTAAAAGGGCAATCAGGATCTGATCTAGCGTATCCATCATTGTCATTCCGGTAGGTAGTTCTGTCATTATGATAGAAAACTGCCCAAAAGTATGCAAAATGCGGGCTGTAAATTGATGGCATCATGCGTCAAACTATGGCTAATAGCTTGAATTACAATTATAAATACAGGAGGCCCCGCATGAATGCCTTATTACAGAATCAGTTAATGACTGAATTGATCCGTCCACAGGATATTGCTGCCATTGCCCGAAAAAAAGGGATGAAAGCCTGTCTTGAGGGGGTTGCCAATTATATTTTGGCTGATTATTTGCGCTGGGATGAATTTGATAAATCCAAACGGGTCGCCAAATATGTGGAGGATGGCGTCATGGAGCTGATGCCAATTGCCGATAAAAAACATTATGCATTTAAATATGTGAATTGCCATCCGCATAATCCGGCTAAGGGCTTGTCTACCGTGATTGCATTCGGTGCCCTGGTTGATGTGGCCACAGGCATGCCAAGGGCAATTTCAGAATTGACCCTGACAACGGCTTTCCGGACAGCGGCAACGTCTGCCTTGGCAGCCAAATATCTGGCTCGCAAGAACAGTCGTACCATGGCCTTAATTGGCAATGGCTCCCAGGCCGAATTCCAGGCGCTGGCATTTCATGACTTGCTGGGTATTGAAGAAATCCATTTGTATGATAAAGACCCCAGGGCTTCTGAAAAGCTGGTGGGCAACCTGGCCCATACCGGCATGAAGTTTGTGATGGCCAGCGATGTGGCCAGTGCGGTTAAGGGTATGGATATTATTACCACGGTAACGGCTGAATACGCCAAAGCGCATATTATTACCCCGGATATGATAGAGCCGGGCATGCATATTAATGCCGTAGGCGGTGACTCACCCGGCAAGACGGAATTACATCCGGATATCCTGTCAATGGGTCCGGTTTTTGTTGAGTTTGAAGAGCAGACCCGGATTGAGGGTGAATTGCAGAATATGGCGCCAGACTTTCCGGTGGTGCACTTATGGGAAGTGTTTGGCAAAACGAAACCGGGCCGCAGCCATGAGGAAGACATTACGATCTTTGATTCGGTCGGGTTTGCGCTGGAAGACTACTCCGCCATGCTGTTCATGCGTGATGCGGCAAAAGAATTGGGTTTGATACAGTCCATTTCATTGGTGCCCGATCTGGCCGACCCGAAAGACCTGTTTTCATATTTGGGTGTAGGGCCTGCCATTCCGGTTTTGACGGATACGGTCAAAGATGCCAGCATGACAGGCTGATTGTTGAATTGTAAAGTCGCAATTAAACAGCCGTGCTTAATTGGCGTAAACTGGTTTCCCTGTTTTCAAGGGTTGCCTTGCAAAAAGGATGTTGCAGGGCGATCATTTTTTTCAGATTACGCATTTCCCTGCCTTGGTTAACCGTAATGGCACCAACCAGGATATCTTGCAAGAAACCGAAAAGAATAAATCCTTCGGGGGCGTTCATGTCACCGCGACAAATCCATTGCTCTGCGTTCATTTGACCGCAAAGCTGGATATTTAATCCACATTGGTCGGTCCAGAACCAGGGTGCTGAAAACTCGGGGATTACCAGCCCAAGAATGGATTTGGCAACAGTAATAGCCTGATTCTGGGCATTTTCCCATGTTTCAGTACGGGTAAATGTTTGTGTTTGCCCTTGCCAGCATGCGGTAACGTCTCCGGCTGCGTAAATATTCGGGTCGGAGGTTTGCCCGTGACTGTTAATTACAATGCCATTGTTAACCTGGATGCCGGCCTGGATGGCCAGATTAATATTGGGTTCAACGCCAATTCCGTAAACGATGGCATCTGCTTGCAGGCAAGTGCCGTTTTCCAGCGTCAGGGTAAAACTGTTGTCCTGGTTGATGCTGGCAGTGCGTAAAACGGTATTCATATGGAATTGAACACCGTTTTTTTGATGCCGTTCAAACAGGAACTGACTGAGAATGGGGGGAACGCTTCTGCGCATGACACGGTTTCCGGTATCCACCAGATTGACCTGGCAACCCAGGTCAATGGCCGTGGATGCCAGCTCCAGGCCGATCACACCACCGCCAATAATGGCAATGCGCTTTCCTGGCGATAGGGAAAGCCTGAGCATATCGGCATCATCAATGGTCCGGAGTGTATGAACCCTGTCACCAAGCTCATCAAGCATGGGGATATGTTTAACACTTGCGCCTGTCGTTAGCACCAGCTTGAAATAATCCAGTTTTTCGCCATTGGCCAACAGTACTTGGCGGGTTTGCGTATTGATGCCGGTGACTTTTTCGTTGTTTCTGACTTCGATGTGTTTTTCAGCATAAAAGTCAGCACTAAAAATTTGGCAGTTGGCCGTATCGGGCGTTAACAGCCTTTCTTTTGAAAGAGGGGGCCTTTCATAGGGCAAATGAGGTTCGTCTCCTGCCAGGATAATACGTCCTGTGAAACCATCCTGGCGCAACTGTACTGCTACAGTTGCGCCTGCCTGGCCTGCTCCAATGATGATAATAGTTTCTTTATTCATTGAATTTTTCCAGGATTAATTTAAATGGGTTGTGCTGTCATCATGCCCATGCCGGCAATCCATTCCTTGATGGGGTAATAATAGACAATCTCGGCATCGTAAGGACCAAATTCAGACAGGGCCGCGAATGCGGACATCCAGGCACGGACTTCCTGCCCACCTTTACCACCATCCCGCTGAATTTCTTCATTGGTGTAGGCGGCAATGCGCTTGAAATCGGCCTTTTTGAATTGTTCCATCAAGGCCATGTCCCATTCAGGGTTCAGGGGAATGGACGGCCCTTCACCTTTGGCCAGTGCCTGACCAGTGGCAACTACATTGGCCTGGCGCTTGTTCCTGGCTTCAGGGGTGGGGTTGCGTCCTGCTATCAGGAATTCTTCAACTTCTGGGGGAACCGAGCCCATTTGAGGTGTTGGAGGATCATGTGACAAGCCACCGGATCCGATAATTAAAATACGCTGATCGGATTTGGACAGATGCTTTCCAACTGCCTTGCCCAGATCAACTGCACGTTTGCAGCTTGGCAGGGGTTTTGCCGCGCCGTTAACAAAGATCGGGATAACAGGGTATTTGGTCAGGCTATTGCACAGAAGCATCAGGGGTTGGGTAAAGCCATGGTCTGCCTGCATGCGATAGGAATAGGCGACATCAATGCCCTGATCCAGCACGTCCCGGGTTAGAGCCAGCGCCTTGTCTTCAGGAATGTTAAGCGGACCCTTGCCAATATCCCAGTCACCGGCGGCCGATGCACGAATGCCAATATTGAAAGCTGGCATTAAATCATAGAAAAAACCGTTGAAATGATCGGGAGCGAAAACGACGATCAGATCCGGATTGTATGCATCGACCTCGGCCGCAAGTTTGGCAAAAGCGGCACGTGCTTCCTTTTCGATCTTGTCTCCCGGTGAACAATGGTCCATCATTGGCGTGTGTGCCACACATATTAATTTTACGGTCATAAGGTATGTCCTTGAATGGCCATTTTAATAATAGCCATTCTTTAATTATTATTAAAACTTGAACTGTTTACAGGTTCATGCCACCGGCAGTATTACGGATGCCTCTGATGCCCAGGCCGGCATCGGCATTAATCATGACACCGCTTAATGTACGGTTGTTTTCACGGGATGCCAATAAAACAAAAGGCCCGGTGAATTCACTGGCATCAGGAAAAAACTGTAGCGGCAAAATGCTGGCAATGGCTTCAGGTGTTCGTGAGTCCATGATTCGCAACTGGTCTTGTCCCAGGGAAGCAGGCCCGCGCAAATCACTGGCCATGCCACATGGGCCAACCCCATTAACACGCACTTTGGGTGCCAGTTCAAAGGCCAACTGACGTATAAGCCCAACGGCGGCATGTTTGCTTGATGTATATAAAGGGCCTCCACCTTCAGGGTAGAAGGAAGAATTGGACAAGCTGAAAATAATCGAGCCTTCTGATTTGATCAGTTCCTGACTGGCCGCCTTGGCGCCCAGCAAGTAGCCTTTTACATTAATTGAAAACAGTTCATTGAAGCCTGTATCCAGCTGTTCGGCTGACAGGCTCATAAGGCTGGCGCCATGATCCCAGACGGCGGCATTGCCAATAAAACAATCCAGTTTTCCAAATTTCTTGACGGTTTCCTGAACCGCAAGCTGGTTGTCTGCGTAATTGGCAACGTCTCCTTGCACAACAACGATATCATTGCCGTAACGTTCTTTCAGTAACTCGACTTTTGACGCGGAGCGTTGCAAGACACCGATATTGGCACCTTCATTCAGGAAGCGTTCCACCAGGGCCAGGCCCAGGCCCGATCCGCCACCGGTAATCAGAACCGTTTGGTCTTGTAACCAGCTCATTGTTGCTGCTCCTTAAGAAGGACATAGATGGAATCATTTTCAACCACAACCGGATGGGTGGCGATAGGATCGGTTGCCGGCAGGCATAAAGGCTTGCCGGTTTTGACACAAAACAGGGCGGAATGTAATGGACATTCCACCGTGCCATCCTCTTCAATATAGCCTTCGGACATGGACGCGTTGCCATGACTGCATTTGTCATTCATGGCATGAAATGAGCCGCCAATATTAAATACGGCGATCGCTTCGGGCTGGCAGTCCACCTTGATAGCTTCACCTTCGGGCAAGTCATTTTTTGAGCAAACAAAAATCTTTTCCATGATTAGAACAGTATGCTTAGGTTATGAGAGGTAATAACAACCTGATCCAGAATAATTTCACGATTGGCAATTTCCCAACCCATGTCATTGTTTCCGGTTCGACGAAGACGATCTTTGCGCATGCCAACATAGAATGTTTCATCTTTCTCTTTTTGTGAGCGATAAAGCAAGTAGTTCACACGGATATCGTATTCATCTTCCAGTTCGGTGGTAGATATTTGGATATTGTTGACAAAGTGACGCGTACGGGAAGGAGGTTCTTCGGCCCAGGCCATACCTGTTTCAAGTCGGGCAATCCGTTTCTCAAGCTGTAATTTGCTATCGTTGAAAATCCAGGTGGTAGGCGGTTGTACACAGCGGCGGCGATCCCTGGTTTGGGCGTTTACTGCCGTGCGCATGGTGTAGTGGATATCTTCTGCGATCAGGGTGAGCCAGTCACGGAATTGCCAGTCATCCAGCTTTTGAGCTTCATAAAACAGGAATTGGCTGATTTCATGGTGTAATTCCATGGAAACGGGCGTGATAACTTGTGTCATTATGCAGTCTCCTTGCTGTTTTCAACCAGGGTCTTCTGATAAGCATCGGTTTTGGCTTTGGCTTCTTGCCAGGTTTTGCTGGTTAACAAATTTGCCCAATGCTGATAGAAGCCACGAGCGGCCGTTTCCGAGAAAATATAGTTGGTAATTCCCGGGACGCCATCATCACGGATTTTTTCATTGCCCATACCCATTTCCATGCACAGTTGACTGTTGCGTGCACGGTAGCCACGCAGGATTTTCTGGATTTCAACCCAGTTTTCAGAGTCATCCTGTTCCAGAAAACCGGCAGGACCGAATGCACGGGTAGCGCTGCGTTCAAAGGCGGCCTTGACTTCTTCAGGAGCATTTTTATCGGTAATACAGAATGCCCAGACTTCAACCTGGTTGGGGCCACGGGGATGCCAGACACGCAGCGTGGCAGTACCGTTCAACCAAGACAGGGTGGGAAAAAGAGTATTATGACCGGCCAGACGAAGGGCCCTGATTTCGCCCAGGCGTTCAAGGGCTTCGGGATAGGTCTCACGATAATAGTCGGATACTTCGCCATCGACCCAAACGTTGGCATCAGGTTTTTCGGTAAAGAAAAAACCGCTACCGTGACCATCCTGTCCAAATTGTAGGGCGTCTTTTGCCGTTTCCCATACAGGGCGGGCTGTTTGGCCCGAGCCCAGTGCTTTTTGCTCGTCTTCGGGTTTGGCGCCTAGCACTTGTACCGCGGAGGCATGTGAGAACAGGGCGTGGTACTGGTCGCTGGCGAATTGTTCGGCGGCAAATTTCCAGTTGCAGTCGATCGTCCATTTATGGATGCCGCCAACAATTTCGGTGCCACCTTCACGACGGTCAAGAACACCATCAAGATACCAGGCCATATCGCCCATATATTCTTCAAGGCTGACTGCGTTTTCGTCCCAGGTGCCGAAGATGAGGCCTTTATAAGAGGCAATTTTGGTGACCTCTTGCAGGCCCCATTTTGATTTGCATAAACCTTGCGGGTAGGCGCGCGGCTCAAGCGGAACCTCGATCAGGTCACCGTTGGTGGCATAAGACCAGCCATGATAGGGACAGGTGAAGGCCTTGGTATTGCCCGAGTCGGCATAACTGACTCGCATGGAACGGTGACGGCATTGATTTAAGAATGCTTTCACGGTACCATCTTTTTGACGAACAACAACAATGGGGTCTTCACCCATGTAAGTATTAAAAAAATCCCCTGCTTTTGGAATTTGGCTTTCATGCGCAAGAAACAGCCAGCAGCGCCCGAAGATTCTTTCCAGTTCCAGTTCATATATTTCAGGGTCAGTATAAATTGAAGGAGTTACTTGCCCATTCTTGGAATCTATTAAAGCTTGAATGTCTATTGTTTTATTCATTAACGATGGCCTCCTGTAGTCGTATTTAGGATCATTCTTTTGTGTGGTAACAACCGATATGATCGTTGCAGTTGTAACAACTGTGAAATACTTTTTTTATTTGAATTAATATTTAAAAAAGATTACTGGAGGGTGATTTGGAACTTAGACACATACGGTATTTCATTGCTGTCGCCGAAGAATTGAATTTCACCAGGGCGGCTGAAAAGCTGTTTACTGCCCAGCCTTCACTGAGTCAGCAGATCCGTGATTTAGAGAATGAAATAGGCGTTAAACTGTTTAGCAGAACGAAACGTAAAGTAGAACTGACCAAAGCCGGAGAGGTATTTCTTAAGGAGGCCAGGCTGGTATTGCAGCAGGCCAATCTTGCTATCCAGGTAACCCGGGACTCGGTCAAGAAATCTAACAGGAAAATAAAAATAGGATTTGTGCCTTCGGCTGAAGTAAAAATCTTCCCGAAAATTATGCCTTTTATCAGGCAGAAAATGCCGTCCCTGAATGTTGATTTGAAAAGTATTAATACAATTGAACAGGAAGAAGCTTTGGTCAAGGGGGATCTTGATGTTGCTTTTTTGAGACAAACAGTAGAGGGATTTAAAAATAATCTGATATATCAGGAGGAGCTGGTGTTGGTGATGTCAGTTGAACATCCCCTGGCTCGGGAAAATGAAATCCCCGTAAACTTGTTACAGGATCAAAATATTATTGTTACTGACCCTAATTTTTCTGGGGCGCTGGGTATATTGACCAATCAATACCTTGAAGAAAACAATATCAAATACAAGAAAATCCAGAATGCATCCAATATGTTGCTCACCCTGAATCTGGTTTCGATGGGTATGGGGGTTGCCATATTACCGGATTATGTCATTACATTGCTTAATCCTTCAATTTGTTTCAGGAAGATAGTGAGTCCTACGCCACCCAATATCAATTTATATATGTCATGGCATGACCACTGCGAGATGGGAGAATTTCAGTATTTTCTGTCTTTGATGGAACAGAATTTCAGGGTTTCCTGTTGCGGCAATGAATAAAAAAAATTGAATTAGATTTTTATCCTATCAATAACTACAAAATAAATATTGGATTAAATCAATGTTTTTTAACATGCTTGATACTTAAGATATTGTTAATCATCTATTGGAGATAAAGTCAGTGAGTCGTTCATCCAGCACTTTGGAAAATAATCATAAGAATAATGCCCAGCCAGAACTGCGTTCTTTATGGTCTGCCGTGGCCGATGGCAGTGTCCGTTTGCATTATATCGACGTAAAAGGGGTCAAAACCCGTGTCCTTGAGGCCGGAGAAGGGCCCGAAACATTATTTTTACTACATGGTATTTCAGGTCATCTGGAAGCCTATATGCGTAATATCCTGCCGCATGCAAAACATTTTCGTGTGTTGGCCATTGATATGCTGGGGCATGGTTTTACCGATAAACCCAAATGCAATTATGAAGTTATCGATTATGTAGAGCATCTGCGTGATTTGATGGATGTATTGGGGCTGGAAAAAATTCATCTTTCTGGCGAGTCTCTGGGCGGTTGGGTCAGTGCCCGTTTTGCGGCCAAATATCCTGAACGGGTTAAGCGTCTGGTGCTTAATACCTGCGGTGGCATGATTGCAGACCCCAAAGTGATGGAACGTTTACGTACCCTTAGCCTGAACGCGGTCAGAAACCCAGACCGGGAAGCAACCCGTAAACGGCTTGAATTCCTGATGGCGGATCCTTCAATTGTTACCGAAGATCTGGTTGAAGCCCGATATGCCACTTATCGTTCTCCGGGCATGCTTGAAGCCATTGAAAGCATTATGTGCCTGCAGGATATGGACGTACGCCTGCGCAACCTGCTGACCCCCGAAGAACTGGCCAAAATCGAAGCCGAAACATTGGTGCTTTGGACCAGCCATGATCCTACCGCTGCAGTCAGCGTGGGTGAAAAGCTGCATTCGCTGGTCTCAAACAGCCGTTTGGCCGTGATGGAAAACTGCGGTCACTGGCCACAATATGAAGACCCGGAAACGTTTAATACACTACATATTGATTTCCTGTTAAATGGTCATAAAGACTAAGGAAACACATTAATTATGAGTGATCAATTGTTAAGTATAGAAAGTGCCGCCGCGCTTTTGCGCGAGGCACAGCAATCGGGCAAACCGGTAGCACCCATTAAAGACCGTCTTGTGCAGGCCGATATACAAACGGCTTATGCCATTCAAGAGCAAAATACGCAATATGCATTGAGTCAGGGCCGCCGTTTGGTAGGCCGGAAAATCGGACTGACTTCGCCCGTTGTGCAGGCACAGTTGGGGGTGGATCAACCCGATTTTGGTATGTTGTTTGCAGATATGGCGGTTGGGGAAAACGCTCCCGTACAGTTGTCCGGTCTTATCCAGCCCAAGGTTGAAGCCGAAATCGCACTGGTTATTGGTAAAGACCTGAACCATGAACGGCATACGTATGCGGATATTATCGGTGCAACCGAATATGCGCTGGCAGCCATTGAAATTGTGGATAGCCGTATTGCCGACTGGAAAATCAGTATTACGGATACCGTGGCAGATAATGCGTCCAGTGCCCTGTTTGTATTGGGTAGTCAGCCCGTTTTGCTTAAAGATTTTTCCCTGACTGAATGCGATATGTCCATGATGCACAATAACGTGCAGGTATCGGTCGGAAAAGGGGCTGCTTGCTTGGGAAACCCATTGAATGCGGCTGTCTGGCTGGCGGATGTCATGGTGCAATGCGGGCGTCCCTTGACGGCTGGCAGCATTATCCTGACGGGGGCACTGGGGCCAATGGTGGCCGTGTCATCGGCTGGCACTTACAGCGTTAGCATTGACGGGCTCGGTACGGTTAACACCGTGTTTGAATAATAAATTGCTTTTCTTGAATAATACGATGAAAAAAATTAAATGTGCAATTATCGGCCCGGGTAATATTGGAACCGATTTACTTTATAAATTGCAACGTAGTGATTGTCTGGAGCCGGTCTGGATGGTGGGTATTGATCCTGATTCTGCCGGTTTGTCCCGTGCCCGTGAGCTTGGCCTGAAAACTTCTTCCGAAGGGGTAGATGGACTGTTGCCGCATGTCAAAGAAGACAATATCCAGATTGCCTTTGATGCCACTTCCGCTTATGTGCATGCGGAAAATAGTCGCAAGCTTAACGAATTGGGTGTCCTGATGATTGACCTGACACCCGCGGCCATTGGGCCCTTTTGTGTGCCGCCGGTTAACCTGGATGCCTGTCTGAAGCAGGGGGCCATGAATGTGAATATGGTTACTTGTGGTGGTCAGGCCACGATTCCCATGATTGCGGCCGTTTCCCGGGTGCAAGAACTTGAATATGGGGAAATCATTGCAACGGTATCCAGCCGTTCGGTAGGACCCGGTACGCGTAAAAATATTGATGAATTCACCAGGACCACGGCAAGTGCGGTTGAAAAAGTGGGCAAGGCTAAAAAAGGCAAGGCCATTATCATTATTAATCCGGCCGAACCGCCATTAATGATGCGTGATACGGTGCATTGCCTGGTTGCCGGAGAACCCGACCAGCAGGCTATTACGGCTTCCGTACAGGAAATGATCCGGGAAGTGCAAAAATATGTACCGGGTTATAAACTGGTCAATGGGCCGGTTTTTGACGGAAACCGGGTATCCATGTTTATGGAAGTGGAAGGCCTGGGTGATTTCTTGCCAAAGTATGCCGGAAACCTGGACATCATGACCGCTGCGGCAACCCGGACAGCCGAAATGTTTGCTGAAAATGTATTGGCAAATACGGCTGTAGCGCAATAATAAAGGATTAAACAAAAATGGTCGACATGAACAAAATCAAGATTCACGACATGACGTTGCGTGACGGGATGCATCCCAAGCGGCATCAGATGTCTTTAGAACAGATGAAATCCATTGCCTGTGCGCTTGATGAAGCGGGTGTTCCCCTTATTGAGGTCACTCACGGTGATGGTTTGGGGGGCAGCTCTGTCAATTATGGTTTTCCGGCCCATAGCGATGAAGAATATCTGTCAACTGTCATACCCTTGATGAAACAGGCAAAAATTTCAGCCTTGCTGTTACCCGGCATTGGTACGGTTGATGACTTGAAAATGGCATGTGAAAAAGGGGTCTCAACCATTCGCGTGGCCACGCATTGTACCGAGGCGGATGTCTCTGAACAACATATTGGCTTTGCCCGAAAAATGGGTTTGGATACGGTAGGGTTTCTCATGATGGCCCATATGGCCACGCCTGAAAAACTGCTGGAACAGGCCAGACTCATGGAATCCTATGGAGCCAACTGTATTTATGCGACTGATTCGGCCGGTTATATGTTGCCGGAAGATGTCACTGCCCGGGTTGCCGCGTTAAGGGATGGTTTACGGCCGGAAACAGAATTGGGTTTTCATGGTCACCATAATATGGCCATGGGGGTCGCCAACTCGGTGGCTGCCATTAAGGCAGGAGCCAACCGGATTGATGCCGCTTCGGCCGGGTTGGGGGCTGGGGCTGGCAATACACCACTTGAGGTTCTGGTTGCCGTCTTGAACCGGATGGAAATTCCTACGGGTATCGATCTGTTCAAGGCACAGGATGTGGCCGAAGATTTGGTCACGCCCATTATGGATCAACCCATTCGGGTGGACCGGGATGCACTGACGCTGGGTTATGCGGGTGTTTATTCATCCTTTCTGTTGTTTGCCAAACGGGCAGAGCAGAAATACGGTGTTTCTGCCCGGGACATTCTGGTTGAACTTGGCCGCAGGGGCACGGTTGGCGGTCAGGAAGACATGATCGAGGATTTGGCCCTGACCATGGCAAATAACAGGGTGAAATAAAAAAACGGCGTCGGGGTCTTTTTAGGCTCTTTGCGTCATGCCACTGTTTCCTTGGTAAACTCAAAAACACCCCAAACCCGGAACGACATCCGGTTTTGGGGTGTTTTTTATTGATTTGCCAAACGTAAAGGATTTTGCCAGCCATGATCTAATGTGCGAGAATACTTTCACCTATATTTTAGGGATATGAATAGTGGATCTCCTGAACAGAAACGTCAGCCTGATTGGCGTACCTACTGATGTTGGTGCCGGTCATCGGGGTTCCAGCATGGGCCCCGAGGCTTTACGGGTGGCGGGTATTACCCAGTCCCTTGAGAAACTGGGGCTTGATGTGCGCGATTGTGGCAATATTCACGGTCCGGCCAATCCCTGGCAGGCACCCGTCAATGGTTACCGCCATCTTGAGCAGGTTGTCGCTTGGAACTGGCTGGCCCATGATGTTATTTATGCCCAATTGCAGGAAGGCCGTTTGCCGGTCATGCTGGGGGGCGACCACTGCCTGGGTGTGGGTTCCATTAGTGCGGTTGCCCGCTATTGCCGGGAACAGCAAAAGCGGCTGCGGGTGTTGTGGCTGGATGCCCATACTGATTTCAATACGGCTGAATTATCGCCGACAGGCAATATCCACGGCATGCCGGTGGCCTGCCTGTTTGGCTATGGGCCCGATGCGCTGGTTAATATGTCGGGTAGCAATCCTGCCCTTGACGCGGACATGATCCGCCAGATTGGTATCCGCAGTGTTGATAACGGTGAAAAACGTTTTATCCATGAAGCGGGCATACAGGTTTTTGATATGCGTCATATTGATGAAACCGGCATGCGGCAGACTATGCAAGAAGCCTTGTATGGCCTGGACCAGAACACCCATTTGCATGTCAGTTTTGATGTGGATTTTCTGGACCCGGATATTGCGCCGGGTGTGGGTACCACGGTAAGGGGCGGGCCCAATTATCGGGAAGCCCAGTTATGCATGGAAATGATTGCCGATACCGGTATGATGGCATCACTGGATATTGTTGAATTGAACCCGGCCCTGGATGTGCGCAATTTAACGGCGGAAATTGTGCTGGATATGGTGGAAAGTCTGTTTGGGCAAAGTACACTGGTACGCCGTAACGTTAAATAAGAGATTTTTGCTGTGCAATTGGAAAAAGACAAATCGGTGCTTGAACGGTTTTTGCATGCCTTCTGTTTTGAGGTGCTGGCGATTGGCATTAGTGCGCCCCTGGCCGCCTGGATTTCGGGTGAATCCATGGTGGATATGGGGGTGGTGACGGTTGTGATTGCCGTGATGGCCTTGCTCTGGAACATGGTTTATAACACCTTTTTTGATCGCCTGCTCAAGCGTTTCGGGTGGGTAAAAAACGTGTTCATGCGCTGTGTGCATGCGGCCGGATTCGAGCTTGGCCTGCTGGTGATGGCCATTCCTTTTATTGCCTGGTGGCTGGATATGGGCCTGGTTGAAGCACTTATTCTGGATTTCGGGCTGGTGATGTTTTATTTGCCCTATACCTATGTTTATAACCTGGTGTATGATCGTTTGCGTGCGCGTTATTGGGGGCGCCTGGCTGTTGCCTGATTAACTATCAGTATGAAAGTGTATACCTCTGCGCAAATGCGTGAACGTGAACAGGCTGCGGTCGATGCCGGCAGCAGCTTTGAGCAACTCATGGAAAATGCCGGCACAGCCGCAGCCAGTGATATTATGCAGCGTTTTCCGGTGGCCGGACGTTGCCTGGTAGTGTGTGGCAAGGGCAATAACGGGGGCGATGGCCTGGTCATTGCCCGCTGCCTGCATGCGCAGGGCTGGCAGGTGGATATTGTTTTTTTGCTGGGTGAGCAGCTGACTGAACTGGCGGAGCTGAATCGCCAGCGCTTGCCACCATCCAATAAGCTGCACATCATCAACATGCAGCAGGTTTCCCGGCAGCAGCCGTATGATTTATTGATTGACGGGGTTTTTGGAACCGGTTTTAGCGGACAGTTAAGCGATGCGGTCAGGCAGTGCATGGTTCAATTGAATGCTATGCCCGGCACCCGGATTGCCCTGGATATGCCAACAGGGTTGAACTGCGATACCGGGCAGGCTGATGCAGATACATTCAGGGCCGACATCAGTTATGCCTTTGCTGCTTACAAGCCTGCGCATTTACTGGCACAGGCCAAGCCTTATTGCGGGCAGATTGTGTGTCTGGATATCGGGATTGAGTAAAGCTAGGTCCGCTGTAAGCGGTAATGGCCGGTAATGACCATTACTGGCTTACTTGGGCCCGTCATTGCCTGTATGACTTAGCCAGACCGGTTTTCTGGCCAGTACCTGCCGGTAAATCGGGCAATCAGCATCATGGGCACCGGGCAAATAACCGGTACTCATCAGGAACTCATTCACAATTTCTCCACCAGTAAACTTGAAGGTTTTTTTAAACAGGCGGGTCCATTCTTCTTTTGATAAAGGGTGATGGTGATTCAGCCACGCCTGGAACGAACCGAATTCTTTCTGCAATGCCAGCACTGTACGGGCATTTTCAATGGCAGCGTTGATTTTTAAACGGTTGCGAATAATGCCGGCATCACTTAGCAGGCGTTGCCGGTCTGTTTCCTGATAGGCCGCTATTTTTTCTATGCTGAAACCGTCGTAGGCTTGCCGGAAATTATCCTGCTTCACCAAAATGGTGTTCCAGCTAAGTCCTGCCTGGTTGATTTCCAGAATCAGCCTGCCAAACAGTTCATTGTCATCATCTAGCGGGAAGCCGTACTGGCAGTCATGGTAAGCGCGGTGAACCGAGGGTTGGTGGGCAGGTAAAACGGCAACATATTCGCAATAGCTCATGGGGCTCCTGAAGGTGGATTGGACACGTTGGCAACAGGGACGGTTGTCAGGCAGGATTCTGCTATGATAAGCGCTTGTTTTCTCCCTGTCCCCGTGCGGATTTTTTATTGTAAGTCATCCACAATGAATATGAATACCCAGTCTGCTTCAAAATCTTTTGGTAAGCCAGAACTTGCGTTGATGTTGGTGACTGTGTTCTGGGGGGCCACATTCCTGATCGTACAGCTGGCGGTGACGGTCAGTGAGCCTTTCTTTTTTGTGGGTTTGCGTTTTGGCTGTGCCACCCTGGCTATTGCCGCCTGCAGCCTGGGGGCGCTTAAGGGGCTGACGCGACAGGAATTGTGGGCTGGCCTGTTAATCGGGATTTGTATTTTCCTGGGTTACAGTTCGCAAACCGTTGGCCTGCAAACCATACCCAGCAGCAAGTCCGCTTTTATCACGGCTTTATATGTGCCGCTGGTGCCCTTGCTGCAATGGGTTTTTCTTAAAAGAAAACCGTCTGTCATGAACTGGGCAGGCGTATTATTGGCTTTTATCGGGTTGGCGCTGTTGGCCGGGCCGGAGGGTACCCGTGGCGGGGTAGGCTGGGGGGAAATGATCACCGCTTTCGGGGCGCTTGCCATTGCGGTGGAAATTATCCTGATCAGCCGTTTTGCTGGAAAAATCAATCTGTTCAGGGTGACGGTGGTTCAGCTGGCGGTAACCTCGCTGGTTTCTTTTGGCGTATCTGCCGGGGTGGGTGAAGCGGTACCTGATTTTTCCTGGCTGCTGTTTTCATGTGTCCTATTACTGGGTGTGGCCAGTGCGGTAATCCAGGTCACCATGAACTGGGCGCAAAAGCATGTGTCGGCCACCCGGGCCACCCTGATTTATGCCGGAGAGCCGGTTTGGGCTGGGATTATTGGCCGTCTTTATGGCGAGCGTTTGCCTGCACTGGCACTATTGGGGGCGGCGTTGATTGTGCTGGCGGTTATTATTAGTGAAATCAAATTGAAGTGGCTGGGCAAGGAAAAAGAGCAGCTTAAAAGGGAGCCTTAAAATTCATCTTGTTACGCTTTTCTGTTTGAGTCGTTAATCCGTGTGGAACCTGCGGCAGTATTCCGTTGATGTCATACCCGTCGCGTTCGGAAAGCGGTTCTGGAACAGTTCGGCATAAACCCAATGCGTTGTGACCCTTCGCTTGTCCAGTAAACCTGTTTCTCCTAACAAAAAAGCACCAGCGCAGACCGAAGCCCAGCATGACCTCGTTCGCGTGATGGTGCTTGAGCCAGTCGGTCCAAAAAGCAGCGGCTTCCATACTGATTGGTTCGCTCAAGGTAGGCGGCAATTTGCGAGGCACCCGCCAGTCTCAGGGCGAAACCTGCGGACACCAGCTCCTCCTCAAGTTCCTTGATAGCTCGCGACAGCGGCGATTGCCCTATGCGCAAACGCTTGACAGCGCGGGCGAAGTGAAGTTCTTCAGCCACGGGCAGAAAACAACGCAGATGCCGCAGTTCCATGTGTCAGGTGGCCGCTATTGGTATACAGGATGACGACGGCACAAGTTCACCACTTGTTTCTGCACTGTTCCACGAACCGTCGTCATCGCACTGCTACCCGCTTCCAGCGCATCCAGCACGTCGCACAGCCAACCCGCCAGTTGCTCGCACTCAGCCACGCTGAAGCCGCGTGTAGTCACGGCAGGCGTACCGATGCGCAGCCCCGACGTGACGAATGGCGAGCGTGGATCGTTGGGTACCGAGTTCTTGTTCGCGGTTATATAAGCTTCGCTCAGCGCGGCGTCCGCATCCTTACCTGTGTACGGCTTCGCAGACAAGTCGATGAGCATCAGGTGATTGTCCGTACCACCTGAGACAATCTTGTAGCCGCGCTGCTGAAGCACTGCGGCCATTGCACGGGCATTGGCTACCACCTGCTGCTGGTAGGTCTTGAACTCAGGACGCAACGCTTCCTTGAAGGCTACTGCTTTAGCGGCAATGACGTGCATCAGCGGGCCGCCCTGGATGCCAGGGAATACGGCGGAATTGAGCTTTTTATAGAAATCTTCATCCTGTCCCTTAGCCAGAATAATGCCGCCGCGCGGGCCGCGTAGGGTTTTGTGCGTAGTGCTGGTCACTACATGGGCGTGTGGCAATGGGTCTGGGTATTCGCCTGCCGCTACTAGGCCAGCGACATGCGCCATGTCCACCCAGAAGATGGCCCCCACTTTGTCGGCAACGGCACGCATGCGCTCCCAATCCTTGTAGCGGGAATAGGCCGAAAAGCCACCGATCAGCATCTTCGGTCGGGTTTCCAGCGCAATGCGTTCCATTTCATCGTAGTCGATCAGGCCCGTCTCAGAGTCGAGTCCATAAGGCACAATCTTGTAGTGTTTGCCGGAGAAGTTGGACGGATTGCCATGGGTCAGGTGCCCACCTTGTGCCAGGTTCATGCCCATCACTGTATCGCCGGGATTGGTCAGCGCCAGGAATACCGCTGCATTGGCCTGGGCACCAGCATGGGGCTGGACGTTAGCGTAATCGCAGTTGAATAGTGTCTTGACCCGTTCAATGGCCAAGCGCTCGGCTACATCCACATGCTCGCAACCGCTGTAGTAGCGCTTGCCTGGATAGCCCTCGGCGTACTTGTTGGTGAATACAGAATTCTGGATGGCCATCACCAGCGGGCTGGCGTAGTTCTCGGAAGCGATCAGTTCGACGTGATCTTCCTGGCGGCATTCTTCGTGCTGGACGGCTTCCGCCAGTTCGGGGTCGAAATCGGTTAGGGTCAGTGAGGTGTCATACATAGATTGGTCCTTTGCTCTGGAATTTAGGTTGTGGGATGTTCGGGTGTGAAGGCGTGATCCGGCTCGGGTGCGTCCAGATCCAGTTGATGGCGTACGTCGCGGATCAAGTCGCTGGCCGCCGCCAGCGCCGCGGCAGCTGGTTTGTCGGCTAGGCTCTCGATGAGCCAGGAGCCAATCACGACGGCATCGGTCACCTGGGCGACATCCCTTGCCATGCAGGCATCGCGGATGCCGAACCCAACACCAACGGGAATACGCACATGGCGGCGGATGCGTGCCAGCGTGTCGCGTACCTGGGTCATATCAAGTGTTGTGGCACCGGTGATGCCCTTGATCGAGACGCAATAGACGTAGCCGCTGGCGTGGTCGGCGACTTGTTGAATACGCCGTTCGGTGGAGGTCGGTGCCAACAAGAAAATCAGGTCGATACCGTGGTGGCGTAGTTGCGCCGCCAGATTGCCGGAGATTTCGGGCGGGTAATCAACCACCAGAACGCCATCTACACCCGCACTGGCTGCGTCCTCGGCGAAGGCACCCGACTGGCGCAACAGGTCGTAACGCTCAATGGGGTTGGCATAACCCATCAACACCACTGGCGTGTCCGTGTCCGACTTACGAAATCCTCGCACCTGATCAAGCACCTGCGGCAAACCGATGCCTTGGCGCAGGGCGTGCTCGCTGGCGGCCTGGATGGTCGGACCATCGGCCGACGGATCGGAAAATGGCACGCCCAGCTCGATGATGTCAGCGCCAGCTTCGACCATAACGTGCATCAGCGCCGGAGTGATGTCCACACCTGGGTAGCCAGCAGTGATATAAGGGATCAGCGCCTTGCGGCCCTGTCGTTGCCGATGCAGGAACGTTGTATTAAGTCGGCTCATAGCTGATCCCCCATGACATCCGTCTGAGCCATCACAGTCTCCATGTCCTTGTCTCCTCGGCCAGACAGGTTGACCAGAATGGCCTGTTCCCTGGGTAACGTAGCCGCAAGCTTGATCGCGTAGGCGACGGCGTGACAGGCCTCAAGTGCGGGGATAATGCCCTCCACGCGGCTGAGATGATGGAAAGCATGCAGCGCCTCGTCGTCGGTGGCACCGACGTATTCGGCGCGGCCAGTTTCATGCAGCCAAGCGTGCTCAGGCCCGACACCGGGATAGTCCAGCCCAGCGCTGATGCTGTGAGTTTCCTGTATTTGACCCTTATCATCTTGGAGGATGAGCGAACGGTTGCCGTGCAATACTCCAGGGCTGCCGCGTTGGATTGACGCTGCATGCTGGCCGGTATCCAGCCCCAGCCCAGCCGCCTCGACGCCGATTAGGCGTACCGCCTCGTGTTCGATGTACGGATGGAAAATGCCGATGGCGTTACTGCCGCCACCGACGCAAGCGATGACGGCATCAGGGTGCTGTTTTGTTATACCCAAACGTTTGAACAACACGGGTATCTGAACTAGGCATTCCTTGCCGATTACGGTCTGGAAGTTCCGCACCATTGTCGGGTACGGGTGCATACCGGCTACCGAGCCAATCAGATAGAAGGTGTGATCGACGTTCGTGATCCAATCGCGGATCGCGTCGTTCATGGCGTCCTTCAGTGTGCACGAGCCGGAAGTAACCGGCATCACTGTCGCACCCAGCAGCGCCATACGTTGGACATTGGGATGCTGCCGCTGAATGTCCTCACTGCCCATATAAATCACGCATTCCAGGCCGTAGCGGGCGCAGATCGTCGCGGTGGCAACGCCATGCTGGCCTGCACCGGTCTCGGCGATGATGCGCCGCTTGCCCATACGTTTGGCCAGCATCGCCTGGCCGATTACGTTATTTATCTTGTGAGCACCGGTGTGGTTAAGGTCTTCACGCTTGAGGAAGATGTGTGCTCCACCCGTTTTCTCGCTGAGACGCCGGGCGTAGTACACCGGAGAGGGACGGCCAACGTAATCAGCCAGCTCTTCCTTGAACTCGGCAATGAAAGCAGGATCGTCGTGATAGCGCTGGTAGGCAGCTTGCAGTTCCTCAACAGCCCGCGATAGTGTTTCGCTGATGAAGCTTCCGCCGAAGCGACCAAAGAAGCCTTCAGCGTCAGGCTGATTGTATTTGGTTTTCTGCGTCATATCACCGGTTCCGTCTGTGCTGCCGTCTCAGCCGTTACTGCATTGTTTGCCACGCTCGGCGATAGCAAGTGAGCGATACGCGCCACGATGTCGTCGATCTGCATCTCATCGCAAACCAGCGGATTGCCGCCGAAGGTCGAGCCATGCTGTCCGGGAGAGAACAAGTCAGCCGCCGTACCACGCGCCATACAAGCACCAATGGGAAAACCATTGCCCAACGCCTTCGCCAGGGTCATCACGTCCGGTGTGATACCCGCGTGCTGGTGTCCGAACCAAGCGCCGGTGCGACCCATTCCGGCCTGAATTTCGTCGAGCATTAGCAGCCAGCCATGTTGGTCGCAAAGCATACGAAGTTCGCGCAGGTAGTCGGTGCTCGCAATCCGAACTCCACCTTCACCCTGTACCGGCTCGATCAGTACGGCCACAATGTCGGACTCCTCGGCTGCCACCTGGCGCACCGCCTCAATATCGTTATAAGGCACTCGCAGGAAGCCGGGTAGCAGCGGCTCAAAGCCTTGTTGCTTACTGGGATTTCCGCTGGCGGAACGCGTCGCGATGGTGCGGCCATGAAAACCATTCTCCATTACTAGAATTTTCGGCTCCGCTACCTGATTGCGGTGACCGTGAAGTCTCGCCAGCTTAAGGGCGGTTTCGTTGGCCTCTGCGCCCGAATTGCAGAAAAAAGCTTCTTCGGTCATAGCAGTCCCCCTGGTGTTTCACCCGGCCAGTAGTGGTTGTCTGGCAAGGCGCGGGCACCGAAGATGGCCTGTCCGATGCGCACCACGGTGGAACCTTCCTCAATAGCGATCTCGAAATCGCCAGACATGCCCATTGATAACTCATTCAGGTCGATGTCGGTGGGCGCACTCTGCCGCAGCCGATCACGTAAGGTGCGCAGCAGCACGAAACACTGGCGCACCCGCTCGGCCTCGCCGGAGAACAGCGCAAGCGTCATCAGACCGCGCACACGCAACGCCGAGAACGCAGGCAGCGCCTGGATGAAACCCTGCACTTCCTCGGGAGCCAAACCGTATTTGCTAGCTTCACCGGAAGTGTTGACCTGCACGAACACATCTAGCGAGCGTCCTTCGACTTGCAGTCGGCGATCCAGTGCCTCGGCCACGCGTAGGCTGTCCAGTGCCTGGAATTCGGAGGCGAAGCGCGCCACCAGCTTGGCCTTGTTGGTTTGCAGGTGGCCAATGACCGACCAGTGCAAGTCGGTCAAGTCTTGCATGGCCTCCCACTTGCGATAGGCTTCCTGTACCTTGTTTTCGCCCAGCATTCGGCAGCCAGCCACATGAGCCATGCGCAGACTGGTTTCGGGCTTGGTTTTGCTGACGGGCAACAAGCGCACCGCTGCCGGATCACGGCCAACACGACGGCAAGCCGTCTCGATACGCGCTTGCACTCCCGACAGGTTTCGCCGGAAGTCTTCAACAGTAACGGCTTCTGGATACCGACCGTGTTGGTCGTGATGAGTCTGCGTGTGGGAAGGTACTGGCATTAGTTCACCTCTTTATGGGCAGGTGTTGAAGTCATGACTGACTTTGGTTCTCGTTGTGGCAACTGGCCATTAAGCATCGCATAAGCGACCAAGCCGATCACCAAGCCCCAGAACGCGCCACCAATACCCAGCAGGGTGATGTTGGCGGCGGCCGCAAGGAATGTAATCAGCGACGCTTCGCGAGCCTTGGCATCAGCCATGGCGCTGGCAAGGCTACTGCCGATGGTGCCCAGCAAGGCCAAGCCCGCCAGCGTAGTAATAAAGGTTGCTGGGAAAGCCATAAATACAGCAGCCAGCGTCACCCCGAACACACCGACCAGGATGTAGAACACGCCAGCAGCAATACCGGCGATCCAACGCTTGTCCGGGTTTTCGTGCGCTTCCCGACCGGTACAGATAGCAGCCGTGATGGCGGCGATATTGAAGGCGTGTGAACCAAAAGGTGCCATCAGCAGGGAGCCGAGGCCGGTGACCGTCACGATAGGGTTCGCGCTGCTTCTGAAGCCGTCGTTGCGCAGCACCAGCATGCCTGGCATGTATTGCCCGGTCAGGGTGATTAGGAACAGTGGTAACGCCACGCTCAGCAAAGCGTTTAGCGAAAACTCAGGCATGGTAAAAACAGGTGAGGCCAGCTTTAAGGTCAGCCCCGATAGATCGACGCGATCCTGAATAAGCAGGAACGTCAGTCCCAACACCAGAATACCCACCACCGCATAGCGTGCGGTGAAACGCTTGAGCACTACATAGGCGACGATTAAGAGTCCCGCGAGCAATGGGTCTATGCTCATGCCGCTGAAAGCCCCGATACCGAACTGGAGCAAGATGCCTGCCAGCAGCCCAGCCGCAACGCCAGGGGGAATCAGGCGGATAACGCGCTCGAACCAGCCCGACAGTCCGAGCATCACAAAGGCTGCGGCTGAGATCAGGTAGGCACCGACTGCCTCTGCGTAAGGCGTAGTCGCCAGTGCTGTGACGAGAAAGGCCGCCGCTGGTGTGGACCAGGCCGTGATGATCGGTTCGCGGGAAATCCAGCTCAAAATGATCCCTGTCAAGCCCACGCCGATGGAAATTGACCACACCCATGACGCCGTCAGTTCTGGGCTGAGACCAGCCACCTTAGCGGCCTGGAATATCAAGATAAACGTACCGCCGTAGTTGACGATGACCGATATCAGACCGGCTACAACGGGATGGGTAAGATCGCTCCAACGAACGGATGAAGATGAGGGGACGGATGGCATAGTCTGACAGTGGTTCCTAAAAAATTTGACGGATAGAGTTGATAAACGCATTTATAGCCTTAAAATGGATGGATGTTCCCTACCATTTTTTTGAAGTGATACAGACCAATTGTTCAAGCATGCCCAACTAGAGTCCGTCAAAGCCTGGATCAGCGATCCTATGCAGAGCGCTTTGCCGCTGTATGCGCGCATACAGCGTGGCATCCGACAACTGATCCTTGATGGCGCGCTTGGCGTCGGTAAGCCGTTGCCCGCCTCGCGTGTTCTGGCGAAATCGCTGGACGTTTCCCGCGATACGGTCGAGTCGGCCTATAGCCAGTTGCATGCGGAAGGCTTCATTGAGCGGCGTGTTGGCAGCGGCAGCTTTGTATCGGAGCGTGCAAAACGTCTCCCAAGGCGTAGTGCGATGCGGCGTACGGGAACGCGCAATGAAACGCTGGCCCTCAGCCAACGCGGTGGCACTATGTTCCAGGGGGGCGGCCTCCGCGACTTTCTGGCTCCACGCCCATTCGCTCCAGGCGTACCGGAGACGCGCAACTTTCCCCTCCAGATTTGGGAACGTCTGGAGCGGCAGGTGTTTAAGGAATATGGGACTCAGGTTTTGACACACAGCGATCCGCAAGGGCTCGAACCATTGCGGCGCGCCATTGCGGATTACGTCAGTCTTGAACGCGGGGCGCATGCCACACCCGAGCGGGTACTGGTGCTGACCAGTTCGCAACAAGCTATGACGTTATGCGCCAACGTGCTGCTCGATCCTGGCGACAGAATTTTTATTGAAGACCCGGTATATCAAGGAGCGCGCAAAGCGTTCGACGCTGCTGGCCTGGAGTGCGTGCCCGTGCCACTCGATGCTAATGGGATGCAGGTGGAGCATCTGAATCATGCGGCGAAGACCTTCAGTGATTCAGTCAAGGCAGTGTTCCTGACGCCGTCGCACCAGTTCCCAACGGGGGCAACATTGGCGCTGGATCGGCGTCTGGCTGTCATTGAATGGGCTCGGCAATATCAGAGCTGGATCATCGAAGATGACTACGATAGCGAGTTTCATTACGCAGGCAAACCCACCGCCTGCGTGCAGGGATTAGATTCGCATGAGCGGACGATCTACATCGGCACCTTCACCAAATCACTCTTCCCCGGCCTACGCATTGGCTACATGGTGCTACCGTCGCCGCTGGTAGCACCCATGATCGTAGCCCGCACTCTGCTAGACGGACACAGCGCGCCTATTCCGCAGCTTACACTGGCGCGTTTCATTGAAGGCGGCCACTTCGGTGCGCATGTGCGCATCATGCGTGCTGTTTATGCCGAACGGCGCGACGTGCTGGCGCGGCTGGTGCGCCAGCATCTGGCCGAATTCGTGGAACCACGAGTGCCCTCCGGAGGTATGCAGATGCCCTGCGTGTTCATCCGGGACATCCCCGAAAACGAGGCAGTGGATTCTGCGCGTCGGGCTGGAATCGACTTATTGGGGCTGACGTCGCTCCATGCGTCGAGTCGGCATAAGTCTGGCTTTCTCATGGGGTTCGCCGCCTACGCTCCCCATGAAATGGAAATCGCCGTCAAGAAGCTGGCGAACGTTCTGCGCGCACTGTGTCGCTGATCGCTATGAATTATGGCTAACGGGGATCATGCATGAAGCCGTCGTCCAACGGGTTGCTGGCCTAAGTATCCATTGCTCATATGGTCATCCATCTGTATATCATGGCGGTATCCCCATAATTCTGCCAGGTTGAACATTTTTCGCAGGCAGGACAGGATGCGATTCGCCTGTAGAGGGGATTTCTTCATGCGTTTCATCAATGCGGTAATATCGTGGCGTGTAACTTCATGCGCCTTCTTGATACCGAAGGCCGGTACGATGAAGGTGTCGATTTGATATTGATATGATTTCTGCGTGCTGGGCTTGTTATGTACTTTGGAGTGGTCTTCCATGAACTGCGAGCAGAGTTTCTTGACAGTGGGGGGGGCTTTGTGGGCTTCAGCTTGATCTTTGCCGTTGGGGCTCCAGAAAGCCCCAATTCCAGGAGTCAGCTAGGAGCCAGACGAAAGAGAACCGGGGTAGTTTGCGTAGTGCACCGGCATATGATTCAGATTCAAGATGTAGAGCTCAAGGAAAACCTGCCACAGCTGGCTGTATCCAAGTTGGGAGGGTGACCGGAGCAGAATATATCTTCTGCCTTAAATACAGCTGGCTGTTATGCTGGCGGTGTTTCAAACTTGTTTTGTATGAGTTCTCTGAACATTTCGGGCTGGCCGTAGTAGCGGGTATGATCCAGTTTTTCCAGCCGGTCACCTTTTTGCAGGACGAAGGCCGGAAAACCGTTGGCACCGGCATGATGCATAAGCCTTAAGGTGTCATCAATATGGCTTTGGACTGGGCCGGACAGGACTTCTTCATAACTCATGGCAAATTCATGGCGGTCCAGCCCGATGGCTTCGGCAATATCGGCCAGTACGTCCGCCTGGACAATATGTTTCCCGTCACGGTAATGCGCATGCTGGATTGCCTTGAGCATGAAAGGCGCATGGTTTTTCTGCAATTTTTCCGCGGCCAGGATGGCGGCAATGGGGGGCAGGGAATCAAAAATGGTTTGCGGGTTATCCAACAGCCCGTTAAGGTAGGCATCGCCAAAAATTTGCCCTGTCATTTGACTGATGCGGGCATCGGATTGCCGGATCATGTCACGTTTGATGGCAGGAATGTGCATGCGCTGAAACAGGCCACCGGCATGCAACTCAAGTTCATACAGGCCACTGCCTGATGCAATGGCGGTTTCCAGCAGGCTTTCTGCCGCATAACACCAGCCGCACAGCGGGTCGTAAATATAATGAAGTTTGGTTTGCATGGATATCTCCCGGGCATCTGCCTGTGTGACTGTTTATGGTAGTGTATCACTGGGTTTGCAGCGCTGTTTGCCCGGGCTTTAACGTTGGGCAAGATGCGTACAAGATGCAATCTAAAGGAAATAAAACCATAATTCCAGTACAGTCATAGTCTTATTGAAAAATATGCTTCTTGTGCATAGATATATTGAAGATGTAAGCCATGAACCCGCCAGAGCTTTTGCCAGAAACCCACCCTTTGCCTGCCTTTGCACCCGAAAACGCCCGTTTGTTAATGCTGGGCAGCTTCCCGCCGGGCAGGCATCGCTGGAAGATGGATTTTTACTATCCTAATTTGAATAATGATATGTGGCGTATCATGGGCTTATGCTTTTTCAACGAACGCGATTATTTCCTGACACCCCAAAAAAATGCTTATGAAGAAGACAAAATCCGCCAGTTTCTGCAGGAAAAGGGGATTGCCATCAGTGATACCGCCAGGCAGGTAATACGCCTGAAAGAAAATGCCTCTGATAAATACCTGCAAATCGTGCAAACCATGGATATCGCGGCCTTGCTGGAACGCTTGCCGCACTGCCATGCCATTGTGACCACGGGGCAGAAAGCGAGCGATACCTTGCTTTCCATTCTGCCCGGTATTCCTGCCGCGCCTGCCGTTGGCGGGTTTGTTGAGTTTTTGTGGCAGGCAAGAAAAATGCGTTTTTACCGAATGCCCTCTTCATCGCGGGCCTATCCCAAACCCTTGGCGGAAAAGGCCGGGGTGTATTTGGGGATGTTCAATGAAATTGGCTTGTAACGCGTATAATCAATAAATATCACCCCAAACGGGGGTTGGTGGCATGATTGCCGGGTGAATAACATGTTTGAAACGATAAATCTGATAGTTAATAAGCGGTTTTCCTGTACGTACAGGGAACCGGTACGCATCATGTTAAGCGTAGTATGATGCGTTCAATAACCGGAACCCTGACAGCTATTTTTAAAATGAAAGAGTTAAGGAATCTGAAATGACAATTCGCATTGAACGGGACAGCATGGGTGAACTTGAAGTGCCGGAAGAGGCGCTTTATGGGGCACAAACGCAACGGGCCATTAACAATTTCCCGGTGAGCGGCCAGCGTTTGCCGAAAGCTTTTATTGCTGCCTTGCTAACCGCCAAGGCGGCCGCAGCCAAGGCTAACGCTAAATTGGGCTATATACCCGAGCCAATGGGAAAGGCGATTGTGACGGCAGCCAATGAACTGCTGGCCAGTGACAATTTCATGGTGCATTTTCCCATTGATGTCTACCAGACCGGTTCAGGCACCAGCACCAATATGAATGCTAACGAGGTATTGGCAACGCTGGCAACACAAATCTATGAAAGCAAAGTCAGCCCCAACGATCATATTAATTTCGGGCAAAGCAGTAATGACATCATCCCCAGTAGCATTCATATCAGTGCGGCCATAGAGCTGGATAAAAAACTATTGCCTGCGCTTGCCCACTTGGCCAAGACCATTCGTGAGAAAGCAGCGACAGTAGACCAGTATGTAAAAACCGGCCGTACCCATTTAATGGATGCCATGCCGGTGCGCCTGAGCCAAAGCCTGACAGGCTGGGCCGTGCAAATTGAACAGAATATCAGCCAGTTGAAGGCGACCCGGCCATTGCTGCACAGTCTGGCACAGGGTGGTACGGCAGTGGGTACGGGTATTAATGCCGACCCTGCTTTTGCCGCAGAGTTCGCCAGCCAGCTTGCTGAAATTACCGGTATTGCCTTTACGCCGGCAGAAAGCTTTTTTACCCATATCGGTTCGCAGGATATTGCTGTCTCACTGTCAGGGCAGTTAAAAACAACTGCGGTATCCATCATGAAAATCGCCAATGACCTGCGCTGGATGAATTCCGGGCCACTGGCCGGTTTGGGCGAGATCGAGCTTGAAGCCCTGCAGCCGGGCTCTTCTATCATGCCGGGCAAGGTGAATCCGGTTATTCCTGAAGCGGCAGCCATGGTGGCGGCCCAGGTGATTGGTAACGATGCGGCCATTACCATTGGCGGTCAGGCTGGCAATTTTGAATTGAACGTGATGTTGCCCATGATCGCCAACAACCTGCTTAATAGCATTGAAATTCTGGCCAATATTACCGTTTTGCTGGCGGATAAAAGCATTAAAACCTTCAAGGTGAATGAGGCCCGTCTGGAAGAAGCCCTGGCCCGCAACCCAATTCTGGTAACGGCGCTGAACCCGGTTATTGGCTATTTGAAAGCGGCTGAAATTGCCAAACAGGCTTATAAAGAAGGGCGTCCCATTGTGGATGTGGCGGCCGAGCAAACCGATATCCCCCGCGATGAACTGCTGCGCCTGCTGAACCCGATGAAACTGACACAGGGTGGTTTGTAATTAATATGGAACAACTGGAATTCTTTGAAATTCCCAGCCCTTGCATTGGTGTTTGTGAAGCCAATGCCAAGGGCTACTGTAAAGGCTGTTTTCGCAGCCGTGACGAGCGTTTTAACTGGCAGACTTATTCTGACCCGCAAAAGCGGGAAGTGATCCGTTTGTGCCAGATGCGCAAGCAGCGTGCCGTGCTGGCGATGCTGGAGGCCAGGAAAAAAGCGGAAGCTGATGCGGATTAATCATTATTAATGACTGGCTATGGTATAACCGGGGGCCCTTTGACTGGAATATAAGCAGTAATCAAGATGAAAAAAAGTTTGACTGTATTCGTGGTGGTATTGAATACATTGTTTGGGCAGGCGCAGGCCGCGCAACTGAAAGGCAAGGTGGTTAATATTGCCGATGGTGATACCTTAACCCTTCTTCAACCTGATAAAACCCAAAAGCGTATTCGCCTGGGGGAAATTGATGCGCCGGAAAGCAAACAGGCTTTCGGGCAGCGCTCAAAAGAGTCATTAATCCAGCTGTGTGGTGGCCAGAATGCCGTGGTACAGGTGCAGGATATCGACCGTTATGGCCGTGTCGTGGGCCGAGTGAACTGTAATGGCGTGGATACCACTGTAGAGCAGGTGCGCCGTGGCATGGCCTGGGTGTACGACAGTTATGCCAAGGATAAAAGCTTGTATGGCGTACAAAGCCAGGCCAAAAAGGCGCGCAAGGGTTTGTGGGCCGATGCCAATCCGGTGCCGCCATGGCTTTGGCGCAAGGGTCAGACAACCGCGCGGGCTGCCAGCCAGACAGGCCCTAAAGTGGTAAACGGTGACGTGCGGGGCAACAAAAATTCCAAGGTTTACCATTTATCCAACTGCCCGGGCTATACCGCGATGAGCCCTAAAAATGTGCAGCCTTTTAAAACAGAGAAAGAGGCCCAGGCAGCCGGTTTTCGCAAGGCGGGTAATTGCCCTAAATAACTATGCCTTCTGTGCTTGTTAATGCCCATGGACTATCTTCCAGGCTGTGTATTCGGAAGGTCGTAAACCGTAGCGCGCCAGCACGCCCTCATGCAGCCTGCGTAGCTCTTCGACCGCCAGTGCCTGGACACTTGCCTGTTCATTTTCAGGAACATGTTTTGCCACGGCTTGTTGAATGCAGGAGAGTGGCTCAAGTTCTGGATGTGTGATGACTTCGCGGATGGTCTGCTTGATTAAATCACGCCAGGCCAAACGAAGGGGGTCGGGCTCTGCCAGGTCTTGTTTGATCGCCAGATATTCTTGTGTGGAGCGTTCGTAGGCCCAAACGTACAGGTCGCGCAGCAGTTCCACGCGGGTCATTTCGTATACGCCGAGGGTGGCCCGGCTGTACGCTTGCTCAGGTACATCCAGAAAAGTCAGCGGACAAAGGTTTGCATGGAACAGCGGCAAATTCGCGGCCAGGCGTGAGGTGCGTTTGTTGATGTCGGCAAAGGGTTGCAGGTAGGGTAAATGCACCATCATGAAAAAGGATTGTTCAAATGGGTCTTTAATCTGATTGGCTTTACCCAGAAGCACTTCCAGCGTATCTTTGATTTGTTGTGGTGTTGATAGCGGGCGATAAACGCTTTTGCCGATATCGACAGCATGCTGGCGAATTCGTCCTTCATCAGCAGGATTGGGCAGCAAGTTTTCTGCCAAAGTACTGTGCAAATTCATTAAGGTGTAGTGGTTGAGCCTTGCGCTGTCGATGTTGTCCACGAGAAGTTCAATCGCCGTCTTATGATTCAAAATCATTTGCGTCTCAATGGCAGCCTTGCCCCGTGCGGCCTTGCCATGCTCAATGAGTTCGCGCGTGTCGAGTCGGGAGTAGGTGTTACCTTCCAGATGGCTTGAGGCCCATGACAAGTCGATCAGTAATCTATTGAGAATGGCGCGGCTGTAGGTGCCCGCTGGTTTGTCAGCGTCAGTGGTTCTGCCCATTTTTTGTAATTGGCGGCGTAGCGGCTCAGACAAATACCAGGTTTCATTCGGGTGGTAAGCGTCCAGAAAATCCCGCTGATATCCTACCGGCTTGCGTGCTTCCTCTGGCTGGTCAATATAGGCCAGGATGTCCTGGCTGTCGGCAGACAGGGGAATAAAAGGCGGGAAGCGATCTGCTTTAGCGATCAGTACACTGTTGTCAGCCTGGGTATCAGCATAGAAATAGCGACGTGCCCGACTTTTACCTGTTGCCGTGATTTGGCCGCTATCGATCAGCTTTGCGATCAAACGCTGTGCTGTTCGCCTGGCAATATCAGGGTGTATGGTCAGCAGTTCGGCCAGTGACAATCCGTTCGGGGATACCCGGAGGCTGTTCAGTAAATTTGTTGTGGATGACATAGTGTTGTGGCGCCATTCTAGGTTTATATGGCGCAATTATGGCGCAGTTTATTAAATTGCGCCAGATTTAACCAGGAAAGTGGCGCAGTGTGTGATGACTTGCGCCATTTTAAGGTAGAAAAGGCGGTTTCTAATGCTGCCGTGATCAAGTAATTTAAGACACTGTAAGCTGTTTTTTACAGTCGCATGTAAAACAAAGGAAATCCAGGCAGCTGGGTTTCAGAAGACGGGTAATTGTCCAAAATAGGATTGTATCAATCGTGTTGGCATCAATTTGATGCTTTGGAAAAATGTAGGTAAGGGAGTTTTATGCCAATCATTTTCTAATGAGGACATGAGAATGTAATGTTGTTTACTTAAAATAATCTTCATTCTTAATGTTAATTTTAGAAAAAATGAGTAAGCCTATTTTCATGAATTTATATAATGGTCATACATATCGGGAGCCAAGTTATGATGATTTTTCACGTTATATAAATCAATTGGATCCAGCGGTAAGAACTCAAAAAAGTTTTTTGGGAACTTAAATAATAAGTCGTTATATGTATAAAAAAATTATATTCACTTGCTTGTTGATGCTGCCAGTACTGGCTTTGGGACATACACTCAATGAAACGCCAAAGCCGGATAATCATTTACAGCACGGTTTAAGTGCTTATGTCAATGCGACTTGTCTTGCCAATCAAAAAGAAGCCTATTTGGTTGAGCAGGGCTATGCGTGGGCGAATGCTATTGTCATGAGTGAAATGGCTTATGATTTTGAAAGGGTGGTGCTTCCACTTAACGCAGCGGTTAAAAAGGCAATGGTTAATAAACCCATGTTAATGGTTTTGGATGAGTCTGCACCAACGAAGAGCAAATCTTTACCGCTTGCCTATTGTTATGAAATTAGCCTGCAAGCAGATATTCAGGCGCTAATTAGTGAACTGCTTGATCACGAATCCTGAATTAACGCTTAGCGTACGAAAATAATCGGGGCAGTCTGTCAGGTTTTGGTATATGCCGATACTACTATTTGTTGGGGTAGTATGATAAAAACAGTGATCCAATTACCGGAAAAAATAAGCTAATACAAAAATATCTAAATGATTTTCTTGTATTTTGCGTGCCATTAAACCTTATTTATAGTGTATGTAAATACATTTTATTATGGCGGCTTCACTGAAAACAATCAATGACCTGGTTAATGATGAAATTGGCCAGTCTTTTACCGTTAATCCATTACCTGCCCTGGGTGCTGAAATCACGCATATTGATCTTTCCACCCGAGTTCGACAGTTAAAAATGCAACCTATTGATTTGTAATGAATTGCTTTAAAAACGCTCCTATTGTGAATTTTTTCTTGAATTTAGTCAAGACATCTAAAAATGTAGTGGCATGTTATTTGTTCATTTAATTCAAATGGTTATAGGCAAACTGTCGAACTCGGGAGCCCAAAGCAGTTACGCATTTTGCTCATTAGGGATATTATTTTGCTTGTGATGTACTTGCGTTTTTCATCAGCATCGTATAAGAGGATTAATGTATAAATTAAGTATAACGGCTCAAGATCTTGCTGCTGAAATCCATGCCAGACGAGCCAATTCTTGAGCTGTTTCTATTTTTTTTGCCTCATAGCCTTGAACCTGACATATAACGATTATGCCCTCACCAATCATAAATAGTTGTTCGGCGATATGCTCCGGATGCAACACCCCATCAACAGCAGAACAAATATTATGCAAAAAAGATTGAACTTCTTTTTTATGTTTAATTGCCTGTTGATGCGGAGAAGTATCTGGATCTGAAAACTCAGCCGTAGCATTAATGAAAGCACACCCATAAAAACCCTCTTCCTGAACCCAACTGACTATGAAGTCAATATAGGAAAGAGGACGTTTTTCAACAATGGCAGCCATTATAAAAGCACGCATTTTTAACATAAACTGGTTATGTCGCAATTCTAATGCAGCTTCAATAAGCGCATCTTTGCTTGAGTAGTGACGATAAAGCGTTTTTTTTGTTACGCCTGCTTCCTGGCTTAAAAAATCAACCCCAGAGGCATGAAATCCATAACGATTAAATAATTTTAATGAAAATTCGAGAATGTGTTGTGCTGTACTCATAAAGGATACCGATCGGTTGACATTAGGATACCAATCTGTATACTACACTAAAACACGCTTTACACCAAGTTTCAATTTCCAGTTATTTTATTAAGGATAAATCATGCCCATTCATCGTTTGCTGCGTTCCGATTCTCCACCTGCTCCACCTCTGAAATTTGTCCTGCTTTCTTCCATTGGAGCCATGATAGCGATCGCCATTATGGGTTGGTTAAGTGTTTTATCGGAAACGCCATGGTTGATGGCGCCCTTTGGAGCAAGCTGTGTATTGGCATTTGGCTTACCCGATTCACCGCTCTCACAGCCACGTGCGATTGTCGGTGGACATCTGGTTTCCACTGCGATCGGCTTAACTGTTTTTGCGGTTTTTGGTGATGGTTGGCTTGCTTGTGCGCTTGGTGTTGGTTTTGCATTGGCTGCGATGCAAATAACCCGTACAGTCCATGCGCCAGCAGGAGCTGATCCCCTTATTGTCATTCTTGCTCATGCCCCGGTAACTTATCTTATTTCACCTGTTTTGGTCGGGTCATTAGTGATTGTAATAATTGCGTGGATTGTCAATAATGCGCGCCATGCAAATAGTTATCCCAAGTATTGGGTATAAGCAGGCTGTTAGGCGATTCAGATGGCACTAATTATGCTTGCTTAGGCATTTGTAATGCTGAAAGCATGTGTTTCGTAGCACCCGAGTTCGACTGTTTGCCTATAACCATTTGAATTAAATGAACAAATAACATGCCACTACATTTTTAGATGTCTTGACTAAATTCAAGAAAAAATTCACAATAGAAGCGTCTTCAAAGAAGATAACAGAAAATCAATAAAAAAATTAATTTGTAGTGGAGCGTTTTTAAAGCAATTCATTACAAATCAATAGGTTGCATTTTTAACTGTCGAACTCGGGAGTGTCAGCTACCTTGCGCATGGCCGGGCGCAATTATGGCTTGAGTGGCATTGGCTATGTGGTGCATATCCTTATTCCTGCTGCCTTGCCTTCCATTTTGTTTGGCCTGAAAGTAGGCTGGGCCTTTGCCAGCCTGGCGATGGTGATTATGCTGGGCCTGCTGGTGGAAGGGCTGGTTTTTAAAACTTTGGAACGGGTCACTATCCGGCGCTGGGGGATTCAGCATTGAAATATTTCACAAGCCCAAAATCCTGATTTGCGAATCAATTTCTATGAGCGAGGCATAGGTTTTATCAGGCTTTCTGCCGGGATGCCGAACATGTTATGCAGCTTCCAGATCATTGGTAACGTCAGTGCGCGTTTACCATTCAGTACTTCATAAACACGATTTTTTCTTCCAATGGCAGGAGCCAGGTCTGCAGCAGTCAGGCCTGATTGTTCCATGCGGAACTTGATTGCATCAATAGGGTTAGGCAGGTCTATGGGGAAGTGCTTCGCTTCATAGGCTTCTATCAGGGTAATCATGACTTCAAATGCGTCACCTTGAGGCGAACCTGGTTCGGGCTCATTATCGAATAGTACGGATACTTCCTTGAGTGCTGCACGGTATTCGCTATCGGTATGAATGGGACGAATTTTCATTTGCTTACTCCATGTCAACTGTGTTGGCATCAATGGCATCGTATTGCTTATGTGTGCCTATAAATTTGATGTAAATAGCGCCAAATTGGTATGCAATAGCGGTTATTAGTCGGTAATCGTTACCTTTGATATTAAAAACAACCCTGCGATTTTTAAGAATGCTCGCATTACGAAACTGTTTTTTTATATCAGCGGGACTAGTCCAATTGGCTTGTTTGGCTTCATCAAGCCACGCTAATAAGGATTGTTCTGCATCAGGGTGCTGCTCCCAGAACGCTTTTAGATAACTGATGGCAATGATTTTCATTTTTTTTTAATTTTAGTCCCAAATTGGGACTTACGCAAGGGTAAGTATTAAATTAATTTACCGGGGTTATAAGAAGTGAACTGACCCTGTGAATAGTAACCTTTGGGCTGGTGGGTTGCCAGGAAATAGGGGTAGTATTATCCTGGTAATAGTGTTTCGTCTCAAAGGCATCAATAAATGCTGTCCTCTTCTCAAATTTGACCCCCTGTCAATGTCACGCTTTTGTCATGCGTGCTGACTATACTGACGGCTCAGATTAAATCCCAAAGAGGACAACTTTTATCATGCATTTTTCTTTTCCCAAAGTGGGCAAGGGGCTTTCTTGCGCCCTGTTACTTCTGGCCCCCGCAATTTCCCAAGCACAAACTTCGTCTAACGTTCAGCTGTACGGTATTCTTGATACCGGCATGCAGTACCTGAGCAATGACCCCGGTGATAGCAGAAAATTCCGCCTTAGCTCTGGCAACCTGAGTGGTTCACGCTGGGGGATTAAAGGCAGTGAAAACCTGGGTGACAGACTCAAGGCCGTTTTTGTACTTGAATCAGGCTTCGATATGACTAACGGCAAATCGCTACAGGGCGGTCGCTTGTTCGGTCGCCAGGCTTACGTTGGCCTGGCCGATAAAGAGTGGGGGCAGGTTTCATTAGGCCGACACAATACGCTGATGATCGACTGGATGAGCAAATACAATCCGTTCGGCAATGCCAATTTTTCGGGCAAGCGTGCTGATCCTGCTTTCTCCGACCGTATGGACAACTCCATAAAATATGTTGGCAAATTTGGCAACATTAATGTTGGGGCCTACTACAGCACGGGTTGGAACAACGAGCAATCTTTGACCGATCGAAAGCTGGGCCGCATGTTTGGCCTGGGTTTGCGCTATGCCAACGGCCCGCTGGATGCAGCGGTGCTTTACCATCGCAAGCATGCCAATGCACCCAAAGCGGGGGCTAACAGCAGCAACCGTGAAGACCGTATCGTTGCAGGCGCTTCATACAAATTTGACAATGTCAGTGTATACGGCGGTTATCGCTGGTTGAAACAACGCCTGACGCATCAAGACCTGCGCAGTGATATGTATTGGGCAGGCGTGCAGTACCGTCCCAGTAAGCCCGTCCGTCTTTCGCTGGCTGTTTATCATGTTAATGGTACCGTTTGCGACAACCTGAACAACGCCATGTGCCCCGCCCTGCAAGGGGCTGGCAAAGACCAGAAGCCCACCCTGTTTGTACTGGGCGGAGAATACGACCTGTCCAAACGCACAACGCTGTATGCACTTGGCGCTTACGCTATCAATAAGCACGGCTCTTCGCTGAGCGTTGCAGGGGGTAACTATGGCGCCAACGTTAAACCTGGCCATAACCAGTTCGGCCTGCAACTTGGCATGCGCCATCGCTTCTGATGATGACCTCAGGCAAACAGGGAACGACCCTGACTCTACGTGGCCTGCGTCATGCGTTTAGCGACCGGGTTGTACTGAATGATGTGGACCTGACTGTACCAGCGGGCACGATTACTGCCTTGTTGGGACCGTCGGGCTGCGGCAAAAGCACCTTGCTTAAAGCGGTGGCCGGACTGCTGCACCCGCAATCCGGCACCATTCAGTTTGATGGCCAGGTCATGTGTAACGGAACCCATTTTGAACCACCTGAGAACCGGGGTTTAGGCATGGTATTCCAGGACTATGCCCTGTGGCCGCACATGACCGTTCAGGATAACGTGAGTTTTCCGTTGCGAATGCGTCGCATGGTCCGCGCAGAACGGGAGCGCAAAGTGCGCGATGCCCTGGCCATGGTTGGACTGGATGAACACGCCGGGCGCAGGCCCGCACAGCTTTCCGGTGGACAACAACAACGCGTCGCCTTGGCACGTGCCATTGTGGCGCAACCGCGTGTGTTGTTGTTCGACGAACCTCTTTCCAACCTGGATCGTAACCTTCGCGAAGTACTGTGCCGGGAAATCGGCACATTGCTGGGGAAACTGGGCATTACTGCTATTTATGTTACCCATGACCACGAAGAGGCTTTGGCTCTCGCCCATCAGATCGCTCATATGGAGCTGGGTCGCATCACCCGGCTCTCTCTTGCACCATTTAAGGATACCCAATAAAATGTTTACTTCTATCAAAACCAAGCACATTGTTTCCAGCTGCATTTTCATGGCCATTTCGTTATTCGCTTCTACTTCTCAAGCCCAACAATCTTTAACTGTTTATACGGCCGGTCCCGGCACCCTGATCAAAAATCTTGCTTCTGGCTTTGAAAGTGAAACAGGGATCAAGGTCAATGTATTCCAAGCCACCACCGGAAAAGTAATGGCCCGGCTTGAAGCTGAAGCGGCCAACCCGCGCGTTGACCTGCTGATTTCGGCCTCCTGGGATACGGCTGTAAACATGGAGCAACGGGGCTTACTGGCACCGCATCACAGTAAAAATGCCGTGCATGTACCAGAGCAGTTCAAGGCAAACAACTACATCGCGCAGGGTATTACCGCCCTGGGTATCGTCTGGAATACCAATAGTGGTACGCCCGAGCCCAAAGATTGGGTTGACCTGCTTGCGCCCGCTTACCGCGACAAGGTGACGATGCCTGATCCGTCCCTGTCGGGGGCTACCCTTGACTTGCTTTTGGGGCTGCAACAAGCCGATCCAAAAGGTGCCTGGGCATTGCTTGAACAGTTACGCAATAACGGTATGGTGGTTTCCGGGCCTAACGCCCAGGCTTTGACGCCCGTACTGCAAGGCGCCAAAGCCGCCGTGTTTGGCGGTGTAGATTACGTTACTTATAACAGTATCGCTCAAGGCGAGAGCGTTAAGGTGGTTTTTCCAACCAGCGGAACCGTGATTGCCCCACGCCCCATGATGGTGTTCAAGTCTTCAAAGCGGCAAGATGAAGCGCGTCAATTTATTGATTATGTGTTGTCTGAAGCTGGGCAGCAAACGGTTGCCGATGCATGGCTCATGCCCGCCCGTAGCGATGTTGGCGCCCGTCGCCCCTTGTTCAAAGACTTGAATGTCCTTCCGTCCGAGCAGGCAGAGACCGGTACTGAACGTAGCGACGCGCTACAACGCTTCAATACACTCATCGATCGCCACTAATTTCCCATGAGATCTGCTTCCGTCATCGCTTTTATTACGCTGGCGGCGCTGGGGGTACTCGTCGTTTTGCCGATGGGTTTCGTCGTGCTGCAAGCCATCTTCCCCAACCTGGGTGCCGGTTCCTGGCAGCACCCGTTTGGGGCCGTTTCCTCAACTTTCTCTGATCCGGCAACGCTGACATTGCTTGGAAACACAATGGGTACCGGCATAGGGGTAGCGCTTGTGGCTGCCTGCCTGGGCATTCCATTGGGTGCCTTGCGGGCTCAATTCAGGCTCCCTGT
>JAVESC010000091.1:0-9694 GCA_034006805.1 Advenella sp.
AAGGATGAGATGGCCAAGGCGGGTTGCTCTATTGCGGATATTGCCGCTGGCATGTATGCCTATACCAATATCCTGTCCGCGCTATTGTTGCGTGGAAAAACCGGTAAGGGTAGTCGTATTGATGTTTCCATGCTGGAAAGTATGGTCGAGTGGATGAACTTCCCGCTGTACTACGCTTTTGAAGATCAGGAGCCGCCCGTGCGTGCAGGGGCGGCGCATGCCGTGATTTATCCGTATGGTCCATTCCCGACCGGGGGCGACCAGACCATCATGCTGGGCTTGCAAAATGAACGCGAATGGAAAGTATTTTGTGAGCAGGTTCTGGGTAAACCGGAGCTGGCAACTGATGAACGTTTTGCCAACAATACCTTGCGCACCGCCAACCGGGATGCCTTGAAGCAGATTATTGTTGATGCTTTTGCCAGCATGAGTAAAGAACAGGTGATTGAGTTGCTGGAAACTGCCAAGATTGCCAATGCTTCTGTGAACGATATGAAAGGGGTTTGGGAGCATGAACAATTGAAATCACGCGATCGCTGGCGCGAAATGGACAGTCCTGTGGGCAAGCTGCCAACGTTGCTGCCGCCGGGTGTGAATAATGCTTATGAGTACCGGATTGATGCAGTGCCAGACTTGGGCGAGCATTCTGAAAAAATCCTGGGCGAACTGGGTTATGACGCACAAACCATTGCGGGATGGCGTGAACAGGGAGTGGTGTAATGAGTTTGTCAAGATCTGCATTGTTTGTACCCGCAACGCGGGTTGACCGCATTCCCAAGGCGCTGCAAAGTGGCGCCGATTGTGTGATTGTCGACCTGGAAGATGCGGTTGAGTTTAATGCCAAAGACAGCGCCCGGGACAATCTTGAGGCGTTTGCCAGGGCTAACCCCGAAGCCCGTTTTCTGGTTCGGGTCAATGATGCCAGGGCCCAGTGGTTTGATGCGGATATTGCCATGTGTGGTCGCGTTGACAATATTACCGGCGTCATGCTGCCCAAGGCGGAAAACTCACGCCAGATAGAATTGGCGGCCCGTGCCGGTAAACCGGTTTATCCCATTGTTGAAAGCGCCGCCGGGATTGCCAACCTTGCCGAATTATGCCGTACACCCGGCGTGGCAAGGGTGTCATTTGGTGCCCTTGACCTGGCACTGGACCTGAACATGGATGACGACTCCGAAGGGGCCCGCGCTTTGCTGGATCATGTGCGTTGCCAGATTTCCATCCAAAGCCGTGCAGCGGGTATTTTGCCCCCGCTTGATGGTGTATTTCCGGATATTGCCAATACCCAGGGTCTGGCCAAGTCGGTGGCTTTTGCCAAGGGCATGGGTTATGCTGGTGTGTTGTGCATTCATCCTTCCCAGATTGCTGTTATTCATGAGGTTTTTGAACCGACCGAAGCGGAAAAAGCCTGGGCCACCCGCGTGCTGGAGATGGCCAATGAAACCGGTCTTGCCGCTTTCAAGCTTGATGGCAAGATGGTGGATATGCCCGTGATTGAAAAGGCTAAACAGATTCTTCGTGTTCGTCCCGCGGCAAATTAACAATAAAAGTTGCCCCATGGCCAGGTTCACTGTCAACCTGAATCTGGCCATCATGACGCAGTATGACGGTTTTCACAAAAGACAATCCCAGGCCCACACCGTTCACCTGACTGTCTGGGCCAGAGACACGAAAAAATGAATTGAAAATCGTGGTCTGGTTTTGCTTGGCAATGCCAATGCCCTGATCCTTGATCCGGACTTGCCAATACGTACCCTGGCGATGGATGGAGCAATGGATGGTGGTGTTGTCCGGACTGTATTTGAAGGCGTTATCAATTAAATTGACAAAGCACCGTGATAAAAGGACATGGTCTCCCTGGGTAAAGGCAAGCTCGTTACCAAAGTCGCTGGTCATATTGATATGGCGTTTTTGGCTGATCCCCCAGTATTCATTGATGATATGTTCCAGCAATTCTGTCAGGTTGACGGGCACCAGGTTCAGCTCCATGGATTCGGCGCGTGTCAATTGCAGGAAGTCGTCAACCAGTTTCAGGGTTCGACCGGAAAGATCGTTGATGCGTTGAAAAAACTGTTCATCGGGCAAGGCGGACTGAGGATTTTTTTGCAGCTCAATGAGGGCCTGGATGGCACTTTGTGGGGCACGCATATCATGTGAAAGAAAACGCAGTGTTTCTTCCCGCTTGCGTTCGGCCTGGCGGATGGGGGTAATGTTATTCAGGCTCAGGATATAGCCAATATGCTCACCGTTGCCGGAATAGGTGTTGACATATTTCAGCAGCAGGTTCTGTTCAATGCAATCCTGGATTTCAACACCGTTTTCCCTGAGTGCCTGCAGCAGGCTGGTTTGCCGCTCTTCGGGGGTATTGATTTTGTTGATGTCCGCCAGAATTTCGGCTCTTTGTGCGGAGTCTGAGATAACAGGTATCAGAAATTGCGCCAGGTCCTGGTTTTTTTCGGGTATGCGGGCCCCCACCTTTTGCATATAATTTTTGGTGGTCTCGGTAGTGAATTGCAGTTTATGATTCAGGCTGAAAACGGCAATGGCATCAGGCATGCGATTGATGCCATCCATAATGAATTGTCGCAAACTTCGGACTTGCTCCATAATTCCCCTGAATTCTGAAAGCCGGTCATTAAGGGATTTGCTGTAATTGACAATCTGCCAGTTTTTAATCTCTGTTTTAAACAGGGGTTCTTTTTCGTTAAGCTCGGCAATTTCATGGTGCATCTGATAAAGCGCCATTTCCTGGGTACGCCAGCTCCAGAGCGGATATAACAGCAAGATTCCCAGTATGGCAGGCAATGGGCTATGCCATATGGCAAATTTATACATGATGATGCCATGCACCAGGATAATAATGATGGCCGTCAGGACGCTAAGCAGCAGAATAGTCCGGGGCGACGAACTTTTCAGGAAGAAACACAACACCAGCAGTGGCAACAGGCAAAGCAACAGATCAAGGCCTAGGTCGGTTTCTTTGATCCAGCTTTGATCCAGGTTTGCCTGCAGGATATTGGCTATTATTTCCACGCCGGCCATGTTCAGGCTTTCTGATGAAGTTGGGGTGGGAAACTGGTCGCCAAGCCCACTGCCCCAGACACCAATAATGACGTATTTGTCCTTGAAAAAAGAAGCGGGAACGCGTTGATTCAGTACATCGGTATAAGGCACTATTTGAAAATGGCCGGGCGGACCAATAAACGGGATGGCAGCATCGCGGTTACCGGTTTTTTGTAATGTTTGTTTCACCAGCTCCTGTTCTCCAGCTGCATTTAACATGGCCAGGCTCAGGTGATAGGCCAGGTTCCCGTCACGTTGTTCTTTCTGCAGGGGAACGCGCCGGATCAGGCCGTCAGGATCTATGGTGATATTAATGAGCCCCAACCCTTGGGCCGCCTGTACGAATTCAGGTTCAGGGATGTTGGGTATGTTACTGGCATTGGATAAATAAGTGGCCAGGAGGACGCGGCCATGCTGTTGGATCGCATTGGCAAAAATCTCATTGTCCTGCGCATATTCGGGTTGCGTGCCCAGGAAGGTCAGGTCAAATGCAACCGCCTTGCTTTGTTGCAGGGAACCAAGCAGACTGGCATGGATGGAACGCCGCCAGGGCCAGACTCCGATTTCCTCAAGACTTTTATCATCGATGGACACAATGACGATTTCCGGGGAAGCCGGTTTGTCCTGGGTAAGCTGGATGGCTATATCGTAAAGACGGTAATCAAGAAAGGGAAAGCTTTTGGTAACAGAGAGCAGGGCGGTGACGCCCAAAACGAAAAGGCTGATAAGCAGCCATTCGTAACCATAGCGTTTTTTTATGGACTCCATGCTTAATGACTGGGCTGCTAGTATTGCATTTGCAGTAAGGGACCTGATTGCGTGCCAATTGATACACCCGAGGCTGTCATGATACCTGTTGCGGTAATGGTAAAGGGCTGGACGGCATCAGCACCGGCAAGCCGGTTGCTGTCAATGGAGCGGACAGAAACATAATAGGTACCTTTGCCGGGCCCGGTAACGCTGGCTTCGGGTTTGTTGACGGTATTGCCAGACAGGACATCGTAGCCAGAAATGTCATTTGAAACCCGCACCAGATAGGCAACTGCGCCAGAAACCGGTGCGATATCCACCTTGAATTCGAATGGACTGGATTGACTTAGCTTGATGTCTGGTGGTGGTAATAATTCGATGATGTCACCGGCATTGCCCTGGCTTGTGGCCGTAATACCCTGGTTGGCATCAAGAGACACGGGTTGAGTGGGGGAAGCACTGGGAATAAAGGCCGCTTTGCCGTGCAGCAGTTCGCTTAAGGAACCTGTCTGATTAGCGGCCTCTGCACGGACCACGGTACCGCGCACGCCTGTAATGCTGACCGGTGTGCGGATTTCAAAACGGCCAACGCCTGTTTTATTGGGCGAGGCATGGGCGGCCACTTTTCCGGTTTGAAGATCGAATATTGAATCAATCAGGCCGGTCCCGCGAAATTTTCGCAGGCGTTGCACATGGACAACGCTGTCCGGTGGAATTTGCACCTTGCTTTCATCGGAAAGCTCAACGGTGATATTGCTTTGCGCACCGGTTGTAATGGTGTCTGATTCGGAGATAAGGTGTTTTTTGCTGAGGGGCTCCTTATTAAGGAGTACGTCTCCGGTGAGATAGATGATTTTTGCCTGGTCAGGAACTTCGTCGATAAGATTGAAGGGAATCCTGAGCGTTATACCTGTGGGGATCTTTCGGGTATTGGCAATACGGTTGGCCTTTTTGATGGCTTGCCAGTTGGCTGGGCTGGACGTAAAGGTTTCAGACAGGGAAGAAAGGGTATCACCGGGTTTGATTTGATACAGAAAATGGTCTTCATGAGCACCGGCAGGCTGCGCATGGGCGGTATGCATGAGTAAGGAGGCAATATTCAATAGCAGGAAACTGATGAGCGCGGTAATTTTCATGGTGTTATTTTACCATTCAGGCTTTGGAGGCGGCTATGCTGTCTGATCTATTATTGATATTGATTAATTCCATCCGATAGCCAAGGGCATAGGATGAAACAATGCGAACACCATTTTCGGGATTGATGTGCAGTTTTTGGCGAATGTTAGACAGGTGTGTGTCAAGGGTGCGTGACGTGGCCGGTATTTCCCGGTTCCAAATAGAGGTGCTGATGGCGTCCCGCGAGAAAAGCCGTCCGATATTGCCGAAAAAAAGATAGGCCAGGTCAAATTCTTTGGGTGCCAGTTGGACAGGTTCCCCGTGCAGGGTAATTTCGCGCGTTTGTGGGTTTAAGACGTAGGGATCAAGCTTAATGGTGCTTAAGGTGTTTTCTACATTGTTCCGGCGCAACATGGCCTTGATACGGGCAATAAGTTCTGGCGCCTTGAAGGGTTTGGTCAGATAATCATCGGCACCGGCATTCAGGCCCTGAACCAGATCATGGTCCTGGTTGCGGTTAGTCAGGAAAATGACGGGCGGCTGGTTTCCCAGGTTGGCGCGTATCCATATGACAATGTCTTTACCGGAAATGTCGGGTAATTCCCAGTCAAGCAGCAACAAGTCAAAGTTTTCAGATTTTTTCAAGGCCACCAGTAAGTCTTTACCTGTTGCAAAATGTTTGCTTTGAAATCCGGCATCCGCAAGTGTATGGGCGATATATTGTGCCTGGAGTGGATCGTCTTCAAGGGAGGCAATGAGCATAGGAATAATCTCTTGTAAAATTATATTAACAATATCAATTGTCTATAGCTATTTATAATGTTTTTATGCACTCATCATATAAACTGTCTTGATAGGTAAATAGTGATTATTAAAATTTTGGCTTAAAGATAACAGGAAACAAAGTGATTATCAATTTAACAAAAAATCATTAACAATGATTGACATTTCATCGGTTGACCTCTTGGGATTTCAGGTTTTTTATGAAAAAAATAATAAGATTTGTTTTTTCTTGACCTTTTTTTGTTAAATGTGGTATCGTGATGGGCTAATTAGTGTAAACCCATTTTTTGGGTGTGCGCTGGTTGGTGTATGGTTGGTTGCCGGGCTTAATTGGTTATTATTAGGCTTAACAACAGGCCATGGTGAATTTATCGCTCTTTGTGGTTGCTTCTCTGCAAGTGGTTAAACTTTTGCGGGCAAGTTGGCTATTCGGGTGATACAACAACCAATTCCTAGCTTAGAATAGCCTTGAACTGCAATCACGCATGTCAATCTTTCAAAAGCCAGGCGTACATTAAAGTCAGTACGTTAAATAGACGTTATATATAAATCCAGTACATTTTTGTACCTTAATAGGACAAGCAAGGTCATGCCTACCATTAGTCAACTCGTGCGCAAGTCGCGCGAAACTAGCCGCGTGAACAGTAAAAGCCCCGCGCTTGAAAACTGTCCACAACGTCGTGGTGTTTGTACCCGTGTTTACACAACAACACCTAAAAAACCTAACTCAGCTATGCGTAAAGTAGCTAAAGTTCGCTTAACCAACGGTTTCGAAGTTATTTCGTACATCGGTGGTGAAGGTCACAACTTGCAGGAACACTCTGTCGTGCTGGTGCGCGGCGGTCGTGTAAAAGACTTGCCAGGTGTGCGTTATCACATCGTTCGCGGTTCCCTTGACTTGCAAGGTGTTAAAGACCGTAAGCAGTCTCGTTCCAAATACGGTGCCAAGCGTCCTAAGAAAGCTTAAGCTGGTTTGAATCAATGCTTCCTGCCAACAGGTGGTAAGCGTGCAGCCGCAGCTGCGTGAGAAAATTTACTGCGGTATGTAAGGGGCTGAGCTCTGAATAGCCAGCCACGGCCACGAAAGTGGTTCAACTGAAACAGTCACAAAGGAAGTAAGATGCCTCGTCGTCGCGAAGTTCCCAAACGTGAGATCCTGCCCGATCCAAAATTCGGTAGTGTTGATCTTGCCAAATTCATGAACGTAGTTATGCTTTCAGGCAAGAAAGCAGTTGCTGAGCGTATTGTTTATGGTGCGCTAGCCCAGGTTCAGGCTAAAACAGGCAAAGAGCCTATCGAGGTTTTTAACCTTGCTATCAGCAACATTAAACCTATTGTCGAAGTTAAAAGCCGTCGCGTGGGCGGAGCCAACTATCAGGTTCCCGTTGAAGTGCGTCCGGTTCGCCGTTTGGCGCTTGCTATGCGCTGGTTGCGTGAAGCCGCCAAAAAACGTGGTGAAAAATCTATGGATTTACGTTTGGCCGGTGAATTGATGGACGCTGCCGAAGGCCGCGGCTCTGCAATGAAAAAACGTGAAGACACTCATAGAATGGCAGAGGCTAACAAAGCCTTCTCCCATTTCCGCTGGTAATTTAAGGACACTACAATGGCCCGCAAAACCCCCATCGAACGTTACCGTAATATTGGTATTTCCGCTCACATTGACGCTGGTAAAACAACGACGTCAGAACGTATTCTGTTTTATACCGGCGTTAATCACAAAATTGGCGAAACCCATGAGGGCACAGCCACCATGGACTGGATGGCACAAGAGCAGGAACGCGGTATTACCATTACGTCTGCTGCAACAACAGCATTCTGGCGTGGCATGGCTGGCAACTATCCAGAGCACCGTATTAACGTTATTGACACCCCCGGGCACGTTGACTTTACCATTGAGGTAGAGCGCTCAATGCGTGTTCTTGACGGTGCATGTATGGTTTACTGCGCTGTGGGTGGTGTGCAGCCGCAGTCTGAAACCGTATGGCGTCAGGCTAACAAATATCAGGTTCCCCGTCTGGCTTTCATTAACAAGATGGATCGTACCGGTGCAAACTTTTTCAAAGTCTATGATCAGTTGAAAACCCGTCTGCGTGCGCATCCCGTGCCTATCGTTATCCCGATTGGTGCCGAAGATGAATTCAAAGGTGTGGTTGACCTGATCAAAATGAAAGGAATCATCTGGGACGAAGCCAGCCAGGGTACCAAGTTCGAATATATCGATATCCCTGCGGATCTGGTTGACCAGGCCAATGAGTGGCGTGAAAGCCTGCTTGAAACCGCAGCAGAAGCTTCTGAAGAGCTCATGAACAAATACCTTGAAGAAGGTGACCTGAGCGAAGCAGATATCATCAAGGCAATCCGTACCCGTACCATTGCCTGCGAAATCCAGCCAATGCTGTGCGGTACCGCCTTTAAAAACAAAGGCGTTCAGCGCATGCTTGACGCCGTAGTTGATTTCCTGCCATCTCCTGTGGATATTCCTCCTGTTCAGGGCGAAGACGATGAAGGTAATGTCATTTATCGTAAAGCCGATGACAAAGAGAAATTCTCGGCACTGGCATTCAAACTGATGACAGACCCCTTCGTTGGTCAGCTGACCTTCGTTCGTGTTTACTCGGGTATCCTGAATGCGGGTGAATCTGTGTTCAACTCGGTTAAAGGTAAAAAAGAACGTGTTGGCCGTATTCTGCAAATGCATGCGAACAACCGTGAAGAGATCAAGGAAGTTCTGGCGGGTGACATCGCCGCTGTGGTGGGTCTGAAAGACGTTACTACCGGTGAAACACTGTGCGACGTGGGTGATCATATCGTGCTTGAGCGCATGGTATTCCCCGAGCCTGTTATTTCTCAGGCCGTCGAGCCAAAAACCAAAGCCGACCAGGAAAAAATGGGTATTGCCCTGTCCCGTCTGGCCCAGGAAGATCCTTCATTCCGCGTTCGCAGTGATGAAGAGTCAGGCCAAACCATTATTTCAGGTATGGGCGAGCTCCACCTTGAAGTGCTGGTTGACCGCATGAAGCGTGAGTTCAACGTTGAAGCCAACGTTGGCAAACCACAGGTTGCTTACCGTGAAACCATTCGCAAAGTTTGTGAAGAGGTTGAAGGCAAGTTCGTCAAACAGTCAGGTGGTCGTGGTCAATACGGTCACGTTGTCCTGAAACTTGAACCACTGGAATCCGGTGGTGAAGGATACGAATTTGTAGACGCCATCAAGGGCGGTGTGGTTCCTCGTGAATTCATTCCCGCCGTTGACAAAGGTATTCAGGAAACCCTGGGTGCTGGTGTGGTTGCCGGTTACCCGGTTGTTGACGTTAAAGTTACCCTGTTCTTCGGTTCATACCACGACGTTGACTCTAACGAAAACGCGTTCCGCATGGCCGGTTCAATGGCTTTCAAAGAAGGTATGCGCAAGGCACAGCCTGTGCTGCTTGAACCCATGATGGCCGTTGAAGTGGAAACACCTGAAGACTATGCCGGTACCGTGATGGGTGACTTGTCATCCCGTCGTGGTATGGTTCAGGGCATGGACGATATGGTTGGTGGCGGTAAAGTCATCAAGGCAGAAGTGCCATTGGCTGAAATGTTTGGTTATGCAACCAGCCTGCGTTCCCAGACACAAGGTCGCGCAACCTATACAATGGAATTCAAGCAATACGCTGAAGCTCCTAAAAACGTCGCTGATGAAGTTATCAGTGCACGTGGTAAGTAGTATTTAATATAAAGCGTCCGGTGCCCGATAATGATTATCGGGCCGGACAATTCAATCTCATTCAAAAATAGTTTATTGGATTAAAGATCATGGCAAAAGGTAAGTTTGAACGTACCAAACCGCACGTAAACGTAGGTACGATTGGTCACGTGGATCACGGTAAAACAACATTGACAGCAGCAATTTGTACCGTTCTGTCAAAAGAGTTCGGTGGTGAAGCGAGAGACTACTCACAAATTGATGCGGCTCCCGAAGAAAAAGCACGTGGTA
>JAVESC010000092.1:0-9343 GCA_034006805.1 Advenella sp.
AATGATGTCAGGGTGGTTGTTTGGTAAAATAACGGCTATGCCTACACCGCCACCGCTTCCCGATTCCATTGAAGATTTACAGCATTTGGTGCTTGCCATGCAAGCCGAAATGGATGCGGTTCGGCTGGAGCGTGACACCCTGAAATCGGGGCGTCTGAACGATAAACAGGAAATTGAACGGCTCACTTTATTACTGGCCAAATTACAGCGCCTGCTGTTTGGCCAGAAGTCAGAGAAACTGGTGCGCCAGATAGAACAGCTGGAACTGGAACTGGAAGAGCTGCATATCAAGCAGGGAGATCATCCCGTTCAGCCAGAACCTGTTACACCGCCAACGCGCACCGCACCGGTGCGCAAACCTTTACCCGAACATCTGCCCCGCGATATCCAGGAGCACCTGCCACAGGCTTGCTGCTGCCCCGATTGTGGTGGCGCCTGGCAACGTATTGGCGAAGATGTGAGTGAAGTACTGGACTATGTCCCCGCCAGCTTGCGTGTGATCCGCCATGTGCGTCCCCGCTTCAGTTGCCGCCAGTGCGATCGCATGGCACAGGCACCGGCACCCAGCCGTCCCTTGGCGCGCAGTTATGCCGGAGCAGGATTGCTCAGCCATATCATGGTCTCCAAATATCTGGATCATTTACCCTTGTACCGCCAAAGCCAGATGTGGGAGCGGGAGCATGTTTCCTTGAGCCAGAGCACGCTGGGTGACTGGGTAGGTGGCGTGCATCAATTGCTGCGTCCATTGATCAACGCCTTGCACCAGCATGTCTTTAGCGCCCGCAAGCTGCATGCCGATGACACCCCGATTGCGGTGCTGGCACCGGGGAGCGGTAAAACCCGGCAAGCCCGCTTATGGGTGTATGCCCGCGATGATCGTCCCAGTGGCGGCACCCAGCCACCGGCGGTCTGGTTCCGCTACTCACCCGATCGCAAGGGCATCCATCCGCAAACCCACCTTAAAAACTTCGAAGGTATTTTACAGGCCGATGCCTATGCTGGTTACAACGAGGTATACCGAACCGGCAAGGTTATTCAAGCGGGTTGTTGGGCCCATGCCCGACGCAAGTTCCATGATATTCATGTCCATCGGCCCTCTGATATTACCCATCATGTGCTCACTCAAATTGGCCGTTTATATGAGATTGAGGCCGGCATCCGGGGCAGTCCACCACTAACTCGTCAGGCCGAGCGCCAGGACAAGTCATGGCCAATTGTGCTTGCCTTGCATGAGTGGTTCATGCAGCAGTTACCGACTCTGTCACGTAAATCCGTAACGACCGATGCCATCCAGTATGCCCTTAACCAGTGGCAGGCCTTGACACGCTATCTGGATGACGGGGAAATTGAAATCGATAATAATGCGGCAGAGCGGGCGGCAACGCTTTACAGTTTGCTGGGCACGGCCAAACTGAACGGGATCAATCCCGAAGCGTACCTGTGTCATGTGCTGTCGGTGATTGCCGACTATCCGGTTAATCGCGTCGACGAGTTATTGCCCTGGCGAGTGCAGCTGTAAAAAACAAGTTTTAAGCTATCAATACGGTATGGGGCGGAGCGTTACGCAAGCTACATGCCGATGACACCCCGATTGCGGTGCTGGCACCGGGTAGCGGTAAAACCCGGCAAGCCCGCTTATGGGGTGTATGCCCGAGATGATCGCCCCAGTGGCGGCACACAGGCCCAGGCGGTCTGGTTCCGCTATTCCCCCGATCGCAAGGGCATTCATCCGCAGAGCCATCTTAAAAACTTCGAAGGCATTTTACAGGCCGATGCCTATGCCGGTTACAACGAAGTGTACCGAACCTGCAAGGTTACCCAAGCGGGTTGCTGGGCCCATGCCCGGCGCAAGTTCCATGATATTCATGTCCATCGGCCCTCAGACATCACCCATCACGTGCTCACTCAAATTGGCCGTTTATATGAGATTGAGGCCGGTATCCGGGGGAGTCCACCACCCATTCGTCCTGACACAGGGCATATCCTTTATTGCAATTTAGCTTGGTTACGAGTAATGTATTGTGACAAAGTCCCTTGGTAATTGATCCGTTAATTTTCCTCGGTAATCACACTAGTTCACCTAAATAAAAAATTTAAATTATGAATATAAGACGACCGCTTGCAGGGGTGAGAGTTCACCTCTCAGGCTCTGCACCCACTGACCGGCATGAAGAGATATGTGTCTTTGTAAAGACGCTTGCTTTGCGAATATTTAATGAGGGGGGCTCGATAATTCATGGAAGTCACCCATCCTTGTCTAAACCATTAGAGGATGCTGCGCTAACCTTTCTTCAAGCAGGAGGCGAACTGGGTTCCTTAACGTTGGTTCGCGCTCAAAAGTTTGCCGAAACAGATGAGCAGATCTCGGAAATAGAAAGTCAACGCCAGTTTGCAGTAGTGCAAATAGTACCAGCAGAGCCTGATGAGGGGAGCAATGGTGATTTAACTCCGATGCGAGATTGGATGGCCGAGCGATCGGATGTGGTTATTTGCATTGGAGGTAAATGGTGGGACATAAACAAAGCGAAAGCGGGAGTGCCCACTGAACTTGATGCTATGTTGGAGCGTGGGAAGCCGGGATTCATTGTTGCTGGCTTTGGGGGGGCAATTGCAGGATATTTAAAGGACGACCCAAGTTTGCCGTCAAGATTGCAAAATGGATTATCTGAAAATTCGAACAGAGAAATTGCAAATGATACGTCTACTGAGCGCATTGTAGATATTATAGTTAATCAGTTAAAGCTTCTACCGCTCGTGCGACGCAGCATTTCTCGAGGAAGAAATTTCAGAATTCTTGCTCTTGATGGAGGAGGGTTGCGAGGTACATTCACTGCAGCCGTACTTGCAAAATGGGATGATATGCTCAAAAGTGGTGGGGGAAACAATTTAATATCACATTTTGATTTAGTGGCCGGCACATCGACAGGTGCGATACTTGCTATTGGACTCTCCCTTGGAATAGCTCCACGTGAAATACTGGAATTCTACCAAACACAAGGGCCATTGATTTTTCCCAAAGATCGAAAACTTCGGCATTGGCTGAAATCCAAGCATGAATCGTCCACTCTCCGAGATTTGCTATACAAAGTGTACGGTGATAGGAAAATAACGGAATCATCCTGCTGCAGGCTTGTTATTCCTACAGTAAGAGCAAAACATGGACAGGCCGAGGCTATTGTCACAGCCCATAGTCCAGATAGGACAGCATTTCGTGACATTTCAGCGGTTGACGCAGCACTTGCATCTTCAGCTGCCCCTACATATTTTGATGACTCCATATGGGATGGGCCAGTTGCGCCTGAATCTTTTCTAGATGGAGGAATTTGGGCAAATAATCCAATTCTCCCCGCATTGGCAGAAGCTGTTCGCTATCTAAAAATACCCCTAGATCGAATAGATGTATTAAGTGTCGGTACCATGGGTAGTGAAAGTGATTTCACAAAGTCTCTTGGAAAAGGGAAAGCTGGATGGGCACCCCATAGTGCTGATCTTTTCTTTGCAGCCCAAGAGCATGGAGCATTAGTATTGGCTGAGAGCTTTCTAGGCCCAACTCGCCATCTTCGGATTAATCAGCCCACTCCCGTTGAAATTAAGCTTGATGACGCAGAAGCCATTGAAGAAATGGCTACGAGAGGAAATGAAATAGGCAAAGACTCTTTTGTGCATGTTCGTTCTAGGTTCTTGGATGGATTATTGGCTCCGAAATGGGAAAAATATTAACCTTCTCGGATATTAAATAAAGTCGCTTATGAGGCGGAATATTATGCTTAGATTTAAGTAAATAGGTGAATATGTCTTACTTATATCAACTTGCAATACTTGGAGCGCCAAGTGCTGTTCAGATTTCTGAACTTGAGACTATCGTGGCTCAAGTCGTAGGTATGTTCAACCTTCGGCTGCGTCACGAAATAGGATGGGATATCTGTCCCGAATCATTTGAGCCGGAGCAACAAAGATCAGCTGCCGCAGTTTTTTTTGGAGGCGAGAACGCTCCTCTTGTCAATATTGCAAAGCTGTTAGAGCGCGGTATTCCGTTGCTGCCGGTGGCGTCGGATGTTGCTAGAGTCAATTTAGAAATCCCTGCAATATTGCAACCTCTCAACTGTCTACCGTATGCAGCAGGTGGCGCACAACGCGTTGCAACTGCATTGCTGGAATGCGCAGGATTATTGCCTCGGCAGCGTCGGGTATTCTTAAGTTATCGCCGAGGTGAGGCGCGGGAGGCGGCTTTGCAATTGTTTGACGCTCTTTCTGCAAGGCTTTTCGATGTATTCTTGGATACACACGGCATTCCCCCGGCGGAGGATTTCCAAACAATGCTGTGGCATCGTCTTTGCGACTCTGATGTTCTCTTGATGCTTGATACACCAGGATATTTTGAAAGCCGATGGACTTGTGCAGAGTTCGGACGGGCTCTTGCAAAAGGCATCAGCGTTTTGCGGGTAGGCTGGCCAGACACTACTCCTTCTACCCGTACGGCAACGGCTAGTCGAGCGGAGTTGTTACCCGAAGAAGTTGATCCGGTGACTGGACACATCTCTGAAGAAGCTGTGGAACGCATCTGTATGCAACTTGAGGAAGTGCGTAGCCAAAGCCATGCAGTTCGTTCGGTCAATCTCGTAAGCAATATAAGGAACTCGGTCGAAACTATCGGTGGTCAGGTCATCGGCGTAGGGGCCAATAAGGCCGTTCATATCCAGTTGCCTGATGGCCGAAATGTAGTCGTTTACCCGACGGTCGGCGTTCCTACCTCTACAACGCTACACGATGCGTCCAGCAATTCGCCCGACCAATCTGTGGCTGTTGTTTACGATCACGTTGGTTTGCATCCTCGCTGGCTGGGACATTTGGACTGGTTAGGGCAACACATCCACTCGGCGCGATGGGTCAAGGCCAGTGAGGCAGGCTGGCAGTTTGCGGATTGGGAGGTCTAAACATGAGCGCCATTTTTCTCTCTGCAAGCGTACCTCTTGTTAATCGAGGCACCTATCACGAAACAGCCAATCCATTTCTCATTCAATGCGCAGTTCGGGAGTTGGTCATAGCGGTCATTCGTCGGCACAAGATTGTGTGGGGCGGACATCCAGCTATTACTCCTATGATTTGGAGTATTTGCGAAGACTTGGGTATGGATTACGCTCAATCCGTAGTTCTATATCAGAGTAGGTTTTTTGAGGATCGTTATCCAGAAGAAAACAAACACTTTAAGAATGTTGTCTTCACCGAAGCAATACCTAATGACAGGGAGGCAAGCTTGTTATTCATGCGCGAAAAAATGCTTTCGCGTGAGGATTTGGTGGCAGCTGTCTTTATTGGCGGCATGGAAGGAGTGGAAGTCGAGCATGAAATTTTTAGACGATTTCATCCTGCGTCTAAAGTGCTGCCGGTGCCCGCGCCAGGAGGTGCCGCCCTAAATCTCGCTAAGGAGCACAGTTATCTTTCTGAAGAAGCGCTTGCAGACGTGGACTTCGCACGTCTTTTTCATCTTCATTTGACTGAAACTGCAGGCCGGTAGCAGCTCGCTAAAAGACAAAGCATTTTTTTAGAACAGCGATCCAGTGCTCATGGGGTGTCCATACAGCTCAGAGATTTGCGTTTGAAATTGTGTCTGTCCACCATAGCTCGGGTGCCTTACACGGATAACTGGCACACTATCTGTAATGCGATGGGCGGCGGCAGCGGCATCATTGCCGATGGCAACGATGCGCGACGGGCTGAGAAGAACAATAAGCTGCTGCAGCAGTTCTTCACCGGCACGTCTTTCACGGGCATTGTGTTGCCGGTTAGTAAATGGATCTTCTGATTGATGGGGATGGAGTGGGAAAACATTCCATAGAAATATGCGAGCATCAATGTGCTCCAACATCCCCCATATGACTGCAGCAGTTCTCTCGGCGACAGCGCTGCCAACCGTTGGCAGCTCTGAGGCTAAATCTACGTTCCAGCGCTTGGCATGTTGGTGCATGTGAACATCGTCAGTCAGGGCTAGCCCAGTACGACGGCCTCCACGATACCCCAAATCTCGACCGATCCAAATTGCATCGACAGGCTTCTCTGTAGCGCAACGAAGCAATGCGGAAAGTGCGGCAGCACGGCGGTGTGGCGCATCTCGACGATCATGAACTTTACAGCGATCAGAATATGGATTGAAGCAATTCTCGAATTGCAACGAAGAGACAGCTTCAACAAAAGGATGAAGTTTCATTTTTCAGACTCAAGTGGCATATATTGCAAAGTGCGTTCTTCTCTATTTCCAACAATCCAGCCGCCTTGATTTTTCTTAATTTCCCGGAATACAGCATATCCGTCTAAAATTGCCTTTTCCCAGAGCTTTAGCGGACACTTTTCAACCTCGTAGCCGCTTACAAATTCATTGATGGTTTTTAGAATTCCGAGAGAAACTTTTTCTTGATTTTCGAAGAAATCCAACTCCTTAGCCCTAGAGAAAATCCAAGCTGTAAGTCCTTCCTCAACGACTATTGCTCGACCACTATCTTGTTCTTCATCATATTTGGACTGACTCTTTCGCTTATGTTTAATCAGTGCCCGTATAACGGGCGACCAATGCAGTATGGCCGCATATGAAAAATGGAACACGTCATGGAAACGATATCCATCTCGATCAGCAATATTGTCAGTTAGAGGATCGCCTATGAATACACCATTCCATTGAAGATAGCTTCTTCCGCTTCTACGCTGGTTCACTCGGATTTTGAATTCCCTAGGAAGTTGCTCTTCACTTCCAAACTCGCTATCGAAGTCAAGACCAACAAGATCGGCCGCCAGTGGTTCTAAGAAAGCCCCCTTGGCTTTCTGAAGGTTTCCTCGCGCCACGTGCGAAAACGTCAACTTTGATGCATGGATGGCATCAAGATAGGCGCGCGCAAATTTTACTATATCATCGCGTGTAGGAGGACCACCTAGCAAAGCTGCAGCGGCTTGCCCCAAGCTTACCAAGGCAACGTCTAACGGCGCTGACTCTGCCACGGGTATAGCGATGTAGGCCAATGCGCCATCTTCGATGTCGCTTGCTGCACCTACGTTCTTAAAATTCCCGTGACTCGCGGCTTCGGCAAACACATCTTCAAGAGGTACTTGAATTCGTCGGCAGATTGCTGCCAAGTACCAAAGCGTATCACCGAACTCTTCTTCCGCTGCCCTTCTGAAGCCTGGGTAAGCATTTTTTTCACGGACATGCTTTTTGGCCGTAGCCATTATTCCACCGACCTCGCCATAAAGTCCCTGAAGGACAGGATTGAAATCGGTCGAATTAAGTACATCTGTATCTGCAATCTCTGAAGCGTAATCTGAAAGAAGCAAAGAGCCTTCCTTGTGCATCGCTTACCTCCGAAGTGTTAGCCATTCAAATGGAGCACCCTGATATCCACTCCCAAGGCTACGAACCCATTGTTCCAAATTCGCGGTCAGTTCTGGATCTTTGAAAACATTTCGACCTCTTCCTGCTTTGCATAGGCTTCGGCCTTTTTGGTCTTTTAGTTCCTCTGGGAATTCAGGGCCTTGACCTCCGAAGTACACAAAGTCAGTGCTGATAAGAACCCTATTTACGGCCGTATCACGATTAACATGCTCGGGGTTCAGCAACCCATTGGGGAGAGAATGAAAGGAATCGCGCTGCTGCCAAGCAACGTCAGGTGCTGCTCGGAAGTAAATATTGTCCCCACAGCTGTGTTTCCGACTACCATTTCGATATGGTTTTTTCGGTTCAAATCGTGGATCCGTATTATATTCGTCAAATCTCATCACTTCCGTGATCCGCATTGCATAGACTAGAAAGCCGCCTCGTTTGATACTCCTATCATTACTGCAACTACCGACTACCCAATCACCGATGGCGGCCTTATTACGTATGGGTGGCTTACATGTCGCCAATGTGCAATATCCATAAAATGGATTTGGTGCGAAGCCACTATCGTATCGCACCACGTAGGAGTAGATGCGTGTCATTTGCAAGGATGCCTGTTCAGGGGAACCGGATCAAAGGCACCACCATCAGGTTTTTGCCATGTATCTTTTCCGTTGATCGCATCAATGATGGAATCGCCATTCCAGCCAATTAAGGCATCGGCATATTCTTTCAGTGCATCAGGAATATCGCATTCCTTTTCACCATGCTCCCAGACCCCAACAATACGCTTGCCTTGTTTAGCAGCATATTCAATTTCCCAGTTCACCCAGTCGCTATCTTTCGTCTGGGGGGAAACGTAGCAAATAAATACGCCCGCCCAGTTTATTGCAGGGGCTAAGATCTGCGTCTTGATGTAGTGCTCATCTGTAGCTTTATTAAACTTCCCTGTGTGGATGGAGGAGTCCCTGACATCCAGCCCTTTGGGAGCCAGTAAATCTTTGAGTTTTTGTAGTCCATGATCGTCCTTATGGACATGGCTGATAAACACATTCCTTTTTTCTGTCATCTTGTGTCCCCGATTTTTAATTAGTAATACATGGTAACACAAATTAGTTGATTGTAGCAAAACATACAGATAAAGTATCCATCCGGTAAACTCACCTTGAGTCAACCGCTTTAAATACGGGAAGATCGTGTTCACGATAAATTGTAATGGACACGATCATGACGGACTAACCGGGGATCTTCAAGGTGGTTTTACCGGATGCTTACCCTTGTTTGGTTGAAACCAGCTCAATATACTCTGCAAGCTTAAAAACTAAAAACGCCCGTAAAAGCGGGCGTTCAATCAAGTTTAATAAAGTATGCATTCCCACGCGGGAGCGTCACTGCCATTAAGTTAAGGAAAATCCATTTAAAAACAATGTTTTTTCTGTCGTTTATGAAAGTTCGACTGTCTCCTTGAGGAGGTTTTTTTACGGGGCGGATGACGGTAGCGCCGTTCCAGACAAGGATTGGTCAGAAACAACGCGGTCAGCTGCTCCAGCAGCTGGTCGGTTTTGAGTCCACCCGTCAGCAACAAATCCAGGGCCAGGTTTTTGATCGCGTTGAACGATACCGACCGGTTCACCGTTTGCGGATACTGCGTGGCCTTGGTGTCCAGCATGGTCTGCGCCGTGTCGGTCAGGAGCGATTCCAGGCCGGACAGATACACGGTGGCATGGAAGTCTTGCCGGACGGCTTCAGCACTGAGGCCGGTGAAGTTTTCCAGCGCCAGGCGAGTCTTGAGCAAACCATAAAAGGTTTCGATTTCCCACCGTAATTGGTACAGCTCCAAAAATCTTTCAGTGGGATACCGGGAATCGTCCAGCAATGACGTCACCAATACTTCGTACTCGCCCGTGCTCAGTAAAACCCTGACCAACCGGACGGTGAGCGACAAAGGCAAGCCCCTTTCACGGATAGATGGCCTTTGCC
>JAVESC010000093.1:0-9271 GCA_034006805.1 Advenella sp.
CAACCGTATTTTCGCTTGAAGAAAATTACGAAGGCATGCCCGCCAGCAAGGCGGTAGAACCCCCTGTTTCCGTTGATCCGGACATCATGTTTCCGGAAGCCATTTCCCCGCTGGCCGCGTTTTTATCTCATGCTTCACTGGAAGCTGGCGATAACCAGGCCAAGGCCGGAGAAGATGCCATCCAGCTAATGACCATTCATGCCGCCAAAGGTCTTGAATTTGAAGTGGTATTTATTACCGGCGTTGAAGAAGGGCTGTTTCCGCATGAGAACAGCCTGATGGCTGATGGCGGGCTTGAAGAAGAGCGCCGTCTTATGTATGTCGCCATTACCCGTGCCCGCGAGCGCCTGTATATTAGCATGGCGCAAAGTCGTATGTTGCATGGTCAAACCCGTTATTCCATTCGCTCACGTTTTCTGGATGAGCTCCCTGAAGCCTGCATTAAATGGTTAACACCCAAGGCTGCCACTTATGGTGCAAGCCAAAATAGCTGGGGAAGCGGTACGTCCCACCCGCGTGATGCCTTTGGGCGTCCCCAAAGCGGGACCATGGCACCGCGTGCGTCACGTACTGTAAGCAGTGGCGTGCAGGTTGGGCAGCAACAATTCAAAATTGGCCAAGGCGTGCGTCATGCCAAGTTTGGTGATGGAACCATTATTAATTTAAGTGGTCAAGGTAATGATGCCCAGGCACAAATTATTTTCCAGAATGCCGGTGCCAAAACCCTGGCATTGGGTATTGCCAAGCTTGAAGTGATTGCCTGATTCGCGTGCCAATTAACGGGGGGCTTTATGAGCCCCCTATGCAACGAGGTGGAAAATGAAGAGAACACTGTTGTGGTCATGCTGTTTGTTAGGGCTTTTGGCGGGTTGCACAGCCGGCTCCGAAAATGCTTCATTAAGCGGTTCCAAAGTAGAGATGTACGGCATTATGGATGTTGGTGTTGGTTATACTAACCAAAAAACAACATTTTCCAAATAAACTGCCTGATTTTTAATTTTTTTGGCACGAAGTCTTGACGGAATTATAGTTGATGCATATAATTATATTCTTTCCTGAAGGCGGTTAGCTCAGTTGGTTAGAGCGCTACGTTGACATCGTAGAGGTCGCTGGTTCGACTCCAGTACCGCCTACCAAAAGCTTAAAGACAAGCTAGGAAATAATAAGACAAGACCCCGATAAATCAAGCGTTTACGGGGTTTTTTGTTGTTTGGACGGGGTATAAGTTAAGACAAAAGGGGACTTGAAGATACCCCCATTAGGGGGTACATTTGGGGGTACAACCTGATACTCCCAAGACACCCCCACTGACCCCGGCTACCAGAAGAAGGTAGAAAAGCGGGTAAAAGAGATTGAGGCCGAAAATAGCTTTAAAGCCATCGGTACAGAATGGTTTGAGGCCAGAAGCAAAGGATTGAAGCAGCTGGTAACCACAATATAAGGCAGGTTACGCACGCACTGGCAAGTATAGTAAAGCCACCCGAAAAAAAGACGGAATAAGTATTTTAGTTGTCCTATGCCTACGTTAAATAAAAATTTACATCACTTTTTAAAGTCAGAATGATGCCTATTCAAAATTTGTACCGAATTGCCTCCCTACTGGTTTTTGCCACGCTTGTGTCGGGTTGTTTTTCAACAAACCGGGTATCTTCAAATCGCGTGAGTGAATGTGGGTGGTGGGGAAATTGCTCTTATGAAGGTTCATACGAAGCCGGAGAGGAGGCGTTTGCCGAGCGTGAAGCGGCGCGTTTGAATCGGGCTCAATCTGTAAAGATGAGAAGTAGCTACAGAAGGTTCTGATTGCGCAGGAGACGTTAGGGGCGGAAGGCAAAAAAAGGCTTGCCCATTTTGCTTGCAAGCCTTTTTTATTTAGGCAGGACGGTTGACAATTAAGCCCAACATCCGCCTGCTTAATGAGAATGTCCCTGATGCAGCCTTATCCTATGAACCATAAACGCCAACCAGCCTGTTCAATAAGCTGCCTGGTGCCGTGCTGGTTTTATGTGATTCGGCAAGCTGGGCGGCTTCAAGCCAGCGCTCTTCAGGAAAGGTTTTAGAAACTTTTGCGCTACTGAATCCACAAGTAATCATGGCGGTAAACTGGTCTGGCAATACATGGCCACCGGCCCGTATTTCACCGTTAAACTGATGCCGTTCACGAATCAGCTTGGCCTGTGTAAATCCCCGGCCATCCCTGAATTTCGGGAAATCAATCAGAACCAGCTCTACCTTTGGCAACAGTTCGGCAATGTCGGCCACATTATCGCCAGGGTTTAACCATATTCCTTTGCGAACTGGCAGATTTTCAATTTCAGCCCACCGGTCTACCGTAATGACAATGCTACCATCACCGGGAAGCGTATCTTCAGCACCCACATATTGCCATTGATCCTGGGCGGGTTTTCCAAATTTATTTATTAGCAACATTAAGTGCCTCCTTGAAGGGTGCAGCGCCAATACGGTGATAGGTCTGCAAAAAAGTTTCATCGTTGGTGCGGTCACGAAGATAAATATTCATGATTTCTTCTACCACCACAGGAACGTCTTCAAACGTGACGGAGGACCCCAGGATTTTGCCAACTACCGCGTTTTCATCGGCAGAACCGCCAAGCGTGATTTGATAGAACTCCTGGCCGTTTTTATCTACGCCCAGAATGCCAATATTGGCAATGTGGTGATGGGCGCACGCATTAATACAACCCGAAATGTTCAGGGTAAGTTTGCCCAGATCATGTTCAATTTTCTTTTTATGAACCATGATCGCAATCTCTTGGGCGACAGGAATAGAGCGGGCGTTGGCCAGGCTGCAGTAGTCCATGCCAGGGCAGGCAATCATATCGGTGACCAGACCGATGTTGTCGGTTGCCAAACTGGCGTTGGTCAGTGTTTGCCAAACCTCGAAAAGGTCTTCTTTTTTCACGTGTGGCAGAACCAGGTTCTGTTCATGCGTGACCCTGATTTCATTCAGGGAATACTTTTCAGCCAGCCCGGCCACCAGATCCATTTCATCGGCACTCATATCACCGGGAATGCCGCCTTGCGGTTTCAGGGAAATGACGGCGCTGATATAAGCGGCTTGCTTATGCGGATAAGTATTTTGTTTAACCCAGCGGGCAAAGGCCGGATTGTTTGCCAGTGACGCTTCAAATGCGGGAAATTTGCCGCTGCCTGCCTCGAAGGATGCCGTCACAAAGCGGGCATTAAAGTGCTCAACCAGTTCATTGCTAACCAGCGGGCGGTCATCGGGCAGGGCGTCAAATTCTTCCTCTATCATGCGGATAAAGTTTTCTGGCTTCAGTTCCCGGACCAGGATTTTGATGCGTGCCTTATACAGGTTGTCACGACGTCCGAGCGCATTGTAAACACGGACAATGGCTTCTACATATTTAAGCAGGTCTTGCTGTGGTAACCATGATCTTACCTTGGTGGCTACAATAGGCGTCCTGCCAAGGCCGCCACCAGCGTGTACTTCAAAACCTGTTTCGCCAGCTTCGTTTTTCAGAACCCGCAGGCCAATATCATGCAGCCGGATAGCAGCCCTGTCATTGGCACTGCCGGTAATGGCAATCTTGAATTTGCGAGGCAAATAGGTAAATTCAGGATGGTCGGTAGACCACTGGCGCAGGATTTCCGCATAAACACGAGGGTCAATATCTTCATCAAAAGCCGCACCGGCAAACTGGTCGGTGGTCACGTTGCGGATGCAATTGCCGCTGGTCTGGATGGCGTGCAAGTCGACATCGGCCAGGGCGGATAAGGCATCGGCAGCCTGGTCCAGCCGTATCCAGTTGAACTGTATATTCTGGCGCGTGGTGAAATGGCCGTAACCCTTGTCATAAGTGCGTGCTACATAGGCCAGCTGTTTTAATTGTTCGGCGCTAAGTGTGCCATAAGGAATGGCTACCCTAAGCATGTAGGCATGCAATTGCAAATACAGGCCGTTCATTAAACGGTAGGTCTTGAACTCATCCTCGGTCAGCTCGCCGCTTAAACGGCGTTGCACCTGTTCACCAAAAAAACGGGCGCGGTTTTTCAGGAATTCATGCTCATTGTCATCATATTGGTAAATACCAGCCTTGCTGTTGGCCTGGCGCGGTTGCAGGGTCTGGCTGAAGGCAGGGTTGCCGTTTTCGCTATCTCCAGACTGTTTGCCCAGATCGGGGCGCACGGATGGGCCTTTGCTGCGGATGCGCTCTTTGTAATCACAGGGCACGGGAATATTGTTTTCCCGGATGGCCGGCAATTCTTGAACACCGACAACAAAATTATGGTCGCTGGCCTGCTGTGCGATGTCACGTGCCGCTTCGATGTTTTCTTGATTGAATAATGAGGCTGACTGCAGTTCTTGCACCCATTCATTGTTTTCTCCTAGCCAGACAACGATACCGTCATGCAAGCGGTTTGCCGAGAAAAGTGTCAATTCAGCCGTATTGCTCATTTATAAACTCCTTGAGCACTACATATCATTGCAATACCCATATTCATCATAAAAATACAAAATAAGCATATATGCATATAATTAAAATTCATATGATGCCGTAAAAGATAAAAATTTATTTATACTCTATACATTTTCCCTGCCTTTCTCTATATCTTTTATATATAAATAAGTCATAAAGAAAGACTTTTTTGATATAAATAAGTATTAACGGGCTTTGCGGCGGGGTAGGTATTTCAGGAGATGGGTAGTGGTGGTGACGCAAGGCTGCAGATTGTTGTTTTTCATGCCGTATATTCAAGCGCGAAAGGCAGGGTAAAAAGAGATGTAGCACATGCGGGCGTGCCAGGGGAATGCTTTTTTTAGAAACGAAGGTGGATAATGGCAATACTAAAGACCGCCATTATCCAGGTGTTATTGCGCCAGAAAAGGAACGGGCGGGTTGAAACCGCTACTTGGCTTAATTAATAACCAGTTTGATAGTAGATATTGGAATATTAGCGTTATCCAAGGCTTCATCAATGAGTTCTTCAGGGGTTTTGGGTGATTCTGGGGTTTGGTCGGTAGGATCAATATCCAGTTTTTGCATTAACAGTTTTTTGATTTCAACAATATTTTCCGGCACGGGGTCATTGGGGTTCAAGGTAAGCTTTTCTGTGATGCCGTCCATGTTTTCGTAAGAAATATAGCGTGACATAAGTGCCTCTTTAAAAATGTGAAATCTGCCTGGATGATGGCAGGTTAATAAATATGGAGTGTTACAAGTTTAACATTAAAAGACCGCAGGCCTGTTACTGCTCATTGGCTTTAGTGACTTGATAATGTTGACGGTAAAATTCCCATTCTTCAATTTGTGTGCCATCGGGGAATTGGCAAATCCCATATTGGCCATTTTTTCCTTGCATGATAATAACTTTGCCACCCTTTTGTTGACAAAGCATTGACGCCGGGTTGGCCATTTCTATAGGTGCAGTAGCAGCACAGGCTGAAAGCAGCAATACGCTAAAAACAGGATACCGTGTAAATTTCATATAAATTCCCAAGGCAGGGTTGCCTGATGTGCGGTGAAATATCGGGCTTTCTGAACAAGCTGGGGGATGAAAAGATGCGATGTTCAGAAAGAAAAACGGTTATGCGGAAAAAAAGCTGATATATGAAAATAATAGGGAAGTTTTAACGGCAAGTAAAGAGAGCGGAATAAAGAATAGGCAGGATAAAGCAGGATAAAAAAAACGGACACATGGAAAGTCATGGTCCGTTTAAAAATCGGTGTTAGCCGACTACGGTGTAGATTTCATTGTAAGGGTGTTTGTGGTTTTTTTATGTTGATATAAATCAAGGTCTTATGGATGGTTTTAAATAAAACGGCAAATAGATATCAAGTTTTGTTTTGGGGTTGTTTTATGTTGAAATTATTAAGGTCTTTATGTTTTTATTTCAGGCAAGATTGAAAATAGGGAAGATTAAAACAGGTATGATAATGCCCGAAAGACTCACACTCACTGCTTAAGCGTGTTTTGTGATAATAATAAATTATTCAGCAAAATGGAATTTGAAAATGATTGATGGATTGATTGCCGGCAAAATATTTGGGCAACCCAAGCAAGGCCAGGGTAAAAACGGCTCTTATGTCACGGCCAAGGTACGGGCGGCTACAGAGCAGGACACTATATTTGTAAATGTTATCTGTTTTAACCAGCAGGCTTGCACGCAGTTACTTGCCTTGCAGGATGGTGACAGTGTCTCGGTTGCAGGGTCGCTTACACCCAGGGTATGGGACTCTCAAGATGGTCCCCGGCCGGTTCTGGATATGGTTGCGCATGCGGTGCTCTCGGCCTATCACGTAAAAAGAAAGCGTGATGAAGTTCAGGGCATGAGAAACCATGGCAGGCAGGAAGATTTTAATGATGACTTTGAAGGTGATCATTAAATGTCATGACATTTTTCTTCTAAAGAAAGAATGGTGTCATGTTCTATGGCTAAAATACGTGCTTTAATGAATAAGTCTTTGCTGTTTGAGAGGCTCTTTTAGGTTAATGAAGAGGGGAAATCAATGGCAGTAACTTTTTTTTTGGCATTTGATCTAAGTAGTGGTAATGCAGACAAACATTTGGCGCTGTACGATGAGCTTGATCGCCTGGGGGCCCAACGGGCCTTGAAATCATTTTGGTGGGTAAGGCTGGACGATTTTACCAGTACGACTTTCCGGACTTACATTAAGCAGTTTTTAGATGAACAGGATCGCGTTTTTATTATTAAAAATGGTGGTTGGGCTGCATTCCGCCCAGAAACGAATCCGCTGGATGATTAATCAAACTTGCGGTTTCCATTTTTCATATTTGGCAGGCAGGCAGGTCTGTCTGGCCGTTATCCAATTTTCAGTAAACTGTCTTCGGGTGCGAGATCCATTGACTCAATAACGCCCAGCGTCAGAAACTCCATAAGCTGGTTGGTAAACAGGTTGGGCACCCACGATGTTGTGGATGCATTCCATGTTGGTTTATTGAGATAAGCATATAAGGTGCCATTTTTGTCTATGGCAAGATACTTGTACCCTTCAGGAACATTTATTTTTAAATTGAAGTAGGTAATCGTATGTTCTAGGGGGATGAATTTCATCGTTGACCTTATGAATTATATTGACTCACTAATGAGTGATGAGGCCTTGCAATTGCCTGCAAAAATCCTCAAATCCTGATTTATGTTAATAAGCAAGAATGTAAATCAAATTCTCAGAACTGCATTGTTTACGTCATAAAATTAATAATATTTGACGTTTTGCATGAATCAATTTTTGTCTATATTGGCTTTTTTTTCAAAGACAATATAATTAGGGCAAGAATCTTGATCTATCTTATGTTTATTAAATGGCGGGATTTACACAAATAATGGCAAGTCCTACACTACAGGCTCAGTGATTCGTTTCATTGTTAGCGTAAATTTTGCCAGGGCTTATATAAGTCCTGGTTTTTTTTGTCAAAATTTTTCCTGCAAGTCGAATTTGGGGTACAGTCTAGATCAATCTATAAAAATACAGGAGATCTTGGCGTGGCTTCAAAAGTAGAAATTATCACTTTCCTGAAAAAGGATTTTCCCCAGAATAAATGCATAGTGGAAAGCGTTGGAGAAAAGTTTTCCAGAATAAGATGGCCGGTAAGCCATGAAGACCTGCGGCCAGGAGGAAGCGTATCGGGACCTTCGCTAATGACGGCAGCCGATGTTGCTTTATATGTTGCCATTCTGGGCGAAATCGGGATTGTACCTTTGGCTGTTACCACTAATCTTAATATGTCATTTTTAAGAAAGCCCGCTTCGGACAAAGATCTTATTGCCGAATGCAGGCTCATCAAGCTGGGTAGAACCCTTGCCATTGGTGATGTTTTTATTTACTCCGAGGGAGACGGGCAGGCAGTGGCTCATGCGGTGGGCACCTATGCCATTCCGGCTCAGCGTTAATCAGGCAAGGTAAGTGTTGTTTAATCTTGGTAAGGAAAGCCTGGTGTGGATGATGATGCGTTGTCCGAATCGTCAGTTTCAGTAACCCCAAGCAGTGCTTTAATGGCTGTTTGGGTTTTTATGGCAAGTCCCAGGGTATGGGCGTAATAATCGCAAACGGCATGGTAGCTCAGGTCACTAATGTCTTGCTGATTGCTGATTTCTTCTGGCAATAGCATGAGTTGCTCATGAACTTCACAGGCTTGCTCAATCGAACATGCAGAATGAAGAAAGGGATATTCATCTTTCTCCCAATGCCAGAAATCGGAAATTTGTCTGATGCCGGTTAGTTGCTGGAAATAATGATTCAACTGTTGGGTGCCAGGCGGATAGGTATTGAATATTTTGTTGGACGTCTCGTCATTGAAGTAGTTGGCAACATGGTCGCGCCATTGTTTATCTGCCAGTGACCAGACGGCCAGTTCATCTTTATTGTTTAAGATATCCAGTGCAATGGCCTTTTTTATGGGCAGAGGGAGTTGCGTGGCAGAGGGCAGTGTATCGATAAGTTGGTAAAAGGCTTCTTGACCCAGGTTAAAACAAAAAGCTTTCCAATAGCTGCAAAGTAAAACTGTAATGGATTTCAGCAAAGGGGTCGCTGTGGCGTCGGGTTCATTAGAGGCGAGTTCCAGCAAAGGATAAATATCATCACTAATATTTTTTATAAAAGTAGTGGTGGCGACCGGACAAAATAAGGCTTCGTTTTCCATGTTGTCGATTTCTGTGATGGTTGGCTTCATCAGTATCCTTTCTGTTAATGCGGCAATTATACAAGTATGTCGTGGACAGATAGGCTGGTTTCATCATTCTTTGGGGCAATTGCCGTCTTTTGGAAGTGACTTCATTGATAGAGAATATGAATTTTTCAGCTTGATAAAAATTTACATTTTGTGTGCTATTTTATTTACAATTTTTTGCTTTGATATAAATCAAGAAAAATCAATTTTGTGCAGAATTGAAATATTTTGCAATAAATTAGCAATGTGGATTTTCAGGTATGTCTGTGTAGGTTGGTAAGTGCGGTTTTAATGGCAGGTGTAAATAAAAATATTGAGTTATTTTTTAAGAAAATTTTTAATTAAATAGTTTTAATTAAAAATTTAAAATTTTAAAACAACAAATCAGCCTTAATTTTGAAACTCAATGTAACTACAGATCTTTAAGGAATGTAAATTTTAAGGGTTTCATTTTTATGAAAAAAATTTTCATTTTCAGTGTATTTTTGTTTGCTAATACTTTTGTTTGTAAAAAAATTTAATTTTCAATGATTTTGGCTTTTTATTATTGGAGTAATTGTTATTAATTGTGGTGGTTTTTGGGGGTGAGAAGGGGGGGCTT
>JAVESC010000094.1:0-9110 GCA_034006805.1 Advenella sp.
CGTTATCGTCTTTTATGGTGCCTGGATATACGTAGATAAAATGTACATGATTGGTATTTTGGCGCAGGATATTCCCATTCCCCAATGGGTACCTCGTCTGGTGCTTCCCATTGGATTTTTAATGCTGTTTATCCGCTTTGCCGAAGTGCTGTTTCATATGCTGCGTGGACACCGTAGCCAGTTGCTTGGTGATGAGGCTGAAGACGCGCTTAAACATCTCAATGATGATGACCACTCCGATAACCTGCAGGAGCGCAAATGACCACTATCGCACTTTTTGTCATGCTGTTCGTGTTCATGTTCATGGGCACGCCTGTCGCGGTGGCTCTTGGGCTTTCCTCCATTCTTACCATTCTGTTTTTCGGTACAGACTCACTGGCTTCGCTGTCTCTTAAAATGTATGAGACATCCGAGCATTTCACACTGATGGCCATCCCGTTTTTCGTGCTGGCAGGCGCCTTCATGACAACAGGGGGTGTGGCCCGCCGAATGATCCGCTTTGCCAATGCTTCGGTGGGGCACTTGCATGGTGGCCTGGCGATTGCCTCGGTCCTGGCCTGCTGCCTGTTTGCCGCAGTTTCCGGCTCTTCTCCGGCAACGGTGGTTGCCGTGGGTTCTATTGTTATTGCCGGCATGGTACGTGCCGGGTATTCACAGCCTTTTGCCGCTGGGGTGGTTTGTAATGCGGGTACACTGGGTATCCTGATTCCACCGTCCATTGTGATGGTGGTGTATGGTGCGGCCACCGAAACCTCGGTGGGGGCATTGTTTATGGCTGGTGTCATACCGGGCCTCACCCTGGGTGTGTCGCTCATGGTCGCCATTTATATCATTGCCCGTATCAAGAAATTTCCCCTGCAACCGCGTGCGTCAGCCAAAGAATTACTAACAGCTGGTCGTGATTCTATTTGGGGCCTGGCCCTGGTATTCATTATCCTGGGCGGTATCTATGGGGGGGTTTTCACACCTACCGAAGCCGCGGCTGTGTCAGCGGTGTATGCTTTCGTTGTGGCTGTTTTCATTTATCGTGATATTGGGTTAAAGCAAGTACCCGGGGTTTTGCTGGATGCCTCTAAGGTAACGGTCATGCTGATGTTCATTATCGTTAACGCACTGCTGTTTGCACACGTGCTAACGACTGAACGTATTCCACAAATGATTGCCGAACAGATCATTGCCTGGGACATGGCTGCCTGGCAGTTTCTGATCGTCGTCAATATCCTGTTGTTGATAGCCGGCATGTTCATGGAACCCACCGGTATCATTTTGATCATGGCACCCATCCTGTTTCCGATTGCCATGGAGTTGGGGATAGATCCGGTTCACCTGGGCATTATCATGGTGGTTAACCTGGAGATTGGTCTGGTAACACCGCCTATTGGCTTGAATCTGTTTGTGACGGCAGGCATTACAAAAATGACAATTGGCCAAGTGATGAGGGCCGCCTCACCATGGCTGATTTTACTGCTGGGCTTCCTGGGGCTTGTGACATATGTACCCGCCATTTCGCTGTGGCTGCCAAAACTGCTTGGGTAATGTTAGGGCAGGCAGATGCCCGAAAGGGCACAAAGGCTAAATTTCGTCACACATAAGCATAAGCAGTCATGAATGATCCCCAGCCTGCTGGATTTGATACCAGCAGGCTGGGGATCTTTTTTTGTTTTAACGCGTCATGCGTTTAAGCGTATCGTCACGTAAAATAAAATGATGGTAAAACGTCGCACCAATATGACCAATCACCAGTAAAAGAAACAGCACGGCCACGGGAGCGTGCAGGCTGCCCACAGAGGCCATCCAGGCGATGCCCGTTTCGCTTCTTGCGATCAATTGCATGCCAAAAACCTTAAGTCCGTAACCTTTGCCAACCATATAGAAAATGCCCAGAACCGGTAGCAGCAGCATGACAAGATACAGCAGGAAATGACCGATTCTGGCCAGTGGTGCCAGTGGGCCGCTTAATTTCGGGCGATGTGCAGACTGTTTGATTGCCCAGTACACACGCACAATCCCCAAAATGAGGATCAGAAAACCGATGGAAATATGCCATGGCACCAGGGTTTGGCCTATCCAGTGTTCGCCCTCATTAATAAGGTCGCCTATTTTCAGGAATTGCCAGACAATCAATATGGCCATTCCCCAGTGAAACCATCGGGACAAACTGCCGTAACGTTCGGGTGTATCGCTCATTGTTCACTCCTTGGATCGTGGAATGGGTTTGGAAACACGGTATTAACAAGTTGTGGATGAATGGGGGCAGGTATGTTTTTGACAGATTACCATGAATTAACGGGTTGAAAAAAAACATATTTTTATAGCTAGGTATAAATACCAAACGGCGTAATGCCCTGTCGGTATTGGTTGCTTCGTATAACGCCAAAAAAGTACTGCGTGCCGGGGTGACTTCAATTCTTGATCCCGATTCGGTATTTGCCAACTCGCTTGATCTTCGTGATGCCATCAATGCCGGTTACGTGGAAGGTCCGCGCATGGTCTGCGGTGCTTATGCCCTAATCACGGGTGTGGGTGGAACCGCCGGTCATTTAATCGCCGATGAGGGTGTGACCGGCTATTACCGTGTGGTGCAGGGGGACGATGAAATTGTTAAGGAAGTCCGTCGTCAGATAAAAGAAGGTGTGGACTGGATCAAGGTGCATGTGTCAGGGGTGGTGCCGCATTATGCCCACTTGGGTGAGCGTTGCAGCTGGAGCCAGAAGGAGCTGGATCTGGTGTGTGAGGTTGCACATGACATGGGGGTTCCGGTGATGGGGCATTGCCGGGGTGCAGAAGCGGTTAAACGTGCAGCCAAGGCTGATTTCGACATGCTGTTTCATGCGACAGGCATGGATGAAGAAGCCATTCAGATGGTTATTGACAAACGCATACCGGTTTGTCCATCGTTAACATTTCAGGCCAATATCGCGGATTTTGGCACGCAAATTGGCACCAGTCAGGCCCTGATCGACTTGTTTAAAAATGAAATCCAGGAATCGGTCGAGCCGATGAAACGCCTGATTGCCGCCGGTATTCCTTTGATTTGTGGCAGTGAAAGCGGCTTTACCGCTGTGCCTTACGGAGATTGGCATCATCGTGAAATGGAGGTTTTTGTCAATCATTTTGGCATGACGCCCTTGCAGGCCATTCGTAGCGCAACCGCAGACAATGGTTTTTGACATTGATGAGTGGCTGCAAGATTTTAAAGAGCAGCTGGATGGATTGCAGTTGAACAATTGGCATATTTACGAGCAGCGCTGGCTGGATGGCCCCGGCTGGAAAGTGGCCTGGGACGGTTATCTTGAGGCCTATCATCACAATACCTTGCATGCCAACACGGTTGGACGCTACACGATTGGCAACTTAATGCTGCATGATACATATGGCCCGCACCAGCGTCTGGTGTTTGCCAGAATGCCATGAATACCTTCATTGGGACGATAATGGATATTACAAACAATAAATCATCAGACAGGCTGGATTCAAGGCTATCGTATCTTTTCCATTTGATTGGTGCCCGTTTTCTGCAGATCGGCAACCGGCATTTCCGTCATTTGGGACTTAACCATTATTCAGCCAGAATGCTGGTTCTCCTGATGGATAACGGGGAAATGAAAACGGGTGATCTGGTTAGCCGGCTTGGCCTGCCGCAATCCACCATTTCAACGCAATTGCAGGTGCTGAACAAACGTAAACTGATCAAGCGCAAGCGCTCTGAAAAAGACAATCGTTCGGTAATGGTTGAACTGACCAAGAAGGGACATGAACTGGCGGTGGATTGCAATCATTTGAGTCAGGCCGTGCAGGATTATCTGGTTGGTCATTTCGAAGAAAAAGAGTTACTGAAAAATGTCCAGTTTCTTGAAAAAATCAATAAATTGCTGGGTGAACTTGAACATCAGGATCTTTACGAGTTCAAGAAAAACGAACATAACAATGGTGCATCTGATTGAAAACTGAATTATTATCTGAATAGTCCGTTTTCGGTTTTACCAGTCGACTCAAGGTTTCTATTATGCAAAATACAGGTTTATTTCATCAGCAGGCTTACATTAATGGTCAATGGCTGGATGCCGACTCAGGACAGGTGCAAACCATCCTGAACCCGGCTACTGGTGAGTTGTTGGGTACGGTTCCAATTATGGGGGCGGCAGAAACCAGGAAGGCCATTGAAGCGGCCAATAATGCCTTGCCGGCCTGGCGTGCAAAAACTGCCAAGGAGCGCTCACAACTATTGCGTAAATGGTTTGAACTGTTGCTTGAGCATCAGGATGAGTTGGCCCGTTTGATGACGCTGGAGCAGGGCAAGCCCCTGGCTAAGCCAAAGGAGAAATCCTGTATGCCGCTTCGTTTGTGGAATGGTTTGCCGAAGAGGCCAAACGGGTTTATGGTGATGTGATTCCCGGGCCACAGGCCAACAAGCGCGTGATTGTGGTTAAACAGCCGGTGGGTGTCACGGCAGCCATTACTCCCTGGAATTTCCCCTCTTCAATGATTACCCGCAAAGCGGCACCTGCCTTGGCGGCTGGGTGCACCATGGTCCTGAAGCCAGCGCCCCAAACACCATATTCCGCACTGGCCCTGGCCGAGCTGGCGGTGCGTGCGGGCATCCCCAAGGGTGTGTTCAACGTGGTAACGGGTGATGCCATTGCCATTGGCACTGAATTAACCGGCAATCCACTGGTACGCAAATTGTCTTTTACCGGCTCCACCCAGGTGGGGCGCCTGTTAATGGCCCAGTGTGCGCACGATCTCAAGAAGGTATCCCTGGAGCTGGGCGGTAACGCTCCGTTTATCGTGTTTGAAGATGCCGATCTGGACGCAGCCGTTCAGGGAGCAATCATTTCCAAGTTCCGCAACAACGGACAAACCTGCGTCTGCGCAAATCGCCTGTATGTTCATGACAAGGTTTACGACGCCTTTGTTCAGAAACTGGTTGCGGCGGTAGAAAACTTCAGGGTTGGCAACGGGATGGAGCCGGAAACCACCATGGGGCCCCTGATTGATCAGAATGCACTGGCCAAGGTCAAGTCACACATCGAGGACGCCCTTGAAAAGGGCGCCCGCATCGTGACGGGTGGCAAACCCCATGCGCTGGGTGGTACTTTCTTTGAGCCTACCGTCATGGTTGATGTGCCCGTTAATGCGATAGCGGCCAAGGAGGAAACGTTTGGTCCCCTGGCTCCTGTCTTCCGTTTTCATCATGAAGAAGAAGCCATTGCCTATGCCAATGACACCGAATATGGTTTGGCGGCCTATTTTTATACACGGGATATCAGCCGTGTTTTCAGGGTGGCCGAAGCCCTGGAGTATGGCATGGTGGGTATTAACTCGGGAGCCATTTCAACTGAAGTGGCACCCTTTGGTGGCGTGAAAGCATCGGGCCTGGGACGCGAAGGGTCCAAATACGGCATCGAGGAATATATCGAGATCAAATACCTGAGTCTGGATATTTAAGCCCAATTTATCACTTGCTCAACTGGTCGTCATCCCGTAATGTATGGGTTCGGTAAGGCATAAACCAATCTTAGCCTGGAGCCCTGGATGATCGACCTGTCTTCCCCCTTGAAAGCCGATACGTTCACGCATGTCCGTATCATTATTGGGATAATTACCGGCTTGTGCATGACCCGTTTGCTTAACGGGTTAAGCCGCTTTGTACAGCAACCCAATAAAGATCATATATTTTTTGCCCATATTGGCTGGACTTTTTTTCTTTTGCTGGATATGGTCAATTTCTGGTGGTTTCAAATCAGATTGTCCAACACGGTGGTATGGAGTTTTGAACTATATCTGTTCATCCTTTTCTATGCCTCGCTTTACTTTTTTACCTGTACCATTCTTTACCCCGACAAAATAGATCATATCAACAGGATGGATGACTACTTCCTTTCCAGACGGGCCTGGTTTTTTGGGTTGCTGATTGCGCTGAACGTGACGGATTTGCTGGACACCACGCTGAAAGGGAAAGATTACCTGGCGTATCTGGGGTTGCCCTATATAATGCACATCAGTGTTTTTGTGGTGCTGTGTGGCATTGCCATGCGTACCCGGCAACTGCGGTTTCATAAAGGTTTTGCCGCTTTTGCCATTGTTGAAGAATCCAGTTGGGCGGTATTTGCGTACAGTTCTATTATTTAGACTCGTTTTCCTGCAAGGAATCAAGTACGGTGGTAACTCATTAATCCGGGAGTTTGGTTAAATGCGCTATGTTTTAATGTTTTTGTTTGTATTTTTAACAGGTTGTACGGGCATTCCCAAAGGGATAGAACCCGTTCAGAATTTTGACTCCCGGCGCTATCTGGGCAAATGGTATGAAATTGCACGGCTGGACCACTCTTTCGAACGCGGACTGCAGCAGGTAAGCGCAGAATACACGCTTCGTGAGGATGGTGGCATCAAGGTGCTTAACCGTGGCTTTAATACGGCTAAAAATAAATGGGAAGACGCTGAAGGCAAGGCCTATTTTGTGGAAGACAGCAATCAGGGCTACCTGAAGGTTTCTTTCTTCGGCCCTTTTTACGGCGCTTACGTTATTTTTGATCTGGGCAAGAATTACGAATACTCATTGATAACCAGCCACAATAGAGATTTTTTGTGGCTGTTGTCCAGAACCCCAACCATTGATGAAACGCTTAAAAAAGAACTGCTGGCGAAAATGGAAAGTCGGAGTTTCAAAACACAAGACCTGATTTTCGTGGACCAGTCAGGGGCACAATAGGCTTTATCACTGGTGCAGAAGCCATGACACAGGAGCCAGGGTCAATTCAAAGAGCATGGACTGTGTCAGCGCTCCTTTAAAGCGTTACACGAAAGCCAAGAATGGGCAGGTCTTCCATTTCAATGGTTTCCGCCTTGGCAGGAACCGGCCCTCGATTGAAGAGGTCGTGCAAGGCCTCGGGGGTGGGCTCCACGCCCAGTATGACCGCCTGGACAATAGGCCCTTCCTTAAGTTGCAAATGACCATATACATAGGGCGCAATCTTTTCAAACCGGGGGTGGCAGGCTGGCGCGATATTGTGCGTTGCATAAAGCAGGGTGGCATCACCGCTTAGTGTTATGCCTTCTACTTCCCAACTGCCGCAATGCTCACAGCACCCGGTTGGGGGAAACGTGACGTTTTTGCATTTTTTGCATTTCATCGCCCAAAAAACACCCTGCTTCAGGCCCTCGTAGTACCAGCGAATCAGGTTTGGCTGTTCAATAATGTCGTTCATATTAAACTCCTCCCAAAACCATAACCGTGCCGATCATGGCGTAACCGTGAGTATGGATAAGTGATATTTCCGGAGGCTTGCGCAGTTGCCTTGCACCGGCGAGGCCCCTCATTTGCAGGACGGCTTCATAGGTATCCGAGCCGGCACTGGCACCCCAGGCATGGCCGAACGCATGGCGTCCTCCGTGGGTTGACATCGGTCGGTCCCCATCAAACCTTAGCCGTCCCTCACGGGCTGCCTCAAGTCCTTTGCCCGGCTCAAGATAGCCTATGGTTTCAGCGGTGCAAATACTTGAAATATGCGAACAGTCATGGGTGTGCAGGTAATCGATGTCTTTGGCGGTGATGCCTGACATCTCCATGGCCTGGTCTGTGGCACGCCTGTCAAATTCCCAATAGGTGGGGTCTTCACCGTACCAGGGCAGATCACTGTAGCTGATGCCAAAACCCTTTAATTCGACCGGTTTGGAACGATTGTTTTTGGCAAGACTGGCACGGGTCAGGACCATGGCCGATGCACCATCTGCCGTGGTGACAAGGCTGAGCAACCTGGAGGGCCAGGCGACCCGGGGGTTGTGTTCGTCCGAGAGCCAGAGATCGTACGGGTCAGAAAAACCCTTGCGCGTAGCGCGATCTTCCAGGGTTTCCTGGATATTTGCCTTTGGATTCATCGAACCATGCAGTCTGCGCGTTCTGCACAATTCGAACATGCCTCTTTCAAAGTCTTCGATTGATAGACCGTATTTCCGGCAATAGCCCAAGGCGACCAGACCGTTATAGACCGAGAAAATATCGTAACCTTGCGGCACGCTATATGCCTGGTTGACGGCCATATCAGTCCATAACCAGGTTTGCTGGTGTGATATTGGTTCACGCTCGTAGGGGCTGAAGTCTTTGACTTTAGTCCGGGTTGTTTCAAACCCGTAAACAAGAACCGTATCGTAGGCGCCCGATGCAATGGCCATGGCAGCCATGGCAGCGCCTACATTGGTGGTTGAGCATTGCGCTTCAAAATGCACCCCGGTCTTGAACTGGGTGCCTGTCCACTTTGATAACTGGGAATAGGTGCCCGGCACCTGCGAGCTGTGAACCATTGCATTGCCGGCAAAGACGGCATCGACATCCTGACCTGAAATACCTGCATCATCCAGTGCTTCTTTAACTGCTCTTGCTGTCAGTTCCTGGATACTTGTTCCTTTTAACTCCGGTGTGCTGAGCAGGTCTCCAAACCGCGAGCAACCCACTCCTGTTATAAAAACCTGCTCTTTAAGCTTCCTGCGACTCATGGTAAACCCTCCTGATGTATGTACATCCGAATGTTGTGTTGAACCACTGAACTACCACTGGAAATTTACTTGCTTATTGATGCAACTTGTTATTTTTATTGAAAAAAATATACCACTTTGACAGTAGGGTTTCAATGGCACTATTCCTTCCAACTTCAGAGACATTGGCGGGCATGCCACTGCCAACGGAACGGCCGTAATTCCTGGTCGTATATTCCGGTCGAGTCAACTTGCAAACATACCGGAGGCGGTGATCGGGCCGTTGTGGAAAACCTGTTACTGGTGCGACCGGAATATCTGGAGGCCGGATTTGCTTCTCTAAAGCGCACCTACGGCAATATCTCGGACTATTTTTCTCGAGGCTTGGGAATTGTTCCAAAGGAACAGGTCACTCTGATTTCGACTTATACAAGCTAGGGCGCGATAAATTCGAGTGCCTGGACAAGTCGGTGGATCACCAATAAAAAGACAGGAGAGCAGTAATTGGCTGTTGAAATTGTGGAAATCCAACCGGAGCACGATGATGTCATTTGCAACATCATTAAAACGGTTGGTTCAGAGTTTGGCGCAATCGGTGACGGTTTTGGTCCCTCTGATGCGGAAGTGCTGGAAATGAG
>JAVESC010000095.1:0-9045 GCA_034006805.1 Advenella sp.
CACCCCCAGCCAGGCTTTGCAACAGGCATTGAAGGATCTGGAACGGGCCTACAAAAACTTCTTTGAAAAACGGGCCGAATTTCCCCGCTTCAAGAAAAAAGGCCGGTCAGATAGCTTCCGTTACCCGCAAGGCATTCAGCTGGAGCAAGACAATAACCGGATATTTTTGCCCAAATTGGGCTGGATACGCTATCGCAATAGCCAGAACGTTCAGGGCAAGGTCAAAAATGTCACCGTCTGCCTGTCAGCAGGTAAGTGGTTTGTCAGCATCCAGACGGAACGGGAAGTAGATCAGCCCCTACCTAAAGCGACTACTGCCATTGGCATTGATATGGGCATTGCCCGTTTTGCCACCTTGAGCGATGGCAGCTACATTGCACCGCTCAACCGTTTCAAACAACATCAGGTACGGCTTGCCCGCTATCAACGGGCCATGAGCCGTAAAGTGAAATTCAGCAGTAACTGGAAAAAGGCCAGGGCCAAAATCCAGAAGCTACATACCGGTATTGCCAATGCCCGCAAGGACTTTCTGCATAAGGCTTCAAGCCAGATCAGCCAAAACCACGCCATGATCGTGATTGAAGATTTGCAGGTACGTAATATGTCCAGGTCGGCATCCGGTACCCGCGAGCTGCCGGGCAACAACGTGAAAGCCAAGTCGGGTCTGAATCGTTCCATTCTGGATCAGGGCTGGGGAGAATTCAGGCGGCAGCTTGAATACAAAACCGCATGGAATGGGGGCTGGCTGATTGCGGTACCACCGCAGCATACCAGTCAGACTTGCCCTTGTTGCGGTCATGTCTTCAAAGACAACCGCCAGACACAAGCCCGGTTTCATTGTATTCAATGCCATTTCGAAGATCATGCCGACAAGGTCGGTGCGATTAATATTTTAAGGGCGGGACACGCCCGGTTCGCCTGTGAAGTGAGCGATGCAGTCAGGTCGCCAGCAACAGGAACCCACCGAGGTGAGTTAGCCCCTGTGGGTTGAACACGGTAGGAATCCCCTTCCTTGGCCCCTTGGGGCCGAGCATTAGCGAGAGGGAGGGGAGGATGTCAAATCAATTCCAAAGGTGAATACACCTATTTTGATCAGCACATCACCGAACAGGTTTATAACGACAGTTTTTTTTGAAGCCTCGAAAGGTTTCAAGAGCAAGGATGCTGATTTTTCAAGTCGCTACGGGAAAAAAACCGATCAAACGGTGATTGAGGATGTTTTGGGGCACGCGGAAAGCTATGGCACTGACCTTAAGAAAATGCTCGATAAAACACGCTTTGATGCCGCTCTGGATAATCCCGACAAAGTGGCGTTGACCGTAGCCAACAAAGGCAAAGAGTGGTTCGAGCGAGCCACTGAGTTGCTTGACAATGCAGTTGATATTGCTGACGTTGCTGATAGGCAGTTGATGCTGGCAGAGGCCATTAGTCAGCGGATGGAGGGCTATCGGCAGCTGATTAAACAATTCGATAACTGCGTTAACCCCAGGGATGTTGCCCGGCGAAGCGGCGCAGAGGCCAGCAAAATACCTGAAAGATTACGCGTTTCAATCGAAATGTCCCGCAGACAGTTTGAAAAAAACAGTCCGTTTTTACTGACTGACATTGAAAACAGCCTTGAATCGTTAGGTTTCACGCCGGAAGGCCTTGCCGATGCCCTGGGAGATGTGGTACGCCAGATTGGATAGGATGGCTCGTTTATGCGTATCAACATGCGGGACAATGATGTTTTATGGTGCTTGGTTCGTTTGACCGGCCTGCAAACAGCCTTATTTGTTTATCATGGGCATGGTAAACGAAAATCCTATTTTTACTTATTGCCTGGCTACCTTTAACGGGTGGCAGGCCTGCTGATTTGTTGGTTGAAAAAATGAATCTATTCAAACAAAGAATTGCGCTATTGCGCGAACAGATGACAAAACGCGGTATTGATGCTTATATTATTCCATCCGCCGATCCGCATTTATCCGAATATCTGCCTGAACACTGGCAGGCCCGCACCTGGCTGAGTGGTTTTGACGGCTCGGCGGGAACCCTGCTGGTAAGCGCTCAATTTGCCGGTTTATGGACCGACAGTCGCTACTGGGAGCAGGCCCTGGCCCAGCTTGAAGGCAGTGAGATTGTCCTGATGCGACAGGGGCAGGATGGCGTACCGGATTTGAATGACTGGCTGTGCAGCCAATTGCAGGCCGGCATGACGGTTGGGGCCGATGGCTTTACCCTAAGCATGCGTGCCGCCCATGATTTGCAGGCGGCCCTTGAGGGGGTATCGCTGCGATTTTCCTGGAATGAAAAATTGCTGGACAATATTTGGCCTGACAGACCCGCCTTGCCGGTAGAGGCAGTGTATGAACATGAAGTGCCTTTTGTATCGCAAAGCAGGGCAGACAAACTGGCGCTGGTGCGCAAGCAGATGGCCAGCCTGGGGACGCAGTGGCATCTGCTTTCATCGCTGGATGATATTGCCTGGATCTTGAATTTACGTGGCGCTGACGTTTCATATAATCCGGTGTTTCTGTCGTATTTGCTAATCGGCCCCGAGCAGTGCGAGCTGTTTGTGGATGAGGCCAAGCTCAATCCGGCCCTGACTGAAAAGCTGGTGGCTGAACAGATTCTGATCAGGCCTTACAATGAAATCACCCAGGGGCTGGCCGGGCTTGAAGACAAGGTGAAACTCTTGATTGATCCGGCGCGCACCACCATTGGCATCTGCCAGGCGGCAGCCAGCCTGGAGCTGGTAGAGGCGCTGAACCCGTCCCAGTTGTTCAAGTCACGTAAAACACCGGCGGATATCCAGAATGTGCGTAAAGCCATGGAGGCCGATGGTGTCGCCCTGTGTGAATTTTTTGCCTGGTTTGAACAGGCCATGGCCAGTGGTGAGGTCGTGAGCGAGGTGACTATTGATGAGCAGATTAATGCTGCCCGCGCGCGTCAGCCGCATTTTGTCTGCCCCAGTTTTGCCACGATTGCCGGTTTCAATGCCAATGGTGCCATGCCTCATTATCGGGCCACACCCGAATCGCATGCGGTTATTGAAGGCAATGGCCTGCTATTGATTGATTCGGGTGGCCAATACCTGAATGGCACTACCGATATTACCCGGGTTGTACCGGTTGGCCAGGTGTCCGATAGCCAAAAAGAGGACTTCACCCTGGTCCTTAAGGGCATGATTGCCCTGTCGCGGGCGGTTTTCCCGGTAGGGTTTCCGGCACCGTTGCTAGATCCGATTGCCCGTATGCCCTTGTGGCAGCAGGGCCTGGATTTTGGTCACGGCACCGGGCACGGTGTGGGTTACTTCCTGAATGTGCATGAAGGACCGCAAGGTATTTCCCATCGTGGTTACCGTAATCCGAATACCGGTATGCAGGAAGGCATGATCACGTCAAATGAGCCGGGACTGTATCGTCCCGGACAATGGGGTATCCGGATTGAAAACCTGGTGTGCAATGTGGCTGCTCATGAAACCGAGTTTGGCCGTTTCCTTAAGTTTGAAACCTTAACCCTGTGTCCGATTGATACCCGTTGTATTGCGCGACACTTGCTGGATGAGTCTGAGATAAACTGGCTGAATCAGTATCATGAGCAGGTAAGAAACAGGCTGCAACCTTTGGTTAAAGGCGCAGCCTTGCAATGGTTACAGGAAAGAACCCGGGCTGTTTAAAGCTGGTTCATGCCATATTGAACCAGTAACGCGCTAACCGCTACCGCGACCCATACGCCCAGTCCCAGCAGGATGGGGCGTATGCCGGTGCTGACGATTTTGCGCAGGTTGGTGGACAGGCCAATCGCACTCAAGGCCATAATGATCATGAATTTGGCAGCGCCAGATAGCCAGGGCAAGAGGGCTTCTGGCAGCAGGCCGGTACTGCGTACGCCTGAGGCCACCAAAAACCAAAGGATAAACCAGGGAAATATTTGGGCCAGTGCCACGTTGGGCATGTTATTTTTTTTCTGTCGCCAGGCCTCAAGAAAAACCAGGAACAGACAAATGGGAATAATCAGCGTGGCTCTGGTTAGCTTGACGATCGTGGCGTAATCGCCAGCTTGCTGGCTGTATGCATAGCCTGCAGCGACCACCGATGAGGTGTCATTAATGGCGGCGCCCGCCCACAAGCCAAAGCCGTAATCGCTCAGTTGCAGCATATGCCCCAGGGCAGGGAAAAGCAAAACAGCGATGATATTGAAAAGAAAGATGGTTGAGATGGCATACGCGGTCTCATGGTCTTCGGGCTTGATGATGGGGGTGACGGCAGCAATGGCCGAGCCACCGCAAATCGCGGTACCAACCCCGATCAGGGTACGTAATTTGCCCTGGATGCCCAGTATTTTTCCCAGTAACCAGGCGCTGATGAAAGCCACGCTAATGGTCACGAAGGTAACGGCCAGGGATTCACCGCCGGTACTGACGATTTCCCCGAAACTAAGGCCAAATCCCAGTAAAATCACAGACCATTGCAGGATTTTTTTGCTGGAAAATACAATGCCGGGCTGCATGACGGTTCTTACCCCCAGGGTATTGCTGTAAATAATGCCCAGCACAATACCAAAAACCGGTCCGCCAATAACGGGTAGCCATTTTCCCGCAAACCAGGCAATAATGGCAATGCCCAGGGTAAGCAAAAGGCCCGGGATCAGGCTGTTTTTGTTTCGGAACAGGCCCGGGTTGCTGGTTGATAAGGCCAAGGGTGAGTGAGCAGTGTTATAGGTCAGCATAATTAATGCTTATATGTTTATGAATTATAGGTATATTAAACCTTTGTCGAATATAAATAAAGATAATATAATTTATAAATATAATAAGGATTATTTATATGATTTCATTCAGTCCCAAACAACTGGAAGTTTTTGTGGCCATTACCCTGCAGGGCAGTGTCAAGGCCGCCGCCAAGGTATTGCACTTAACCCAGCCGGCAGCCAGCATGGCCTTGGCAGAACTTGAAAAACAACTGGGTTCCCCCCTGTTTGATCGTGACAAGGGGCGGCTTTTTCTGAATCAGAAAGGTAAAGATTTACTGCCACTGGCCCAGGAAATCCTGGAGCGTATGCGTGAGCTGGAGCAGCGGGCCGGTGACGCCCAGGATACTTTGCGGGGAAATTTCAGGGTGGGGGCCAGCAATACCGTGGGTAATTATCTGGTGGGTGATTTGCTGGGCAATTTTGTCAATCAACACGAAGCGGTTACGGTGCATCTGCAAGTGGCCAATAGCGATGAAATTGTTAAGGGAATTATGGAACACTCGCTGGATGTGGCTTGCATAGAAGGTGAAGTGATTAATCAAGATATAGAGGCTCTGGCATGGCGTGATGATCAACTGCAGATTTGCGCCAGGCCTGATCATCCGCTGGCATTGAAAACTGCCTTGCAGGAAAGTGATTTTGAAAATCAGCGCTGGATTTTGCGGGAACAAGGTTCAGCTACCCGACTGTTGTGTGAGAGGGAGCTGGCCCGTTTGCCACAAGGGCATATTGTGATGGAGCTGGGGCAGGTAGAGGCCATTAAACAGGCAGTGATTGCCGGGTTGGGAATTGCTTTTTTGCCCAAGGTAGCGGTTACCTACGCGATAGAGTCAGGCCGTTTAAAGCGGCTTGAAACGCCTTTTCTGAATCTGAATAGAAAGCTGTCCATTATTTATCATAAACAGCGTTATCGTGGACGCTTAATGGATAATTTTTTGTCCATGGCCGGTATTTAGCCAGCCAGGACCGCGTCTGGGGTGTTTTTCCCCAGGCGTCGGCGTATTTTTTTCCAGACCCGGTCATGTAAGGGTAATAAAAGTACATTACACACGGGTTCTACTAAAGCGGCTATCCCCCCTATTGATACAGAACCGGTAAAAATAAAGGTAACGGTGAAAGCGACGCTCATGTGAAGCAGTGTCTGGCTTATTTTTTCGATGATGATCATTTTATTCTCCATGCTCAATCCATGATCTAAATGATAATCATTATTGTTTGAAAAGTAAAATGGAGATTTCTTATTTTTATAATAGATAAAATTAATTAAATATTGAATTTTATTAATTGTATGTATTTAAATGCCGGTATCAAGGGGGAGTCAGGGCAAATATGGGGTGTAATAGGAATGGTTATGATGTAAATGTAGCAGATACAAAAACAGCCCTTTAAAAGGGCTGTTTTTGCAAGATAACAACGCTTATTTCAGTTTTGTTTCTTTGTATTCAACGTGTTTGCGAACAACGGGATCAAATTTTTTGATCAACATTTTTTCTGGCATGTTGCGTTTGTTTTTGGTCGTTGTGTAGAAGTGACCTGTGCCAGCTGTAGATTCAAGTTTGATTTTCTCGCGAATGCCTTTTGCCATTTTAAGCTCCTGGGAATAAATTCAGAAAATATTTAAGCGCCCAAGGCTTAAACAGATTGACCGTTAGCACGCATTTCGGCCAAAACGGCATCAATGCCTTTTTTGTCGATAGTGCGCAGTGCATTGGTGGATACGCGCAGGCGAACCCAACGGTTTTCGCTTTCAACCCAGAAACGGCGAGACTGCAGGTTAGGCAGGAAACGACGCTTGGTTTTGTTGTTAGCGTGAGAAACATTATTACCGGTCATGGGGCGCTTGCCGGTTACTTGGCATACTTTAGCCATGATTAACACCTCGTTAAGTTATAGGCCAGATTTTTGGCTCGGGCCAGCCTTCTGAAAAAATGTTTTCGGCAAAATATAGCTAACCAATTTATGTTTTTGGCTAAATGGGTTGCAGTTTTGCCGTTGTAGCCTATATTAGGCATTTATATATATGCCGTCTAATAAGCTAAGCCTTTAATTCTAATATGAAAATCATGTTTTTAGCAAGCTATTGTGTATTTCCATGATAAATAAAGGGAAATATGTGGTTTTTAATCCGGTTTTTGCTTCTTCATGCGCTCAATCTTCCCTATGTATGGCCGGAACGGTCGGTACAAACAGGATGAAGGCTTTTAGGCCCGTCCAACGAATCTTCCACAAATAAATGAAATGCCTATACACACAAACAGGCTGGTAAATAATGGCAGTGTGGTGCCGGTTTGCCAGGCGCTAACCAGGCTGCTGGTAAGCGTGCCAAACAGGAATAGCATGCAGCCCATCAGGGCTGAGGCAACCCCCAGGCGACCGCCTTGCTCTTTTAAAGCCAATGCCGTTGCGTTGGGGTTAATCACGCCCAGGCAGGCGCTAAAGCAGAGCATGCAAATAACAAACAGATACAGGTTCATCAGGCCTGTCAAGGTAAGCAACAGGCCGATAGCGCAGCACCCAAGGCCCAGCAGCAGTGCTATTTTAAGAACGCTCAATGAGGGGTGTTTACGCAGCATGCGGACGCTAATTTGTGATCCCAGAATTAAACCACCGGCATTCAGGCCAAAAAAGAAACCGAAATCTTCGGGAGCAATGCCAAATTGGGTAATAAAAATAGTGGGGGAAGAGGCAATAAAGGAAAATAAACCAGCCATGCCCAAGCCACCGGAAAGGGCGAAGGCCATGAAGTTGCGATGGAAAAGCAGGCCAAAATAGTTGCTGCTGATGGTTTTTACGCTTAATTTGACGGCGTTTTCAGGTTTAAGCGACTCTTCAAGCTTCAGAATACAAAGTATGATTAACAGTACGGCAACGACCAGCATGACCGCAAATAAACCACGCCACCCAATAATTGGCCCCAGAAAACTACCTGCTATGGGGGCCAGGACCGGCGCCAGTCCCATGATTAGCATGAGCAATGAAAGGGCGTGAGCCGCCTCTTGGGTGCTGTAGTGGTCCCTGATAACCGCTCTGGGTATGACAATGCAGGCAGCGGCACCAAAAGCTTGAAGCGTGCGAGATATCAGGAGCATATCAAAAGAGGGGGCAAGGGCGCAGCTTATGGTGGCCAGCAGGTACAGGCCCAGTCCGAACAGCAACGGCTTTTTTCTGCCATAACGGTCGGTTACAGGGCCAATAAAGAGCTGGGCCACAGATAAACCCAGCAGATAGGAAGAAACCGTGAGTTCGATTTCGTGTGATGAAACTTGCAGATCCTGGGCTATATCCGGGAAGGTGGGTAGATACATATCAATGGTGATGGGCCCCAGGGCGGTAATCAGGGCCATCAGGATTAGCCAGAACGGGATCTTATTACCAAGACTTTCTTTTTGCATAATATATGACTTTCCAATACCAGATATGTAAAAAAAATGCGCAGATCAGTAGGCTAAGGCTGCACATGATCCATAAACTGGAGACCCCAACGGGGGCTCCAGGTGTGAGTAGATGGTTTAGGGGGCGCAAAAAACCAATCCCGTTGCCAAAACCGAAGTACCAGCCACCCGCCAGGCCCAATCCCAGCAATAACACCGTTTGTAGAATGAAAGGGATCGCAGCGATTTTATAGGCGCGAAGAATATAGGAAATCATGCATTGCATGGCATCGGAAAAATGCAGCAGGGGAATAATCGTTAATAGGGCACCGGCCACCAGCGCGACCTGAGGGTCTGATGTGTAGGCCCTGATAATAAGCGGTTTGCCCAGTAAGATAATTGTAATGCTGATGCCTACGCCAGCCAGGCTTAGCAGCAATCCGCTCATGGCTATTTGATGGGCAAACCGGAAGTTTCTGGCACCTACTGCACTGGCTGTCAGGGAAGAGGTGGCAATGCCCAGTGACAGGGGCATCATGTACAAAATGGCAGTCAGGTTTGATAATACCTGATGGCCACCGGAGACAAATGTGCCTTCCCGTGCCGCCAGCAGGGCCATAAAGGTAAATGCGCTCACTTCTACCAGATAAGAGCCACCCATGGGAATGCCCAGCTTCAGGATTTCGGCCAGGTATTTGCGTTGTGGGCGGCCCAGTGTCAAATTGAATTGACGGTAAAAGGGATTGTTGAACAAAATCCACAGGCCGCTGAAAAACATTAGCCACGAAACGATGGCGGTGGCCGTGCTGGCACCTGCGCTACCCAGTGCGGGCAGGCCAAAGTGGCCAAAAATAAGCAGCCAGTTCAGCAGGGCTTTTAATGCAATACTGAACAGATTGATTTGCATGACCAGTTTGGGTTTCTGGACTGCGGTGCA
>JAVESC010000096.1:0-8877 GCA_034006805.1 Advenella sp.
AACAGGGTGTCTGAGCAGGTAGTAGTTGATATTAATCAGAATAAGCCTATATATATAATTTATCAGCAGTTTGTTTATTTACGATTTGGTATTACGGTGGTAGTATCAGGTGTGATAATTTTCATTTACATAAATCGTAGCCAATCATAAACGCCCTTATATGAATGTGAACAGGCTTTCTTCGCATCAAGGTATCTCGCTCAGGTATATATTCATATGCTTGAGCTTGTTCCTGTTTGCGTTTCGTTCACTTATTCCAGTTGGCTATATGCCCAATATGCAGGCTTTGAGCCAGGGCAAAATAGAAATTACCGTTTGTTCACCAACCGGTACACCTACTGTTGTTTCAGTTGACTTGTCAAACGATCAACATCCCCAGGACAACGCTCATGATGGCATGATGAGTTGTCCTTTCAGCAGCATTAATGCGCTAAGCATGCTGGTTGGCCTTTCCAGTGAAGGCATCAGTACTGTTTCTTTACCCGAAATGTTTGTCCCCTCTCTCGAGCATTCTCTGGTAACGAAGGTACGCCGCTTAGGCCCACCGCTTGGCTCCAGGGCGCCTCCTCTTACCTTCATCTAAGCCGTAAATAATACCCATTATTGGGTAGCTTATTCAACTCATTGTTTTTGTGCATACTTTTAGACCGGGTGTGCACATAAAGATGTGTGTTGGTAAGCGTTCTACTGCCTTGGATAAATTTGACAGAAACATAGCCGTTTTGCTTTTTTCTCCGGTAATACAGCGTTGTTTCCGCTCATTTCCCAATTTATTCAAGGCAAATTTTTATCATTTATTAACTTGAGTGCATGCCATGTCAATCAATCAACAGCGCAGGTTAGTGTTAAGTGGTTTGGGCGTAATGCCTCTGGTGCTTATGGGTTGTGGTAAAGAAGAATCACTTAAGGTGCATGCCACCGATATTACCGGCGTGAATTTTGGGCGCGAATTCAATTTGCAAGACGCCACCGGTAAACGCTGGACCTTGAACGACTTCAATGGAAAAGCGTTGATGATGTTTTTTGGCTTTACCCAGTGCCCCGATGTCTGCCCAACGGCCTTGGCCCGGGCAGTAGAAATAAACAGTTTGTTAGGTAAAGATGCAGAGCGGTTGCAGGTGGTGTTCGTGACCATAGACCCCGAGCGTGATATCCCGGAAATGCTGGCTGCTTATACCCAGGCTTTTGACCCAGGCTTTCTTGGGCTTACCGGTACACCCGAAGAAATAGCAAAAATCGCCAAAGAGTTCAGAATTTACTATAAAAAAGTGCCGACCGGATCCAGCTATACCATGGACCATAGTGCGCTTAGCTATATATTTGATCCCAAAGGCAAGTTAAGGCTGTCTGTTTCGCATCAACAAAGTGCAGAAGAATGTGCGGAAGATATTCGGCAATTATTATTCTAATCCGTCTACTCAATCCCTTAAGGAGTTGTAATGAAATTATCATTTAAACAGGCCAATCTGGCGCTGGTTACCAGTCTTTCTTTGTTTTCTGTTGCAGCTAACGCTGCCGTGACGGTCAATGAAGCCTGGGTGCGGGGTACTGTGCCTGGGCAACAGGCAACAGGGGCTTTTATGAGATTAACCTCAGATACCAATGCAAAACTGGTGGAAGCAAAATCAGACATTGCCAAAACGGTTGAAATTCATGAAATGGTGATGGAAGATGATGTCATGAAAATGCGTCAAATTCCAAATCTGGATTTACCCAAAGACAAAGTGGTAGAACTGAAGCCGGGTGGCTATCACATCATGTTTATAGACTTGCATGAGCAGGTGAAGGAAAACAATGAGGTGGCGCTGGAGCTGGTGATTGAAAACCAGGATGGAAGTGTTGAAAATATTGCGGTTAAAGCGCCTGTTAAATCGTTAACAGCCAAGGCTGACTCATCCACGCATGCAGCAATGGATCACGGTGACAGTAAGCATGAAAATGCAGGTCACGGTGACATGAAACATGATGACATGAAGCCAGCTCATTAATTATTTCCTGCTTTACTGGTTGGATGATCCGGTGTTTTAACCGGATCAGTTTTATGTTTTATGATTCCCGCACCCCTGTGGTGCGGGTGGTCTTTAAATAGGCCATTTCCTGTTAAGCCGGAAATGGTAAATGTAGCAATGAATGCTTTCCCAAAAAAAATAATCGTTATAACAGCCCTTGCCTTATTTGCCGGTACAGCATGGTTGGCGGTTGAATATCTCAAGGAACCCGACTACGACTGGATTGAAGTTTGTACGATGGAAGGCGTTAAAAGGGTAAAGTACGACAATGAAGGAAACCTGTTGGCTGAAGAGTGGATTAGCCAGGTTCCTGCTCATGTGCTGGCGGCAATAGAAGAGGCCAATAAAACAGAGACTGCCAATAACAGTCCGCCGCAAACTGGTTTTGAAGAACCTTATGTTGAACTGGATAAGGTACAAATAGAGCAGTGTTGGGTAAGGCTGTTGCCCTCCAACTTACCTGCCGCCGGGTATTTTGAATTAAAAAACAATACAGGGCAGGAACTTGTCTTGACGGGGGTGGAGAGTAAGGACTACGGCTCTGCCATATTGCATGAAAACGTCAAGAAACAAGGCATGCTAACCATGGTGGCTTTACCTGAAGTACGCGTACCCACCAACGGTAAGGTGTCATTTTCTCCCATTACCAACCACATCATGCTGGAAAACAGCAACAGGGTCTTAAAACCGGGGGATTTTATCGGGTTAACATTTTATTTTCAGGGTAACGGCATAAAAACCGTGCAGTGCAAAATGAAGGGTCCCAATGCCTTGTCGTATTGATAGCAATTTAGCAAAAACTGCTTAAATCCTCCCCTTGGGGCCGAGCGTTTGCGAGAGGGAGGGGAGGATGTCAATCTGATGAAAGCAGGCATATGAATGCGGGTGGATAAAATCGCTACATGGTGTTTTTGCTTGCTGGGTTTTCAATGCCAGCTCTTTTGTTGTTGTCTTATATTTGTATTGTGCTTAAAAATTAAGCAAATTATAGTATTCATATATTAATCAATTGCTTATGAGTGTTTTACAGGATTATTAAAGTACTATCCACATTGATTCCAGCTGTTATTGTTAATAAGTTATGTATTTTTGCGTATTGTGAATAACAATGTGAGTAAACTGTGCGTAAGCAGTGAATAACATGTGAATAAATACCTTCTAATAAAATGGCCATTTTTTTAAAATTCCTGATTATATTTTTAGTGCTGTTTTGGCTTGCGCGCTTTTTCAGTCGTGGCATAAACAGGCTTTGGGCAGGAACCATTGGTGCAGCCATGCAATGGCTCAATGACAATGGCGCGCGCATGATGAAATTCATGTTCATCCTGGCAGGGGTGGTATTTTTAGTGCTGCTGTTCCAATGGAGCCGGACCGGCTAATAACATGGCCAAAACCAATGTGCCGTTAAATAGATGAACCGCTTTCCTTCAATGCGACGCGGCCCTTATCGTTAGCGTTGTGAGGGGGGCATCGTTGGCGCCTTGTGATCTGAAACATGAATAATTTCGTCTACCATTTAACGCTACATTAAGTATTAGCTGCCTGTAAGCATATACATCAATTGATGCAATTTCAGATTTTGACTTTTTTTATGTATTGGCATCTAATGCTAAAAAGAATTATTCAAATGAGGCTGTTCAATGGCAAAAAATAATATTGGTAAAAATAATTTTTCAAAAATTTATCGGGTTGATAATGGCAGTAAGTTTCAGCTCAAAGATTGGAAAACCGCTCCTGATGAAAAAATCAACGACAATGATGCCGAAGATGAGCTTAAGGAAATGGTTGAGGAAATTTCCGATCTCCAGAATGTTTTGTACGCTGATAATAAGTGGTCTTTATTATTGATTTTTCAGGCTATGGATGCGGCGGGGAAAGACTCTACCATCAAAAACATATTGTCGGGCGTCAATCCGCAGGGGTGTGAAGTGTATGCTTTTGGCCGCCCGTCCGTAGAAGAGCTGGGACATGATTTTTTATGGCGTACTACTAAATGTTTGCCGCAACGGGGAAATATTGGTGTTTTTAACCGCTCTTATTATGAAGAAGCGCTGGTGGCCAGAGTGCATCCAGCGTTGTTGAAAGCGCAGCATCTGCCTGATAACCTGGTGACTGAAAAAATTTGGGAAGAGCGCTTTGAAGATATTTGTGCTTTTGAAAAGCATATGGCCCGCAGTGGCACCCGAATCCTTAAGTTTTTCCTTCATCTGTCTCCGGAAGAGCAAAAAGTAAGATTTATAGAGCGGATAGAAAATACCAGGAAAAACTGGAAGTTTGATAAAAATGATCTTTACGAGCGCAGTTTCTGGAAAAAGTACATGTATGCCTATGAAGAAACCATTAAGCATACGGCTTGTGAGCATGCTCCCTGGTATGTAATTCCGGCAGACAATAAGGCTTACGCCAGGTTGGCAGTGGCTGACGCAGTACTATCTACCCTGAAAGATCTGGATTTGCAATATCCAACGTTAAGTAATGAAATTGTGGTGTCCCTGCAGGCTTACAAGGATAGTCTTAAAAAAGAAGAGTTGGATATTTACAAAATTTAACATGTTTGTGGGCAAGTGACGTATCTGTTATGGTTGAGTTTGGTACTTTAAAACCACAAAAAATAAAAGTTTTTGTATAAAAACCCTGAAGTCCTTGTCACATAGGCAGAATTGTTGCATAATTTCATTCTTATTTGATCCCCGATAGCTCAGACGGTAGAGCGACGGACTGTTAATCCGCAGGTCACTGGTTCGATCCCAGTTCGGGGAGCCAAATTTAAAATCCACTTTATTTTTGTGGTTTTTTTATTCTGGGAAAGTGAATTTCCAGAAATTTAAAAATTATATTTTGCTTGTCTTAAGCTTGCAATTTAATAGTTTTTATTGCTATAATACAAAACTTATTCCCCGATAGCTCAGACGGTAGAGCGACGGACTGTTAATCCGCAGGTCACTGGTTCGATCCCAGTTCGGGGAGCCAAAATTCAAAAAAGCCGGTAATCATTTAATCATGATTACCGGCTTTTTTATTGTCTTTTAAGTATCTATTGTCTTTTAAAAAGAGTTCCCCTCTATCGAGACGACTCAGTGGTCGTGATAGAGCGAAAGGAAGTGGCGTCTGCTACTTCGGGTCGCAAAGATTCCACCACCAGAACTAATAGCTTTGGTGGCGGAGTATGTCAATCATCAATAATAAATTAAACCCAATTGGCAATTAAGAGCAACGCTTTTTTTACTAAATTTTTCAGTATTAGTTTAAATATAGTTTCTGTTGAAATCATATTTACATATTGTTTTTTATTTTTTTGTTTGTTTTAAAATAATAAACAGGCATTTTCAGGCTTTAAAGTAGTAGTTTGTAGCATTTTTTATCAAATATTAGTTATTTTCTATTGGATAGATAGTTATTTTTGTTTTAATATAGTTCGTATAGAAATTAATTTAACACTAATCATTCGTATCCTTATGAATTCAATAGAATCAAGTCTGCAGTACGATTTACGCATTTTGCATGCGTTGCGCCGCATTACAAGGTCTATCGCCTTGCATTCGCGCCATTTGGCTTCGTATAGCAATATTACGGCACCACAGCTTATTTGCATGCGGGCAGTTGTGGCCAAAGGCCCCATTACCGCAACCGCCATCAGTCGTGACATTCACGTCAGTCCCAGTACGGTTGTAGGCATCCTTGACCGCCTTGAAGACAAAGGCTTCATCAAACGTGAAAGAGGGCGCCAGGACAGGCGTACTGTGTTTATTACCGCTACCGAAGCAGGAGCTGAACTGGTTAAGAATACACCGTCTCCATTGCAGAAAAAACTGGCCGATGCGCTTAATGCGTTGCCGGAACTTGAGCAAGCCACCATCACGCTGTCGCTTGAACGTATCGTGACACTGATGGAGGCCAGCGGTACAGAGCCTGCCGAAGTTCACAAAGAACCCGCCTCACCCATTCTGGATGTTCCCGTTGGTGGGGCTCATCCTGAATCTGGAATTATGGTTTGAAAACGAAACAAAAAACTAACCCCACACCTCCATTCACTGAAACCCCATCTGCCCTGCCAGATGGCCTCGCAAGAGAAAACACAGCCCTGTTGCGGGCCCCATGCAAGACCGATGGCTATGCCATTTATCAGCTAATCGCAACGTGCCCGCCACTTGACCTTAATTCGGTTTATGCCTATTTGCTCCTGTGCGAGCACTTTTCAAATACCTGTGTTGTCGCCCAATCCGCCCATGGGCTGGATGGCTTTATTTCCGCCTACATTCATCCCGCCCGGCAAGACGTTTTATTTGTCTGGCAGGTCGCGGTTCATGAGCGGGCACGCGGCCAAAGCCTGGGCAGGAAAATGCTGCAAAATCTCTTGCAGCGGCCTGAACTGGCCAACGTGAACTTTATAGAAACCACGGTTGGCCCAGACAATATTGCTTCGCGCAGCATGTTTGGCAGCCTGGCGCGAAAACTAAAGGCCAGCGTTAATGAAAGCGACTTGTTTGAGCAAAGCCTGTTTGGCCCCGAAGCGCATGAAGACGAGAAATTAATACGTATTGGGCCGTTTTCGGTTTAATACGGCATCAACCGGCCAACGGGCAGTTTGCGCCGGGCCGGCCATAGTAAGTGTGTTACATATCATGATTAAAAAGGAGAACATCATGGACTTGAAAATATTTGACCGGATGGAGTCGGAGGTCCGCGGCTACATCCGGTCGTTTCCAGTTGTATTTAATAAGGCCAAAGGGTCGTTGTTATTTGATGAAACAGGTAGGGAATACGTTGATTTTTTCAGCGGTGCCGGTACCTTGAATTACGGTCACAACAATCCTGTACTTAAGCAAAAAATGATTGAATATCTGGAAACCGATGGCCTTGTCCACAGTCTGGATATGGCTACATGCGCCAAACAAACATTTCTTGAAACGGTTGATCGCGTTTTGCTTAAGCCCAGGAACTGGGAATACAAATTGCAATTTACCGGTCCAACCGGCACCAATGCTGTCGAAGCGGCGCTTAAGCTGGCACGCCAGGTTAAAGGGCGCACCAACATTATTTCATTTACCCATGGTTTTCATGGTGTTAGCGGTGGTTCGCTGGCTGTAACCGCGAATGAGAAATTCCGCAAGGCGGCTGGCGTTGCCCTGGCCAATACCACTTTCATGCCCTTTGACGGCTATTTTGGCCCCGATGTGGACACCATTGTTTACCTTGAAAAAATGCTTGATGATGCCAGTAGCGGCCTGGATTTACCGGCGGCCATCATTGTGGAAACCGTGCAGGGAGAAGGGGGCGTTAACGTTGCCAGCTGGCGCTGGCTCAAAGAGCTTGAAAAGCTTTGCCGCCGTTACGATATGCTGCTCATTGTGGATGATATCCAGGTGGGTTGCGGCAGAACCGGCAACTTCTTCAGCTTTGAAACAGCCGGTATTCGCCCCGATATTATTACCCTGTCCAAATCTTTGTCGGGTTTTGGCTTGCCCATGTCATTGGTGCTTATCAAGCCAGAGCTGGATATCTGGAAGCCCGGTGCCCATAGCGGTACTTTCAGGGGCAATAATCTGGCTTTTGTGACAGCGGCGCAAACCCTTGACAGCTATTGGGCCAATGATGACTTTGCCCGCAATACCATTCGTAAAGAACGGCTGGTACGTGACTGGCTGGAAAATATTGTACACAGTTTTCCCGGTGCTGATTTAAGCGTGCGTGGAAGAGGGCTGATTCAGGGGTTGGTGTTCGAAAGCAAGCCTGAACTGGCCAATAAAGTAGTCAAAAAAGCGTTTAGCCATGGTTTGGTCATAGAAACATCGGGTGCGCGTGATGAGGTGCTGAAAATTCTTCCGGCACTGACCATCGAAGACGAAATGCTGATTCGTGGGCTGGAAATTATCGAGCGCAGTGTAACGGAAGTATTGAAAAACCAGGGTATTAACGCCCAGGTATTGAAATTTGGAGGAATAAGGAAATGATTGTCAAGAATGTGAAAGATGTAATTGGTACCAAGGAAGAAGTGGTCACTGAAAACTGGCTTAGCCGTCGCGTGTTATTGAAAAAAGACGGCATGGGATTTTCATTTCATGAAACCGTTATTTTTCCGGGTACCGAAACACATATTCACTATCAGAACCACTTGGAAGCCGTATGGTGTGTTGAAGGTGACGGTGAAATTGAAACCGTGGCTGATGGCAAAAAATACGCCTTGGGTCCAGGGGTGGTTTATGCACTGGATCAACATGACGAGCACTGGCTGCGTGGCGGTAAAGAACCCCTGCGGGTGATCTGCGTTTTCAACCCACCGCTTACCGGTCTTGAAGTGCATGATGAAGAAGGTGTTTACCCATTGGTGACTGAGACCGTTTAATGGGAGGATGTAATGATAACCACATCTATGACTGATCTTTATGCTTCACGTACCAGTAGCACGGCAGCCATTATGGCCAGAAATGAGCCCGTGGTATGGAATGGCGGCAATGACGCAAATGCGCTTTCGGCAGGGCAACTGAACGCTTACCGGCGCGATGGCTTTCTGTTAATTGAAAATGTCTTTACACCGGAAGAGGTGGCGGCTTTGCTCGAAGAGGTTGTTCGCATGAGCAAGGACGAGTCTATTGCTGGCATGGATGAGGCCATTACAGAGCCGGGCAGAGATGCCGTGCGATCCATTTTCAAGGTGCATGCCTTGAATGCATCTATTAACCGGCTTGCCCGTGACCCGCGTCTTATTCATGTGGCAAGGCAAATCCTGGGTTCGGAAGTATATATACACCAATCCCGGGCCAATCTGAAACCGGGATTTACCGGCAAGGAGTTTTATTGGCATTCAGACTTTGAAACCTGGCACGTGGAAGACGGCATGCCGACAATGCGTGCGTTAAGCTGTTCTGTG
>JAVESC010000097.1:0-8807 GCA_034006805.1 Advenella sp.
GGTCAGGTTCTGGCGGGTAATCAGCAGGTAGCGGGACAGTTCATTCACGCTCATGCCGTTTTCTGCCTTGGGTCGCGACAGGGCACCCAGCACCGACCATTGCTGGGTGGTTACACCAAATTCCTCTAGCGCCTGTGTACCTTTGGTGTGCAAGGTATTGGCAGCCTGGAAAAATCGGAAAAAAAGCCGGTTGTTGATTTCATAAATAGCGGCTTCTTTGTCTTGATCGGAAGTGGTCATGGTTGTTTGGTAAAAAATGGGTTCATTAAGCGTATAGGCTTATTTTAGTGGAGAAACACAATGTTTGGATTAAAAGATAAAGTTGTATTGGTGACAGGTGGCGGCGGTGGTATTGGCAGTGCCATTTGCAAGCGTTTTGGCCAGGCCGGAGCCAAGGTTGCCGTGGTGGATATCAACCAGGAAGCCGGTGATAAAGTGGTAGAAGAAATCAAGGCGGCAGGCGGATTTGCGCAAACCTTCCTGGTTGACCTGACCAGCCAGGAGTCGGTCATTGCGTGTGTAGGTAATATTGAAAGCACGCTGGGCCCCATTGATGCACTGGTGAACAATGCCGGCTGGGATCGTGCTGGCAATTTCCTGGATACCAATAAAGACTTGTGGGAAAAAATTGTGGACATCAACTTTTATGGTGTGCTGTATATGCACCATGCCGTACTTAAAGGGATGTCCGAACGCGGCAAGGGGCGTGTCGTGAATATCGCTTCGGACGCAGCGCGGGTGGGCTCCAGTGGTGAATCTGTCTATGCCATGTGCAAGGGCGGCCTGATTGCTTTTTCCAAAACCATTGCCCGTGAACTGGCTCGCAAGCAGATCAACGTTAACGTGGTGTGCCCCGGCCCGACCGATACCCCCTTGTTCCGTGATTTTTGTGGTGAGGGTGAGTATGGTGAAAAGCTGCGTAATGGCCTGACCCGCGCCATACCTTTTGGCCGCCTGGGCCAGCCCGAAGACCTGGCCGGTGCGGTGGCCTTCCTGGCCAGTGACGAGGCCTCCTTTATTACCGGGCAGGTTATCAGTGTTTCAGGTGGCCTGACCATGGTCGGCTAAGCGATTATTAAATTTAAAATTTAAAATAATTTTCCAGTAAAGAGAGACTCATCATGTCATACGAAAAAATTCTGTACGAAGTCAATAACGGCACGGCCCGTATTACCATTAACCGCCCCGAGGTGTATAACGCTTTCGATGCACAAACCTGCGAAGAATTGATTGATGCATTCAAGCGTGCCGATGTAGATCGTAGTGTTGGCGTAGTGGTATTGACCGGAGCCGGTGACAAGGCATTTTGTACTGGCGGTGACCAGTCAGGCAAAGATGGCGATTACGGTGGCCGTGGCGTGATTGGCTTGCCGGTAGAAGAATTGCAAAGTGTGATTCGCGATATTAACAAGCCGGTGATTGCCCGTGTGAACGGCTTTGCCATAGGTGGCGGGAATGTGCTGGTAACGGTATGTGATTTGGCCATCGCATCAGATAAAGCGCAAATGGGGCAGGTTGGCCCCAAGGTGGGTTCGGTTGATCCGGGGTTTGGCACGGCTTACCTGGCCCGTGTGGTGGGCGAGAAAAGAGCCCGTGAAATCTGGTATTTGTGCCGTCGCTATACTGCCCAGGAAGCCTTGCAGATGGGGTTGGTAAATGCAGTGGTGCCACACGATCAGCTGGATGAAGAAGTACAGAAGTGGTGCGATGAAATCAATGAGAAAAGCCCGACTGCCATTGCGTTGGCTAAACGCTCATTCAATGTGGACAGCGAAATGATTCGTGGCATGTCTTCACTGTCCATGCATGCCCTGAAACTGTATTACGATACCGATGAATCCAAGGAAGGGGGCAATGCATTCCGAGAGAAACGCAAACCCGAGTTCCGTAAATATGTGAAGTAAATATCGCCAATTCTGCCAGCGTAAGGGTGCTGGCAGAATATATTGAGTTGGCAGCAACCGCAGACAATCAATCAGGCTACCTTAGTCGCTTCAAATTGCTTGCCTGCGGTTTTATTATTCCGCTTCGGGTATGTAAATCATGCGACCGTCATTCAGCCGGTAAGTGACACCGGCCCGGGCGCCTTCACCCTCGCCAATTTCATTGCTGGACTCATAGCGGGTCATTTCCTTGCCTTGCTTGATGGTCATTTTCATTTGATCGGTGCCGGGTGATTCGATCACAATCACATCTTCTTTGGCATACGGGTTAAGCGGGTTCTGCACAATCACAATCATCAACACCCCAATAACAACGAGGAATACGTCAATCAGGTTAACAACCGACAGCAGCGGATCATCATCTTCTTCGTTTAAAAACCTCATACCTGTGCCTCTTGTGCCTGTTCTACCTGACGCAGTTCCTCAAGCAGCCAGCGCCGCCGGATGGTTAGCACCAGATAGCTCAGGCTGGAACCGATCAGGGCAATAATAACCGCAGAAAAGGCAACCACCATGTTTTCACCTACACCTTGCGTGTCCTGGCGGGTCAGGGCCAGCAGGGCCGGTCCCATGGGAATCATGGTGGCAATTAGCCCCAGCATGGGCGTGTTGCGTGAGGTAATCCGCAGCCATTCCAGCCGCCGCATAATCCATAATTCAAGATCATCGGGCTTGCCACCGTTTTTTTTGTAATGAGCCAGCAGAACGGATTGATACTTATTGCGTTTTTTTTGCCATGCTTCGGCAAGTAAGGCGCCCAACGCCATGAAAGAATAAACCAGTGCCAGCAGGATCAGGAACATGACCGGGATAAAGAATAAATGGGAAAGCTGATAGAGCCAGTGTTCAAAAGATGTCATTTCGGATAGTGATTAAAAAAGGTAATGTGGTTGGTAAATTGGTTTATATATAAAATAAATGGCCGTCAATCAGGTTGACGGTTAATGGCAGCCGTTTTATGGTTGCGCCGGTGTTGCAGTAACGCTCCTGCGAACAGGCAGGCAAAAATGAATGAAAGACCAATGGCAAAAATCATATCTTGCTCATCGGGCGGGCTTTGCTCAATTTTCTTCATGACTTTGCCGCTAATGGTCTGGCTGCTGTTTGCGCTGTTTTCATTCAGTTCAATGTCAGGCTTGTTTTGCGCAGCCGGCTCCTGGGCAGCGGGTGTTGCGCCGGCTTGCGCTGCCAGTCCATAACCGCCCAGCTGGTTGTTGATGAATTCAGCCGTGATGGGGTTTTGGCTTAGCTCATATGTTTCATGCAATTGCTGCCAGCGCTGTTTCAGGGATTGTTGGGTTGCCGCATCGGCTTGCCAGTAATCTTTGCGAATGGCTTCGGCCATGCGCTCAATCAGCTGGGCCTGGGCATTGGGGTTGTGCTGTTCAAACCATTGGTTCATATTCATGTCCAGGCTGTCCTGTACATAAACATCGTGCATATGCTGCCATTGGTCATCACGGATACTTTGCGGGTCCATCACCTGCCAGCCCCACATATTATTGATGGTTTGTTCAATTTCAAGTGTGCCGGCATAGTTTTCCTGCTGCATATGGTTAATCCAGTGCCGGTTGGTATAACGGCTGCGTATTTCCTCGGCAATGAAAGAGGCGCTGCTTTGGGCACTGGCAGTTTTACCACGCTGGTCACTGACCAGCAGGGTAGGGCTTTGCCCGTTAAGGCTGCGAATGGCAACAGACAGGCCGCCCAGAAATTCAAAGGGGTGGTCGGTTGAAAGCATGCCGTGCAGATTGGATGAGCGGGAAAAGGCGGCAGCCTGGGTGTTTTCCAGCTGCAGGCTGAATACAGGCTGTTGACTGTTGGCTTTTTTCCCCCACAGGCGGTGACTGAATATATAGCCCTGGGTATTCAGAAACTGTTCGGCCAGTTCTGTTTCATGTTCCCAGCTGCTGTTTTGCAAAACGCGATGCGTCAGGCCAGTGCCATATTGCCCGGGCTCATTGCCAAAAACACGGCTGCTGGCATAAGTCATGGCCTCTTCTTGGTTTATGCCCTGCAGCAACAGTTTCTGGTAAATGCTTTGGGTATTGTGGTAAATGGGGTTGTCGGGTTCGTCCAGTTGCGCCAGTTTTTCAATGGCTTCAGACAGTTTGCGGATGAAGCTGTCAAACTGGTCACGATAGGTACCGGTTACCTGAATGACGGCATCAATGCGGGGATGTTTCAATTGCGCGGCCGGAATAATGTCAAAATGGCTGAGGGAGCCGTTGGCCAGCCATACCGGTTGCAGACCCAGTGCATGTACTACTTGGGCCTCCATGCCGCCCAGGGTGCGGATGGCATCGGAAGACCACAGGCTGAAGGCCATTTTGGTGGGCAAATCGCCGTTGTTTTGCTGGCGGTATAAGGCCAGCAACTTATCCAGTGCCGCTTCGGCGGCTTCCCATGCTGATTTTGACGGGATTTTGGAGGCATCAAAGGCGTACATGTTTTTGCCGCTGGTGATTTCTGGGTCGCGTATGGAGTCACCACCGGTACCCGGGCTGGTAAAGCGCCCGTTCATGGCTTTAATCAAGGCGGCGGTTTCATTGCTTGCCTGCAAATTGGCGGCATAGCGTGTGGCCTGCGCCAGGATGGGGAGATATTGTTCCTGTTCTGCCTGTGACAGGGCCTGCCAGTGAGGCTGTTCTGTTTCAGGCTTAAACAAATGTTCGTGCAGTAATTGATAGGCGGGTGATTGCCTGATTTTTTCGTTATCCCGGGCCATGGTTTCGGCATGGTCAAGCTTGAGGCTGTCAAACCAGGGTTTGCCCAATTGCTGCAGGACGGTCAGGGTAAGGGTGTCCGCTTCCGGGTTCAGGCCAAAGGCATGCAGGCCCAGGGGAACCGAGCGTGCCGCCAGCTGGTGCAGATGATGGTGCAGCACACTGAAAAATGCCGTGAAATCTTCACGGATGGCGGCTTCAGTCAGGTTAAGATCTTTGTTCAGATGCTGCTGAATGGCGGCCGCCGTGATGGCTTGCATGGTTTTATCACGGATAGGGCCGTCTTCCAGCTGTTCATATTCGTGCATTAAATCATGCAGCTCTTTCAGTTCATCATGCAGGCCGGAAGGAGAAAATGCGGGGGTATGATGGCTGATAACCGTGGCCCGGCCCCGCCGTTTGGCCTGGATCGCTTCACCAATATTATCCTGGATATACGGATAGAATACGGGCAGGTCATTCAGCACCAAGTGCGGGAAGTCAAAGGCGGATAAACCGCGATCCTTGCCCGGCAGCCATTCCTGTGAACCATGTGTGCCAAAATGGATAAGCGCATCAGCCTGGTATTCACGCGATAAATACAGGTAAGTGGCCAGATACTGATGGGAGGGCACCAGATGCTTGTCGTGATAATCGTGGGCCGAGCCGCTGCCACGGCGGGGTTGCGGCAAAATAGCCAGATTACCGGCAAGCAGGCGTGGAATAATGAATACGGGTTTGCCATTTACCTGGTAAACATCGCTGGAGTCATAGGGGCTGCCTGCCTCCGCCCGTATTTTGTCTGCCGTGGCTTTGGGCAGGCTGTTCAGCCAATGATAGTACAGGCCAACCGACAGGGTGTCGGCCATGCCCGCTTTCAGCAATTCAGGCCGCAAGGCAGGCTGGTGCTGTGCTTTGAGTAAACGCTGTAACTGTTCTATCAGGGTTTGCTCATCTTCTATCGTCTCAAAGCGGTAGCCTGCCTGTTGCATGGCAGGAATCAGCGAGATCAGGCTTTTCGGGATATTCATACCGGTCGCCGCAATGCTTTTGTCATTATCGGGATGGTTCCACACCATCAGGGCCACTTTTTTGTCTTGATTGGGCAGGTGTTGCAGGGCAGCCAGTTTGCGCAGGCGCATCAGCAACTGGTCTATCTGATCGTTCAGCGGCACAATGGTGTCGCTGCGTTTTTCACTGATGACAGTGGGTTCAATCAGACCCCAGGTTTCCGGCAGGGCAAGAAATACGGCGACCTGATTCAGGTTAATGCCGGAGGCTGCCTGCTCCCAGCCTTTGCCGGGTTCGTTTGCACGATAGCTGAAGCTCTGGATAACGGGGATGTTCAGGCTTTCAAAAAGACGGGTATTGTCGGCTCCCTGTATATGGGTCATGTTTACCAGGACGTGGATGGGCAGGCTTTTCAGAAACGCTTCTTTTTCTTCGCCTGACAGGTTTTCCATCCAGAAAACCAGAGGGCGGATTCCCATGCGTTCTGCCGACTGCACCATGTAATCAATCACTTCGGTTTGCTGGGCGCTGAACGTACCTTTGCTTGCCATGAAACCAATGCTGGTATTGCTGAAATGCGATTGCCTGTTTTCATGTTGTTCATAGTCTTGCAATGAGTTGGACAGGCGGGCATCTTGCGCATGATAAAAACCGGTTTTGCCGAAGATAACGGGGGCCGGTATGTGTGCGGTGGCTTCCTGGTGCAGGAAGGCATGCAGGTATCTGAACATGGCAGACCAGTTTTGCGCCGTGCCATTATCATAATATTGCCGGATCGTATCCACTGTTTTGCCGGGTATGCCTGCATGAGTGCGGGCCGGGCCGCTGGCTTGCAGCCAGGGGGTTATGCCGGCTTCAAGATAGGGCAGTGCTTTCTTCTGGATGATTTGCCAGTCTGGCTGGCGGGGACTGTCAATCAGAACCAGACTGGCCTGGCCGATGGCCTGCTCCAGTTGAGGGGCAGGAGTGGTATCTGCATAAATGTATGACAGTTCGAGTTTGGCCTGACGGGCAAATTCATTCATTCTGGTGTATTGGGAAGCATGATTGAATTGCGTTGTTAATATCAGGATCTGGCTGTTTTGCTGTGCGTTTGCCAGCGTGGCAAAAAACAGGAAGATACCTGCCCAGGCGGACAGGAGCAGGTGTTTCAGTGCTGTTGTTTTCATCAGAATGACAGTGTTAAACCAAGGTTAAGGCGACGGCCAGGTTCGGCATAGGTATTGACGGTATCTTCATCAATGAATTTTTCATTGCTCAGGTTTTCAATACCTGCGGAAACCCGCAAGTGTTTATTAAGCTGATAGCCTGCCTGCAGGGAATAAACCCGGGATGCTTTCTGTTTGTTGGCGTTGTTGCCGGCATCCATGTATTGGGTACCGATGTATTGCATATGGGCGCCCAGTGTAAGCTGCTCTGTAGGGGTCCAGCTCAGGCCTGCCGAGCCGGAGTGACGGGGAGTCAGGGTCAGGTGCCTGTCTTCATGGTCACGGGCATTCAGGTAGTTGTAGCTTATTTTTAATTTTAAACGGTCTGTTAATGCATAGCTGGCACCCAGTTCGGCCCCATTGTAGCGGGCACGTTCAATATTATGGTAGGTGCCCAGCTCCAGGCCGCGCTGGCCGCAATAGTTGGTGCAGGTATAGGCAATCTTGTTTTTGACTTTATTACGGTAGATGGTGCCTTCAAGGAAAAGGCGGTCGGTTTCGTAAATGGCTGAAAGCTCTATATTGGTGCTGGTTTCCGGGGCCAGGTCAGGGTTGCCGTGTACGGTAAAAAAACCGCCCCTGCCGCTACCGGTATAATCGGACGACAGCTGTTTCAGGGTAGGTGCCTTGAAGCCCCTGCCAATACCGCCTTTAAGGGTAAATTGCTCACTCAGGTCGTATACCGTGTACAAACGCGGACTATGATGGGAACCAAATTTTTCATGGCGATCAAGACGGTCACCAATAATGACAGACCAGTCGGGTGTAATGGCGATTTCATCCTGAAGAAACAGGGCGGTGTGGATTAACGATGTTTTGCCTGAACCGGTGAAACCGTCATCTTCAAGTTTTTCTTTGCGCCATTCTGTACCCGCAGTCAGCAGGTGACGTTGTGCCAGCGGAATGTTAACCCGTAAATCGGCAATGGTTTCCGTCAGTTTCTGGATGTCTTCATGACTTGTGTCATTGCGGGTGTTGGTACGCTCAAGATCGGAGTTATAAAGATTGGCCTGCATTTTTCCCCACGACCATTCGCCCTGATAGCCAAGGGAGGTTTGCCTGCGCCGGATATCGTCGTAGCTTGCGTATTCGTGTTGTGAGCTTACCGGGGGCTTGCCGGGTTGGCGAATGGTTTTGCTTGCAATAGCGTGACGTATATTGTCTTCATGTCCGTCTAAATGGTCAAACGTCAGTTCATGGCCAGGCGTGATGACCCATCTTAAGCCAAGACCGGCCTGATGCGAGCGCAGGCCTTCAAGGTATGAGGGGAACAAGCCATTGGCTGTAGAGGGCATGAGTACTTCACCCTGGTATTTTTTCTCACCGTACATATTAAGGAACAGTTTGTCATGAATAAGTGCGCCACTGGCAGACGCGCTGAATATATAACTGTTACCGGACGGATCACTGATGCCGTTGCTGAAATAAGAGGAGATTTCACCGCGCCAGGCGTTTTCAGGTTTTTGGGTAATGATGTTAATGGTACCGCCCAGGGCTTCTGAACCATACAGGGAAGACATGGGGCCACGAATGACTTCGATGCGTTCGACCTGGCTGGCGGGAATCCAGTTCAGGTCCAGGTTGGAGTGGGCAATCGCATTAATGGAAGGGGTGATACGGCGGCCATTGACCAGTACGAGAGAGTATTTGCTGTCCATCCCCCTGAAACTGACACCTTTACGGTTCATGCCAATGCCGGTAATGGTAACGCCAGGAACGTCACGCATGGCATCGGCAAGATTGCTGACCGGGCGGTCTTTTAAATCATCTGCCGTAATAACGGAAATGGAAGCAGGAGCATGACGCAGGCTGTGTTCGGTACTGCTGGCGCTGATAACAATCGTATCAAGCGTGACAGTTTGCGTGTTGGTGGAAGTGGCGGTTTGTGCCAGTGCGGTTTGTTGGAACAGGACAAGGGCGCACAGGGGGGCGAATGGTCG
>JAVESC010000098.1:0-8798 GCA_034006805.1 Advenella sp.
TTATTGCCTCCCATCTGCTGGCCCCACGCCTGAACAACGGCCAGATTTTTGCTATTGAATCCACCAATGAAACCGCCGGTGACCTGGGGCTGGACATCGACCAGTTGCGAGGTGAACAGTTTGGCCAGCTATTCCGTGACTTACTGATCCTGGACGATGCGATTATTGACGTGGGCGCATCAAACATTGAAGATTTTTTAGACCACATGTCTAAATATGAAGACTCACACCAAGAAATTGATTTATTTGTCTTGCCCGTAGTCTCTACCGGGAAAGCCCAGCGCGAAACCATTAAAACCGCTACAGCACTTGCTGCACTCGGTGTAGAGCCTAAACGGATCCAAATAATTTTTAATCGTGTTGACGGTGCCATAGAAGACGATTTTCTGCCGATTCTGGCCTATGCAGAAAAATCAGGTGAATTCATCGCAAACCCAGCCGTGGCCGTTTTTGAAAATGAAGTATTTGAAATGTTGGCCGAACAGCGCACCACGATTGCCGATGTGCTGGCCGATAAAACCGACTACCGCCAAAAACTCCGGGAAGCAGATCGCAAAAACAAGCCGCTGATTAACCAACTTACAACTATGCACAGCCTGCAAGCACTGGCAAAGCCCGTTAACCGCCAATTGGACAAAACCTTTATGGCATTGATTGGGGGTAATCCAGCAATCGTTAATCAAGGACAAAAAAGCAATGACTGAACCCCGCAAAAAAATTGATTTTTTATATCATGAAGTGCTGGGGGAGGTAACGGCTATCACAAAGCGGGTGGAGGAACTGGACAATCATTTAGCCAAAACAGCCAAAATGCTCATTATCTCCATTCAAGATGCCGAACGTCTTACCAAAACACTTGAAAGCCTACCCAAAAGTGTTTCAGATGACGTACAAAGGGCAATGCTGAATACCGGCCAAAAACTCAATACGGAACTGTTCACGCAGTTTCAAAAATCCCAGACTGAAACCAAAATCATGCTCAATGAGCTATCCATCAACACTGCCGGGTACGCCAAAATTGCTCTGCACGCTGCTCGCAAAATGGCTGTTTTAGCCATTGTAGCGGGTGCCGCAAGCGGCTTAGGTGCTACCCTGCTAACGCTCTACTTCGCCGCATAGGATTAAAAAAACATGTCGCCAATTACTAAGCGTCGTCTAGCGGCGCTATTGGTCTTTGTTTTTCCTGTATCCGCATGGATCATTACCGCCAGCTATGCTGGCGGAGTATGGATAAAACACTGGACCTTGGATCATTTTATTCACCTTGCTTATGCAACCACCTACTACAGTCCGTTATACATCTGGCCTGCTGTCGGATTTATTTTTGCAGTGGCACTTTTTATTTTTATAGCCAAAGCCAACAAAACCGAAGGTTTTGAAGGTGCTAGTTACAAGGATTTTATCCGAGGAACCCAAGTTGTGCCGGCAAAAAAACTGCGGCAACTTTGCACAGAACCTGCCTTGCAAATTGAAGTAGCAACCGTGCCAATGCCTATTAAAGTAGAAAACCTACACTTAATGATTAGCGGTGCCACGGGTTCGGGTAAGTCTGTCCTACTCAGGAAAATGGCGTATAGCGTGCGTAAACGACGGGAACGAATGTTTGTGATCGACCCCAACGGGGATTTAATGAGCAAGTTTTACAAACCCGGTGATATTGTCCTGAATCCGTATGACATACGCTCTGTCGGCTGGGTATTTTTTAATGAAGTGCGAGCCGATTACGATTGGAAGCGGCTTGCTCACTCACTGGTGCCCATGTCCCAGGACAAAAGTTCTGAAGAATGGAATGACTTTGGACGGCTTTTGCTCCGGGAAACCGCAAAAAAAATGTATCACCAAGGCAATACCAACATTATGGAGTTGTTCCGGCTGTGTACGATTGAATCCCCAGAGGTACTTAAAAAATATTTGGAAGGCACTTTGGCTGAATCCTTGTTTACTGGCTCCTCTGAAGCCAGCAAAGCCTTATCGAGTGCCCGGTTTGTTTTATCAAACAAACTATCTGAGCATACCAGCATGCCTGCCGGTGAATTCTCTATCCGTAACTGGCTGGAAGACCCAAATGGCGGTAGCCTGTTTATTAACTGGCGTGAGGATATGGCCAGTGCAATGAAACCACTGGTATCGGCTTGGGCTGACGTATTCATAACGTCGGTACTGTCCATGTCTGAAGACAGAAACCGCCGCTGGTGGATGTTTATTGATGAACTGGCCAGTTTAGAAGCCCTGCCGTCCTTGGAAGCAGGCTTGACCAAAGGCCGTAAAAACGGCCTGCGGATTGTGGCCGGTTTGCAAAGTACCTCACAACTTGAGCATATTTACGGTGAAAAAATGGCTACAACCATTCGAGCATCTTTTCGGAATCTAGCTGTTTTAGGTGGCTCAAAAACTGATCCCAAAACAGCAGAAGACATGAGTAAAAGTCTGGGTGATCACGAAGTAAAACGCTATGAATACAGCGTTTCACGATCAGTTGACACCCGCAACACGTCTGATAATTTCAAACGGGAAACGGAAAAAGTCGTCACCGCCAGTGAAATTCAAGCCTTTAAAGAAATGCAGGGCTATGTTGCTTTTGCCGGTGATTACCCGATTGCCAAAGTGCAGATGGAATATGCCGATTTTCCAATCGTGATAGAGCCATTTGTAGAGTCTGCGCAATTGGGTAGACTGTAAGTTACTTTGACACGGCCAGTTTGGCCGTGAATAGGAAAAACATGATTACGAAAAAAGTTTTGTACAGGGGTGAAGCATCTAAAAACACCCATTATTACGGAGATCAAGAAGACGATTATTACAGCAAAGACGGTCATGCCGCCGTTTGGCAAGGCAAAGGCGCTGAAGCACTGGGTTTGTCTGGCACAGTAGAAACAAGCCGTTTTCAGGCCATGCTATTAGGCAATTATGGGCATGGTGTTACAGCCGGAACCAGTGTTCGCAAAGATGCAGAGGCTAGATCTGGTCTTGATTTGACAATATCAGCACCCAAAAGCGTGACCATACAAGCTTTAATTGGTGGTGATGAACGCGTCATTGCTGCGCATGACAAAGCTGTTGCGGAAACGCTCAATTTCATTGAGAGCCATTTAGCTGAATCTCGGCAAACCATCAATAAAATCAACCATGTTGAAAAGACAGGCAATTTAATTATTGCAAAATTCCGGCACGAAACAGCGCGTGCCGTAGGCGACGAAAGTGTACCTGATCCACAATTGCACACTCATTGCGTGATTATGAACATAACAAAACGACAGGACGGCTCATGGGCTGCCTTGCAAAATGACAAAATCGTACAACTCAGGCCATTGCAGGATGCAGTATATATGGCTGCCTTGGATAGGGAGCTGCAAGCTATTGGATATGAGACCCGATACGAAAAAAATCATATTGAACTGGCGCATATCAGCCGAAAAGAAATAGAGACATTCAGCAAGCGACAAAAGCAAATTGCTAAAGAGCTCTCAGAAAAACAAGGGCTTGACATTAATAATGCATCACGTTTACAACGTGAAACCGCCCTGCTCGCCACTCGCCAGCGCAAAAATGAAAATTATAGCCGTGCTGAACTACACGCCAAATGGGTAAAAGAAGCAAATGAAATAGGCATGTCCCTCAATACGGGATACACAGAAGCAAAAATACGGACACAGAAAGCACCAGCTGCCCCAAAACTGGATAACGAGGGCAAGCAGCGTGTCGCCGATATGGCCGCGATTTGGGCCATAAAACACTTAACTGAACGTGAAACCGTGATGACTCACGAAGCATTGCTATCAAGTGCAGTCAGCCATGCCGCTGGACTGGTTGATGTTGAACAAATAGAACGGTCATTAGCAAAACTGCATAGCAAAGGGAAGCTGATTGTTAGGCCAGAACATTACGTTAGCAACACAGACCTAAAAGGCCAGGCCCGAACCCGTGAAAATTGGGCTAAAGAGTACGCCAGCGTAAAAAAAATATCGTTGGCCAAAGCCTACGATGCTGTGAACAAAGCCATTAAAGCCGGGCGACTTGGGCTTGTTGAGAAAAGTTACGCCACCGTGGCCTCATTACACAGCGAAGAAAACATTATGGAGATGGAGAAACAGGGCCGGGATACAGTTAAAACGATTATTGAACCTGAAGCCCTGAAAACAGAACTGGAAAGTACAACACTCACGCCAGGACAAAAAGACGCTGTCGCACTGATGCTCTCTGAGAAAGACCAGATTGTCGGTATACAGGGGCTTGCCGGCACCGGCAAATCATTTGCCCTGCAAAGTACACAAAAATTACTGAATGAGCGTGGTTATAACATGGTTGCCCTGGCACCTTATGGCGCACAGGTCGCGAACTTACGCAAAGATGGTATACAAGCGAAAACCGTAGCCTCTCAACTCACAGCGACGGATAAGCAACGGCTAGAGTCCCAATTAGCTGAAAATACCGTGGTGGTGATTGACGAGGCTGGGGTGATACCGGTACGGCAAATGGAGCAACTTTTAAAGCAATTACAGCCCTCTGGTGCCCGTATCGTTTTACTGGGTGATACAGCTCAAACCAAAGCTGTGGAAGCGGGCCGGGCATTTGCCATGCTGCAAGAAAACGGTATGAAAACAGCACTGATGGGCGACATTCAGCGCCAAAAAGATGCAAATTTGAAAAAAGCCGTTGAGCTGGCCTCAACAGGTAACGCGAAGGAGTCACTGTCCTTATTAGATCAAGTAGCTGTAATACCAGATCACATATTTTCGGACCCTGAAACAGGAGAAATAGAACGTGACAGTAGCGCTCGTTATGCAACGATTGCTAATGAGTACGTTGCATTATCCGCTGCTGAACAAGCAAGCACATTAATAGTCACAGGTACGAACGAATCCAGAAAAAGCATTAATAATAATATCCATGAATACCGTGGTTTGGCTGGTAAAGGCCACGAATACAAATTACTGACCCGGCACGACACCACTAAAATGCAACGCAGACATACGAAATACTATACCGTGGGCGATATTATCCAGCCGGAAAGAGATTATAAAAATGGTCTAACCCGTGGCAATCTTTATGAAGTAATTAAATGCGACACACAAAAAGATAGACTTATAGTGAGATCATTGTCTGAAAAAAATAAAGAAATTGAAATCACACCAAAACTTATGTCTAAATTATCAGTATACCATTTGCATGAAGCTGAATTATCAGCTGGTGACGTCGTCCGTGTCACTCGTAATAATGCAGAATTAGATTTGGCAAATGGCGAAAGATATGAAGTATTAATGGTTACTGAAAAATCTATAACTATTGGCGACAAAACGGGACGATCGATTACATTACCAGCCGATGAACCATTACATCTGGATTATGCGTATGCAACTACGGCACATAGTGCCCAGGGTCTTACTTGCGATCGTGTTTTTTATAATGCAGAAAGCTTTTCATTAACTACAGCACAGGATACGTATTATGTTTCTATTTCCCGAGAAAAACATGAAGTAGTTGTATTCACAGACGATTTAAGTAAATTACCAAAAGCAATATCCAGAGTGCCATATAAAGGACTGGCACATGATTTACTTAACCCTGATTTACAAGTTGAGAAGCCAGAAAGCAGTAAAAAAGACTATGAATTTTCACATGCCGAATTAGAAATTTAAGTTTTGCTATTTATGTGCTCTTAGTATGCTATGAAAATAATTATATTTTGCTCTTTATATGCTCTGGGAATGATGTGTATATGATTATATACCGCTCTCAGTTTGATATGAAGATGATTTAAATTGCTCTTAATGTGCTTTGTAAATAAATAATTAAAAATGTCTACATTGGAAAATGCTACAAATGTGGCACAAAAAAATACGGTTTTATAACGCTCTTGGCAAATTTTGAGCACATTTTGTACCACAAGAAAAATTGCAGGCAATTTTCCTGAAAGCACGCAGACATGCGGCTTTCAGAACCCCCAACGGGGGTGCGTCCTGTATGCACCATTAAGGGCCACAAAACGCGTCAGCGTCTTTGTTGACTTTAAGGGTGCTGCAAGGCTGCTTTTTAGCCTTGCAATGTCGCTTAGTTGGGACCCATCGAAGATGGGAGAAAGACTTGCAGATTATCACTACCATGTAATCATTTATTCAGCTACAGATTAATCAGATCAGTAGCTATTTTCAACTAACCTTTTATAGGAATTTATATGTTATTCAAGAAAGATAACTCTAAATTAAAATTCAACCATGCGATTGAAACGGCTAAACAAATCGCTGACCGCAACCCTAATGGATTAATACCACTGGTCAGATTAGTATCAAAGTCCTTACAACAATATGGAATGACATCTGTAATTTATACAAATACTCATGAATCAATGAAAGAATATTCATTTGAAAATTTATTTTTTAAAGACTTTCAAGTAATTAGCCCTGACAACAAAAGCAGTGCAGACTTATTAGTATCAAAAAAAGTAGAAAACAAAATAATTAGGCTAGAGACTGATCCTATTATTCCAGTTCCATGGCATAAAGAGCGTACCCTTAGTGCTTTTACAACCATTGGCTCAGATGTAAACAATCAATGGGATTATGATCCAACCAATCACTATGTAACTGTATATCAACCTTTTGGACTTGCTATTGTTAATGGAGGCAACCATTCAATTACTGCTGGCATTCTTAATGCTGAAGGAAGTATCCCAATAAATGAAACCTATAGTTTTGAAAAAATATATGATTATGTATATTTTGATGGATTAAATTTTATTAGAAAGCATGATAAAAAAATAATTTCTCAGCCTACGTTTTTTGAAAGTGGCCTTTTATTTGAATTAGGTAGAATTATGCTTGAGCATAATATTAATTATTAATTTCATCTAAACCAACCCATTAAAAAACCCGCTTTAGCGGGTTTTAAATATCAAATCAAGCAACTTTCAATTTATTGGTTCGTTTACGGCGTAGGTTTTTTTTTATAGCAGGCATTAAGTCGTTAAGCTCCTCAATACGTAACATCCGTATATCACGAACAGATTTTTCCACCCATTCATATTCTTGGCTTAAATCTTGAACAGCTGTAACACACGTTACGGCATCAACAGTATGATCACCAAAATATACAGAACCTTGCTGACGAGTAAAACCGAAATCAGCCAAGAAATTTTCTATATCAAAATAAGCATTACGCCATGAAGCATTATGATAATGCTCTTCTAATTTTTTGGTGTCGAAATCAAATGTAATAGCATACATAGTCATGTACTCTTTAATAATGTATGGATAGGCTAGATTTTACTACAATTAGGATTTATTCACCAGCACAGCTGTGATGGCTTCTCATCATTTGGCCGCTGTTATGCCGCCTCTGTAACCATGCTGGCTTGCTTACCATCATCTAGGTAGCTGGTAAAGCACTTCCAGGCAGCTTGTCGGTCTGCATCCTTAAACGCTGTTCGCACGTTTCCTGCAGGAGTATGCAGGATTACAATTATTTCGTTTTTCAAGTTTATTTCCTTAAAATTTGTCATTACATTTCTCCAAAAAATTAGTTTTTCCAGCTGACCGGGCCCGAAGATTTTGAGCCCAATGTAAAGAATTGGTATTAATCCTTACGTGTGGCCGTTTCGGTTGTTAGCCGCCGTTCCCGTGAGTTTCTTCGCCCTTGCCGTACTGAATCACGCAATGACAAGCGGAAAGGGACCGTGGAATAATAGGAGGGGCCCGCTTGCGGGAGGTGCCTGTTATGCCGCGAAAGCCCTTGCAGCGCAGGAATGAAGTGATACAGTCGGCGCTTTTGGGCGAAGAAACTCACGGGAATGGCATTAGTCGTAACCGTTGCATGTGGGGGTTAATGCCAGCCGTGCGGCGAGCACCTATTGGCCGTTTACGGCCACTAACTTCTTAATTGCTTGGGAACACATGACAAAACCCGGTCAGTGCCGATGAATTGCGTTAGCGATCTTACGTGCTTTGGCCAAAGGAAAAAAAGGCCGCTAGTGCGGCCCTGATGCTGATCAGAAAAGTTGCAATTGATCGGCAGTTGATCGGTTTTCAATGCTTTGTGCTGGCTTAATTAGCTCAGGCTCTGGCGTATCAGGCTGTTTATTAACGGTTTCTGATCCCAGCAGTTTCCAATTCCACCCGCCCAGAATATGTGCTGGTGTATACCAATGCCGCCATTCTTCAACGGTAAGTGAATTACCGTGTATAACGACAGCCGGAATATGTAGTAAAGCCAGCTGTACAAATGTCATGTGTACACAACGGCTATCAATATCCGTTGCTGTAACGTGTAATTCTCGCTGGTAATTATGTCCTGTGTCGGCCATTACTTTGGCATAAGCAATGATCATCCCGCCCGCTCCGGCTGTTGGCTCGGCCAATCGAATGTACCCACGCTGCCGGATAATGTCATATCCATTTTTGGGCATAATTATTTGGGCCATCGTCAACGAGATATCAAACGGTGTAAAAAACTGACCCGAATTTGAGTTTCCCATGTTTAACATCATGAAAATCTTACCGAGAACATCAGTGATTTGGCCGTTTCCTACACGCTTTTCAAGTGCCATGACAAGATGCGCAAAAGCCTGTACTAATCCATCCACTTCCTTTTTATCGTAATGCTTAACGATACTGAGGTAACGTGCTTCTCTGGCCTCAAATTGCGCCCTATCAGCTCTAGCTAATGCAATAGCGGATATTTCAATCCAATCAGACCAAACACGATCTAATCCATATGTCCTGGACAATGCCTCAATAATCGAGACAATAGCCTGTTCATGTTCATCTGCTGTGTTTAAGAAATGGTTTTGTTGAGCTGTACTCATA
>JAVESC010000099.1:0-8752 GCA_034006805.1 Advenella sp.
CGTCGATGGCCTGTTTACCCAGAATAACCAGTTGGGCCTGTTCTTTTTCGGTAACGGCTTTAAGCAGTTTTGCCACGGCCAATGGCTGAAGTTCAGCATCTGTTTGAACCAGAGCGGCACGGTCAGCACCGATGGCCATTGCCGTACGCAGTGTTTCTTGGCACTGTGTGACACCGCAAGAAACCGCCACTACTTCAGTAGCAACACCCTTTTCTTTCAATCGTGTTGCTTCTTCAACAGCGATCTCATCAAACGGGTTCATTGACATTTTTACATTGGCAATATCTACCCCGGTTTGATCTGATTTGACGCGCACTTTGACGTTATAGTCAACGACACGTTTTACAGGTACTAATACCTTCATCCAAGTATCTCCTAATATTGGCAACTTTACTGCCATAAACAAAACCCATCAATTCTACAATGTAGTCATGATAAAGGTAAGCTATTTTAATACAACTGACTATTTTTCTTTACTGAAGACCTGTTTCAGCTTTTATAAAGAAGCCAGTGCCTTGATATGTGCGGTTACACTTCTTCCCAATGCCGATAAACTATACCCCCCTTCCAGAAAGCTGATTATTCGGCCTTGCGCATATTGATTAGCCACCTCCATCAACTGTTTGGTGATCCATTCATAATCTTTTTCGACCAAGTCCATTTGCCCCATTTCATCTTCCCGATGGGCATCAAATCCCGCAGAGATAAGCACCAATTCGGGTTGAAAATCATTAAGGGCCGGCAACCACTTGTTAAGAACAATATCCTTAACCATCTCGCTTTTAGTAAAGGCGGGTACCGGCGTATTAAACATATTGGGTGCGACGTTGGCAACGCCGCAATCAGGGTACAGTGGATATTGGAAAAAACTGCACATAATAATATGTGGATCATTTTTAAAAATATCTTCGGTACCATTACCATGGTGCACATCAAAATCAATCACGGCAATTTTTTGCAGTTTGTATTTTTCAATGGCATAACGCGCCGCAATGGCCAGATTATTAAAAAAACAAAACCCCATGGCCCGGCCACGTTCGGCATGATGTCCCGGTGGCCTGACTGCACAAAAAGCATTAAGTGCATTGCCCGCCATAATTTCATCAACCGCCATAATTCCTGCCCCTGCGGCAGAATAAGCAGCCCGCAAGGTATGCGGATTCATACTGGTTTCTTCATTATCTATATTGAAATAACCTTCCTGGGGCACATGCTCTTTCAGGTAGGCAAGGTATTCAGGTGTATGAACCCTTAACACATCGCCATCTGAGGCATTAGGTGCATCTAGATGCCTTAAGCATGGCGACACCCCACTGGCCAATAAACGATCGTTAATTTCATCCAGACGGGCAGGCGCCTCTGGATGCCACTTTTGCATCATATGCAAACGACAGTTTGGATGTGTAATATATAAAGTCTCCACGCTCAACTCTCTGATTGAATATCGTTATGGCTAAAAAATTTGCCATTTATTTTAATGAATCATTACAATCTAACATATTTATATCAAATAATTGGCGCACCAATTATATTTTTCATAAATCAAATTCAGCCTACCATAAAATCTGTTAAACCGCCTTTAACTGTAAACAATCACCACTAAATCATGATGTTAAAAACCAGAAACCCTATTTTGATTGCCATAAGCACCCTGTTTTTAACAGCCTGTGCCGGTGCTCCCATAGAACAAACAAATAAAACAGTCTCTACCACAACAAACACGCCTGCCGTTTCTAAAAAAACCGGCTGGGAAGTTGAAAACACCCTGCTATCGGCCAATCCAGCAGCGTTTATAAAACAGGTTTCCTTGCGTTATAGCATTCCAGAATCTTATATACAAAATCTGCTCAACAACGCCCAATACAATGAAAGGGTTGCCAGGCTCATTATGCCGCAAGGCCCCAAAGGCCGCATCAAGCGTGTTTGGCCCAGTTACCGGGCCCGCTTTGTAGAACCGGTTCGCTTACGGTATGGCACCGAATTCTGGGATGCCAACCGCAACACACTTAGCCGGGCCGAACGCGAATATGGAGTACCGGCTGCCGTTATTGCCAGCATTATTGGTGTCGAAACAGTGTATGGCCGTTACATGGGCTCATTCCGCATGCTGGATGCCCTGTATACCCTGGGCTTTAACCACCCCGATACTTCACGCCCTGAAAAAAGCCAAATGTTCAGGAACCAGCTGGCTGCCCTGATTAACCTTGATTACCAGGGCAAGCTAAGTGCATTGCATGAAGAAGGCTCTTTTGCCGGCGCAACCGGCCTGCCCCAATTCATGCCTATTAGTATTTTGCACTACGCCATTGATGGTGACAATAATGGCAAAATTGACTTACGCAACAGTAAGGAAGATGCCATTATGTCGGTTGCCAATTTCCTGGTTCAACACGGCTGGCAAAGCAACACACCGGTATTTGCCCCTGTCCGCCTGCCTGCCAATGCCGCCGGCCTGGTCGATGGCGGGCTGGAACCTTACCTGAGCTGGGCGCAATTACAGTCTTCAGGCGCAACGCTTTCCAACAACAACAACAACAACAACAACAACAACAACAACAACAACAACAACTGGACATCAGGCAAGCAACTTGGCGTCATCAACCTGCCCGATGAAATAAGAGGGCAAACGGAATACCGCACGGCTACGCCCAACTTTTTTGCCATTACCAAATACAACCGCAGCTACTTCTACGCCACTGCGGTTGCCGACCTGGCCCAGGCCCTGGCCCAGAAACAGCGAAGTAATGGTTACGACGTGATTTTTCCTTAGTATCCCGTCAACCTTCCTGGCGGGCTTTATAGAAAACCATTCAGCACCGCCCGGCAAACACTGCATTCAACAAAAAACAGCTTGTTAATTAAAGAAACGGGTGCCTCGCATCCTATCTTGCGAGACACCCCAACGGAGCCTTTACGAGCTGTTTCTTAACCCAATGTGCTTATTAGTGTGCAAACTGAGCTTCTTCGGTAGAACCGGTGAGAGCCGTGGTTGAAGCCTGACCACCTTCAATAATCTGGGTAACGCTATCAAAATAACCGGTACCCACTTCACGCTGGTGTTTAACGGCCGTAAAGCCCTTGTCAGCTGCCGCAAATTCTTTTTGCTGCAACTCAACGAATGCACTCATTTGATTACGGGCATAACCGTGCGCCAATTCAAACATGCCGTAATTTAGTGCGTGGAAACCTGCCAACGTGATGAACTGGAATTTATAACCCATTGCACCCAGCTCTTTCTGGAACTTGGCGATGGTAGCGTCATCCAGGTTTTTCTTCCAGTTGAAAGAGGGTGAGCAGTTATAAGCCAGCAGTTTGCCAGGGAACTGTTTGTGAATGGCTTCTGCAAATTTTTTGGCGTCTTCAAGGTTGGGGGTTGATGTTTCGCACCACAGCAGGTCGGCATAAGGCGCATAAGCCAAACCACGGGAAATTGCCTGATCCACACCGGCACGGGTACGGAAAAAGCCTTCAACGGTACGTTCACCAGTAATGAACTCATGGTCGTTTTCGTCAATATCGCTGGTGATCAGATCGGCGGCATCGGCGTCGGTGCGGGCCAACAACAAGGTTGGAACACCCATTACATCGGCAGCCAGACGGGCTGCCGTCAATTTTGCAACGGCATCACGGGTTGGAACCAGAACCTTGCCACCCATGTGACCGCATTTTTTCGCTGCAGCCAATTGGTCCTCGAAGTGAACGCCCGAAGCACCTGCCTCGATCATGGCCTTCATTAATTCATAGGCATTCAGGACACCACCGAAACCGGCTTCGGCGTCGGCAACGATAGGAGCGAAGAAATCAACAAAACCTTCATCACCCGGCTCTTTGCCTTCCATCCATTGGATTTGGTCACAACGGGTTAAAGAGTTATTAATGCGGCGAACAACGCTTGGAACAGAGTTAACCGGATACAGGGATTGGTCAGGGTACATTTCACCGGCAATGTTGGCATCGCCAGCAACTTGCCAGCCAGACAGGTAAATGGCTTTAAGGCCGGCTTTTACCTGTTGCATGGCCTGGTTACCGGTAAGTGCGCCTAAAGAGTTAACAAACGGCTCGGTGTGCAATAAATTCCACAATTTTTCTGAACCACGGCGTGCCAGGGTGTATTCCTGCTGCAAAGAGCCTTGCAGCCTGACAACGTCTTCGGCACTGTAATTACGTTTAATACCCTGCCAGCGTGGGTTCTCGGCCCATTCTTTTTGCAAATTACGGATTGCTGTTTCACGATTTGACATATAAGTCTCCTGGATAAATAAAAAATAAAGATAAAAAATGTTGGATCAGTTGAATAAATTCTATCCTTTTGCGGCACTGCAAAACACACTTATATCTTATATAAGACTATTTATTTTATTGTTATATTTCAAATACTTATTATTTTTATTTTGCAATATGAAATGATTTTTTTGTTTGTGAAATTATTTTTTCAACACTGCAACATAAGGATTCCACATTATGAAACACATCATTCACTATATAAAAAATGATTGAACAAAACAGGCATCAGACCCCTATTCGGGATAGCATAAAAAAACACCGCCAAGGCGGTGTTGTAAAAATGATAAACAGTGAGCAAAAACTAAAAGCAAGACCAGAACTGGTTAGACAAAGTAATAAACAGGCTTGGCTGTGTATACATAAGAAATACCAGCGCAAGGACCAGTAGTAGCCCGCCATAAATAAACATTTTTTTTAAGCTTGGATTCATACCCGTATTACCCCTTCATTAACTGGCTGTAGCCGTACGGACAATCGCGTGTTCTTTGACCGGTAAATTAATAAGGGTGGCAAAAACACTAAGCACAATAGCCAAATACCATACCGGATCATAACTGCCATAGATATCGTACATGATACCACCTAGCCAGACCCCCAGGAAAGAGCCTATTTGATGACTGAAAAACACAAACCCGCCCAACATCGCAAAATGCTGAATACCAAATATTTGCGCCACAATGGCATTGGTAGGCGGCACGGTTGACAACCAAAGCAAGCCCATGACGGCAGAAAATATATAGACACTAACGGGCGTTAATGGTGCCAGCAGGAAAACAATAATAGCAATCCCGCGAATGGTATAAATACCGGCTAACAAATAATGCTTGGGATATTTTTGCCCCATCAGGCCAACCGCATAGGTGCCAAATACATTAAAAAGCCCAATTAAAGCCAAGGCATAACTGGCTACTTCCGGATTCATGCCCGCATCTTTAAGATAGCTGGGCATATGTACGCCAATAAACACCACCTGAAAACCGCACACAAAATACCCGGCCACCAGCAAACGAAAGCTTGGATAGGCAAACGCCTCTTTAATGGCAGGAATAATGCCCTGCCGTACGTCTTGGGCAACACCCGCCACTGGCGAAGGCTCACGCATGGCCATACCCAGCGGGATGATAACCAAGGCCATGCCACTTAATACCACCAAGGCAATTTGCCAGTCAAAAAAGTCAATCAGGAGATTTTCGACAGGCACCATTAAAAACTGGCCAAATGAACCTGCCGCCGCAACCACCCCCATGGCCCATGAACGACGGTCAGCCGGAATATTACGCCCTATCACACCAAAAATAATGGCGTAAGTGGTGCCTGACTGGGCCATGCCAATTAAAAACCCGCTGGACAGCATAAAGCCCAGTCCGGTGGTTGAATAAGCCATTCCCAACAAACCAAGGGCATATAAAATACCCCCCAGGACAATCACCTTGACCGCGCCAAAGCGGTCAGAAACCATCCCGGCAAAAATACCCGTAAAACCCCACACCAGATTTTGCATGGCCAGGGCAAATGAAAAGGTTTCCCTGTCCCATTCGTTGGCCTGGGTAATAGGCTGCAACCACAAGCCAAAGCCGTGACGGATACCCATTGACATGGTGACGATAAATGCACCGCAAAACAAGAGCTGTGCCATGGTGAGGACTTTTTGTTTTTCTGTTTGCATGACTGTCATGATAACCCTTATTACAAGCCTTTTAATTTTGCGCAATAAGCAACCCAGAAGGCGGCCGCAACGGCAACAAACGAAGCCAGCCCGGCCCCAATCCAGGGCCCCGAATACTGGCCGTAATCAAGCATGGCACCATAAGCGACCGGCCCCAGAGCAGAACCGACATCCATGCCCGAATAAACCAGCCCGTAAACCGAGCCCATGGCCCCTTTGGGCGCCACCCGCCTGATAAGCATATCGCGTGATGGCCCGGCCAGGCCAAACAGGAAACCGGCGCAACACAAACCGAAAACGGCAAAAGAAGATGGAACAAGACCACTGGCCAACAGTAAATATGCCAGACCAGAACCGAACAGGGCCACACCCACTATTTTTTCAGTTTGCCGGGTGGTGCCAGCCAGGAAACCGCCAATCAGCAGTCCCCCTCCTGCCGAAACCATATATAAAGACAAAGCCGTACTGGCCACTTCTTTACTGGTGCCATAAAGGGCATCCATAATAGGTACCGTAAAGTTCTGTACCGATGACATGGCAATCGCACCGCAAGCAAAAAAGATGAATGCGCCCCATAAGGCCGGATTTTTAAGCAAAAACAACAGCTTTTCAGACAACCTCATGGTTTGATGAGACTCTTGCTGTACAGCCTGCCTGGTATGGTTCAGGGGTGCAATTAAACCAGCCTTGATATACGTGAGCAACAGCAATAGCAGCAACAAAACACCCGCCGCTGCTGCTGCAATCCGCCATGAGCCGGTGGTGACAATCATGAATGTCATGAAAACAGGTGCAAATGCCCAGCCCAGGTTACCCGACACCCCGTGCACACTGAACGCATGCCCTAGCCGTTTAGGCCCGACATGCTGATTAAGAAGGGAAAAATCCACAGGATGAAACACCGCATTACCCATTCCCCCGATAATTGCCGCCAGCAGCAATACCGGATACCCGGGTGCCAGGGCGATAAAGAAAGCGGAAAGCGCCATCAATGCCAAACCGAAGCGCAACACTGGCCGGCCACCTTTTTTATCGACAATAAAGCCTGAGCTGGCCTGTCCCAGCATGGAAACCACAAAAAATACCGTGGTGACCAGGCCAAGCTCGACAAAGCTATAACCAAACTCCCGGTTTAGGGCGATATACAGGGATGGCAGCACCAGCTGAAAAAAGTGGGAGCCCGCATGCACCACCCCGACCAGAGAAATAACTTGCCAGTCACGGGCAGCCGCTTTTTTTTCAGCTGTGCTTGTATCAGCGGATACTGTTTGAGTATTCATGTCTCACATTTATTTTGTTTTTTTAAAAAATTAACCACCCTGATACGAGTGGTTAATTCATGCTTTCAGGTGGTCTTTTCAGGCTTGCTTCCGGATAATGGGCCATGCCTTGCGCATATAGTAAAACATGGACCATACGGTTAACAAGGCAGCCACATAAATAAGCACCTGCCCTACTTGGTAAAAAGGAATACCCTGCCAGGTTTGGGCAAACATCAAACAGGGAATAGCCACCATTTGTGCCGTGGTTTTGAGTTTGCCCAACCAGTGCACGGCCACGCTATCGCGTGCACCAATAGTGGCCATCCATTCACGCAAAGCAGAGATAGTGAGCTCGCGCCCAATAATAATAAGTGCAATAAAAGAATCCAGGCGTCCCAGGTCGAGCAAAATAAGCAAGGCGGCACAAACCATGAGCTTATCGGCAACCGGGTCTAAAAATGCACCAAAAGAAGAGGTCTGGTTCCAGCGACGGGCCAGCCAGCCATCAAACCAGTCGGTTAGCGCTGCCACAATAAAAGCCAGTGCACCAATCGTATCGCGCAGATGAACTCCCATCCACTCGGTTGGCAGGTAGTACAGGGCAATGACCAGCGGGATCATGCCAACCCGCATCCAAGTCAAAATAATGGGTATATTCATTGTTTTCATAAGGTGTAATCCTAACACTATCTTAGTGATTCGTAGATTCGTTCTGCCAAAGCCTGCGAAATTCCTTCCACCGACCGTAAATCATCAATACTGGCTGATACCACACCAGAAAAACCGCCAAAGCGTGCCAGCAATTTCTGCCTGCGTTTCGTGCCAACCCCTTCAATTTCCTCAAGTCTTGATACATTACGGGTTTTGGCCCGCTTGGCCCGCATACCGGTAATTGCAAAGCGGTGTGCTTCATCACGTACCTGGGCCACCAACATGAGCGCCGGAGATCCCAGTCCCAGCGCCACCGGGGGGCGTCCGTCGGTAAACACCAAGGTTTCCAACCCCAGTTTACGCCCTTCTCCCTTAGCCACGCCAACAATCACACTTGTATCCAGACCCAATTCCTCAAATACCTGCCGGGCTATTTCCACCTGCCCCTTGCCACCATCAATTAACACCACTTGGGGCATGGGCGATTCGGCATCAGCCACTCGGGAAAATCGCCGTTCAAGAACCTGACGCATGGCGGCATAATCATCCCCGGGCGTAATGCCGGCAATATTGTAACGACGATAGTGCGAAGATTGCATGTCATGATGAAGATAAACCACACATGAGGCCTGGGTGGCCTCTCCGGCCGTATGGCTAATGTCAAAACATTCTATACGCATTTCATCCAGCGCATTCTCATCGGTATCCAGACCAAGCAGTTCAGCCAATGCCAGCGTACGCGCCGCCTTTGCCGTCGACTCGGACAACACCCGCGACAGGGCCAATTGGGCATTTTTCACGGCCTGCTCAAGCCAGGCTTTTTTAACGCCCTGAACACGTGTCTGCAAACGCACTTTCACCTTGCCACCGGCATGCTCATTAAGCATCT
>JAVESC010000100.1:0-8437 GCA_034006805.1 Advenella sp.
GGTTAGCGAGTTCTTGAAGATTTGTTCGAAACCCAGGAATTTAATAATGCCGCTGGAAACGCTGGGGTGAAACCGCAAGCCGCCTTTATAAGGGCCAATGGCTGAATTGAATTCTATGCGATAACCCTTGTTGACTTGTACTTTGCCCTGGTCGTCGATCCAGGCGACCCGGAACATGATTTGACGTTCGGGTTCGATAATACGTTCAATAATGTTGTGTTCTAGATATTGCTTTTCTTTTGCAAATAGGGGTTCAAGGGATTCCAGGACTTCTTCGACCGCCTGATAAAACTCGGGCTGGCCAGGACTGGATTTTTGCAGTTTGGTTAATGTTTGTTGTTTATAAGACATGATTGCAGTGTTATATAAGTTTTTAGAATAAATAAATTTGTCACTTATTATAAAAAGAAATGGGGTGACATGGTTGATAATTGTGCGCTGCAGTAATGAAAAAAAATATTTTTTTGTAAATGCTTTGTTTCGTCGCAAAAAAAGAGCCTTATCCAGAAAAAACAAGGCTCTTGTGTGGGGCGGGTGCGGGCCGGAAACTTAGGGGAGTGACAGGGCATTTATGCCTGCCCTGGCAATGTCTGCATCTTCACTGGATTTTACGCCCGACACACCTACCGCACCAATAAACGCACCGTTAATAACCACCGGAACACCGCCTTCAAGCATGCCATCCAGCATGGGAACCGATAAAAAGGCAGTGCGGCCATTATTAATCACATCTTCATAACCTTTTGACTCACGCCAGCCCAGTGCGGCTGTTTTAGCCTTGGCGGGGGCAATATGCGCAGAAATAGGAGCGGCACCATCAAGGCGCTCAAGGCCCAACAGGTGGCCGCCATCATCAACAATGGCAATGGTAACCGGCCAATTATTTTTTTGGGCATGAGCAACGGCCGCAGCCAGCATTTTTTTTACATCAGCGTGTTCAAGTACAGGTTTTGTTTTCATGGTTATCCTTTTGGTTAAACAGGGCAGGCTTGCCTGTGCATGACAGGCAGGCTTTCAAGTTGGGGCGGTTGGGCTTTGGCAAGCGCCAGGCTAACTATGCATTATAGGGGGCTTTACCGAAAATAAAGTCCTTTTCCGGTAAAGCCGTTTTTGCTTAAGCAACCTTGCTTAGCGATGCCGCCGCATAATCTTTCAGCAAGCTTTCTTTTTTGGCTGCCGCCTTGCGCATATTATCCTCTTTAATATGACCATAGCCACGAATGTCATCGGGCAGGCGGGCCAGGGCAATGGCAATATCCAGGTTGTTTTCATTCAGGCAGGCACCAATACCGCGCAGCATGTGCAGGTAGTCTTCAATTAACTGCCTTTCCATTTTGCGCTCTTCGGTTTTGCCAAACGGGTCCAGCTTGGTGCCGCGCAAGCCTTTGAAATGTTGCAGCAGGCCAAATGCCTTCATCATCCAGGGGCCATATTTTTTCTTGACCAGATGGCCATGGCTGTCTTTTTTGCTGAAGGTGGGCGGTGCCAGATGCACGTGAAGCTGGTAATCTTTGCCGGGTTCACCTTCAAACTCATGGCGTAACCGGTTCAGGAAGGCGGGGTCGGCATACAGGCGGGCCACTTCATATTCATCTTTGTAGCTCATTAATTTGGCCAGGTTGCGGGCCACCGCGTCGGTTAGCTGTTGCGAGCCCACACCCAGGCCCTGTTCCAGTTTGCGGATATGGCCTACCGCTTCGGTATAACGGCGGGCATATTTGTGGTCCTGGTAAGCGGTCAGGTGGGTTTCAAGGCGGGCAATCAGCTTGTCCAGGCTTTCGGGTATATTCACCTTTATGCCGGTTTCTTTGCTTTGCTGGCCGTTAAGCGGCAATGACGCCGTGCCATGGTGGGCCAGGTAACGGCCCCATTCGAAGGCATCCAGGTTTTTTTGTACGGCCACGCTATTTAGTTCTATCGCCCGCAGGATGTTTTCCAGCTTAAGCGGGATTCTGCCTTTTTGCCAGGCGTAGCCCATCAGCAAGGGGTTGGCAAAAATGGCATCACCCAGCAGCATCACGGCGTATCCGTTGGCATCCAGAAATTCGCAATGGTCTGGGCCCAGGATCTCTGTTAATTCGTGGGTGGTGGCGGCGCTGGGGTAGCGCCATTTCGGGTCTTTGAACATTTCTGCCGTGGGAGACTTGGCACTGTTGATGGCGGCAAAGGTAATGCCCTGTTGGGTTTTTGACGTGATTTCCTTGGAAGCGGCCACAATCGCATCACAGGCAATAATCAGGTCGGCCTCTCCCATGCCAATGCGGGTGGCGTGCAGGTCGGAAGGCTGGTTGCCAATCTGGATATGGCTGACCACGGCACCGCCTTTTTGTGCCAGGCCGGTTACATCCAGCACATTGACGCCTTTTCCTTCAATATGGGCCGCCATGCCCAGCAGGGCGCCAATGGTGACCACGCCGGTGCCGCCCACGCCAGGCACCAGGATATTACAGGGGCGTTCAAGACGCAGTTCGGCGGGCAGGGGAATACCGCCTTCTTTCTTTTCTACATTGCTAACGTTAATGGCGGGCTTGCGCACCTGGGCGCCTTCGGCCGTGACAAAGCTGGGGCAAAAACCTTTAAGACAGCTAAAGTCTTTGTTGCAGCTGGACTGGTTAATACGACGCTTGGTGCCCATGGGGGTATCGTGCGGTTCTACGGAAAGGCAGTTGGATTGCACGCTGCAATCACCACAACCCTCGCAAACCGCTTCATTAATGAAGACGCGGCGGGGCGGGTCGGGGTAGGTGTTGCGTTTGCGGCGGCGACGTTTTTCGGTGGCGCAGGTCTGGTCATAAATAAGTGCCGTGGTGCCTTCGGTATCGCGCAGTTCAATTTGTACCTCGTCCAATTGGTCACGATGGTAAACGGCCGGTTTTTTTTGCATGACAACGCCCGTGTATTTTTCGGGCTCATCGCTCACAATCACCACCCGCGTAATGCCTTCAGCCACCAGCTGGTCATTAATTTGCGGCACGGTTAAGGTGCCGTCGATGGGCTGGCCACCGGTCATGGCCACCGCATCGTTGTACAGGATTTTATAGGTAATATTGGCCTTGGCGGCAATAGCGGCGCGAATGGCCAGAATGCCGGAATGAAAATACGTGCCGTCGCCCAGGTTGGCAAAAATATGTTTGGTCCCGGTAAAGGATTTTTGCCCAATCCAGGCCACGCCTTCGCCACCCATTTGTGAGAAGGTGTCGGTGTCGCGGTCCATCCAGATGGTCATGTAATGGCAGCCAATACCGGCCACGGCGCGAGAGCCTTCGGGCACCCGGGTAGAGGTATTGTGCGGGCAGCCCGAGCAGAACCAGGGTTTGCGTTCCACCACCACCGACAGGCGCTGATTTTCTTTTTCTTTGGCCTCTATCACGGCAATGCGCGCCTTGATGCGAGCATGAATGGCTTCGGGCAAGGGGTGTTTTGCAAGGCGTTTGGCAATCGCTTTGGCAATAATGGATGGCGACAGTTCATGATTGGGCGGCAACAGCCAGTTGCCACGCGGCACCGACCACTCACCACCCCCGTCATCGCGGGCATCAAATTTGCCATACACATCGGGGCGCACGTCATCGCGCCAGTTATACAACTCTTCTTTCAGGGCATATTCCAGGATCTGGCGTTTTTCTTCCACCACCAGGATTTCATCAAGTCCCTGGGAAAAATTGCGTGCCCCATGGGCTTCAAGGGGCCATACGCAGCCTACTTTGTACAGACGGATGCCAATGGCGGCACAGGTTTTTTCATCCAGTCCCAGGTCAAACAGGGCCTGACGCACGTCAAGATAGGCTTTGCCGGCTGTCATAATGCCAAAGCGGGCATTGGGTGAGTCAATCACGACTTTGTCCAGCTTGTTGGCCCGTACATAGGCCAGGGCGGCATACCATTTGTGGTTGTTCAGGCGTGCCTCCTGCTCAAGCGGAGTATCGGGCCAGCGAATGTTCAGGCCCCCGGGCGGGATGTCAACATCACTGGGAATAACGGTCTGGATGCGGTCCGGGTCAATATCAACCGAGGAACTGGACTCAATCACATCGGTGACGCATTTCAGACTGACCCACAGGCCCGAATAACGGCTCATGGCCCAGCCATGAAGACCAAAATCAAGGTATTCCTGCACGTTGGACGGGTACAGTACCGGTATGCCGGCTGCCTGCAAATCGTGTTCTGACTGATAGGCCACGGTGGAAGACTTGGCGGCGTGGTCATCACCGGCAATCAGCAAGACCCCACCATATTGCGACGTACCCGCATTGTTGGCATGCTTGAAGACATCCATGGAACGGTCAAGCCCCGGCCCCTTGCCATACCACATGGCAAAAACGCCCTGTTTTTTGGCGTCGGGGAACAGGTTCAGCTGCTGGGAACCCCAAATAGAGGTGGCGGCCAGTTCTTCATTGACACCGGGCTGGAAAACAATATCGTTTTTATCCAGGTGCTTTTGTGCTTTCCACAGGGATAAATCGACATTACCCAGCGGAGAGCCCCGGTAGCCCGAGATAAAACCGGCAGTATCAAGTCCGGCTTTCAGATCCCGGCTTTTTTGAAGCATGGGCAGTCTGACCAGGGCCTGGGTTCCGCTCATGTAAACCCGGCCTTTTTCAAGGGTGTATTTGTCATCCAGGGTAATGGAATCAAGTGCCGCTTGAGCCGTTTTGGATAGGGGGGCATTCATTGTGTGTCTCCAGAATCTTTGTCTGTGAATTATTTCTGTAATGATCAGCCAAAAACGCATTGTATGTATTATGAATACAATACCCCTTGTGGAGGTAAAAAGCGAATTGCACTGATGCTTGATGCAAAGTTTATCTTTTTTACCGGGTATCGTAAAATTAAAAATATCATTAACAGGTATCTGAAAAACAAATGTCTAAACAGGTAACGATCCGGCAGTTCCGCTATTTTGCGGCGGCGGCCCGTACAGGGCAGTTTTCCATGGCGGCGGCCGAAGAACACGTATCACAATCAGCCATTACCAGTGCGGTGCTAAGCCTTGAGGCTCACCTGAAGGTAACGCTGTTTGAGCGCTTGCGGCATGGGGTTGCCTTAACGGCCGCAGGGCATGATTTTTACCGCCATGTGCGTTTTGTGCTGGATGCCTTTGATGAAGCCCTGCATCGACCCGGGCAGCAAAACCATGGCGTATCGGGTGCCTTGCGGGTGGCGGCTTCCTATACCGTGCTGGGCTATTTTTTGCCTGAATTGGTATTACGCTTTAAAAAAGCCAATCCGGGCATCCAGTTTGACCTGGTGGATATGGAGCTGGCCCAGATGGAACAGGCGGTGTTAAGGGGTGAAATAGATATGGCGGTGGGTTTAACCTCTAACCTTCAGGAAAGGGATCGATTTGAACACCAGGTCTTGTTGCGTTCGACCCGTAAATTGTGGGTGTCGCCTTCACACCCGTTGGGTATGCGTGATTCGGTTACACTACAGGAAATTGCCCCATACCCTTATATCCTGATTTTGGTGGATAATGCCGAAGAGTCCGGCCTGCAGTTCTGGCGCCAAATCCAGCTTGAGCCCAATATCGTGCTAAAAACCCGTTCCATGGAGGCGGTACGCGGGTTTGTGGCACAGGGGCTGGGGGTAACGATTCTGTCAGAAATGGTGTATAGGCCCTGGTCCCTGGATGGCAAAAGAATTAATGCGGTGCCCATTGAAGGCGGTGTGCCTGTGATGGAGGCTGGCATGTTCTGGAATAAATCGGTGCCTTTATGCGAAACGGCACAGGCCTTTAAACGTTTTTTGGTGTATGCATGTCATTAGTCAAATTGAAAAGCCAGTTGGGAAAATTAAAAAACAAGCTGGGAAAGCTGTTGTTTGCCATGGGCAGTGCCCCCATGGGTGTGGCAGTGGTGCTGTGGCTGCCGCTTTGGTTTGTGCTGGATAACTTCCTGATTGCCGGTATGCTGGCCATTTTTATTTCATTTTTGCTGGCCATGAGCGTGAGCCTGTACCGGCTGAATACCGAAAAGCGGGAAAAGAGTGAGCAGGATACAGGCGTTACCACGCAGGAGCGTGGGAACGAGTAAGAGAACGAGTATTCGTCAGTCGTGCGACGGAGGCGCTTAGCGGCCTGCCGCCTTGGCACTAATGCCACCGGCCACGCCCATATTTTCTTTGGGTATATCAATGGCCATCACCCGCACATCGTCAAGAGAAATACCCAGGCTGTCGCTGCTTGCCTTGCTTAGAGCTGCAATCAGGGCTGCCTTCAGGGCTTCGGTGCGGCCTTCAATTAAATGAACATGAACGGTGGCAAACGCCTGACCTTCCTGGCCGGAAATCATCACTTCAAAAGGCTGGAACTCCTGAATGGTAACGCGGATGCTGGTAACCGAAGCGCCAATGCTTTCCTGCACCGCTGTAGTGGCGTTTTTCAACAACGCCTGTTTTTGTTCCGTGCTGTGACCGCTTAGAATTTGTGCGTGAATAAATGGCATGATTTTCCTTTGGTATTGGGCAAAAAATTCCCCTTGGCAGGCAAGGGGAAGGTATATCAAACTAATTGAAAACAGATTAATTCATTTTTTGGGCAATCACGGTTAAGATACGGCGCGCCGTCGTGCTGGAATCGGGGTTGCCGTTATAGTCACGTACCGTTACCAAAGACTGGGCACCTTGCCCGTTGACTTCGATGGTGTAGGGTAGGGGTGTTAGATTGCCCTTATCACCCCACAAACGGGTAATGAAATTGGCTTCCTGACGTTTTTCACCGGTGTCGGTATCCAGGTAACGGATAACATAAGTACCGGCCGAGGCGTTTGAGTTCTCTATTTTGAAGCCTGAAGCAGATAGCGCATTACCTACCCGGCGCCATGCCAGGTCTTGGGATTCGTTTACTGACAGGGCTGTGGAGCCTTCAACAAAATTGGCTATTTTGGGCTGGCTAATAGCGGGTGCAGCGGCCGCTGATTGCTTGATTTGCTGCTCGGCCCTGGTTTTGTCTGCACCCAGGTAAACCATTAAGCGGGACATCATGGCGGCATTCAGGCCGGGGTCTTCGTTGGCCGGCAACCATTTGAACTCGGTGCCATCGCGGTCCATTTGGGTTTCTACCATGCGTTCATGGCTAATGTAAACCTCTGTTTTGCCATTAACGCGCTCAAGACGGGTATGGAAACGTTCACGTTCGCCACTGTCCGAGACCATGTCTACAATGGAACCCAGTGCGCGGCGCAGGAAGTTGCCCGGAATCTTGGCACGGTTTTCAGCCCAGTCGGTTTCAATAATGCCGGCCTTGGGGTTGTCACGGTTAATCGTGAAACCTTCGTCTGTCCAGAAAGCAACCAGTTTGGGATAGACGATGTTGGGGTCTTGACTGATTTCCAGCCAGCGCAGGTCTGCGTTGCGGCGCACTTCAATGCCATCAATGGTTGGCAGCACGTTGACACCCTGGGCATTGGCGGCATTGGCGGCGGCCACAGACTGGTTATAGGTGCTTGCCGAAGCAGCACCGCCTGGTGCGGTGTATTGGGGCTTGATGTCGGCACTGGACAGGTCGGGTGGAATACTTAACGGGTCACCGCGAACGGTGCTTTTGTAATCAACCTGTTCTCCATCTCCCATAAGTTCAGAAACGGCGTTGCATCCGGCAAGAAGGGTTGCAGCTGCAATTAAACCCGATGCTGTAAGATGGCGTGCATTAATGCGCATAAATCTTGATCCTTGATATTAAATAAGGCCCAGGTTTTGAAGGGCCTGGGTAACCGGAATCTTGTTTTGTTCACTGAGTCCACACAGGGGCAGGCGATAGCCCAGTTGTGACAAACCAAGCTGGGCAACTGCCCATTTGACAGGAATGGGGTTGGCTTCAATGAAAAGCACTTTGTTCAATTGCGTCAGTTTGGCATTCAGTTCCCGTGTTGTGGGTACATCGCCCATGCGGGCGGCAACGCATAATTCGTGCATGAGTTTTGGCGTGACATTGGCGGTTACCGAAATATTGCCGTTGGCACCCAGCAAAATAAGGGCGGCAGCGGTTGGGTCGTCGCCACTGAAAACCTGAAAATGATCGGGTTTATTAGCCAGTAGCAGGCCGCCACGGGCGATGTCGCCGGTAGCGTCTTTGATACCAATAATGTTTTGTACATTGGCCAGGCGCAAAATGGTTTCATCGCTTAAGTTGGCAACGGTGCGCCCGGGTACGTTGTACAAAATAATGGGCAAATCGCCTTCTTGCGCAATCGCGCTAAAGTGCAGGAAAAGCCCTTCTTGTGAGGGTTTGTTGTAGTAGGGCACCACTGAAAGACCGGCTTGTGCACCTACTTTTTTGGCCTGTTTGGTCAGGTAAATGGCTTCATCGGTTGCGTTGGCACCCACGCCGGCAATAATGGGAATACGGCCGGCGGCATGGGCTACGGCAACGCGGATAAGCTCGGTGTGCTCATCAAAATCCACCGTTGGCGACTCGCCCGAGGTGCCCACTACAACCAGC
>JAVESC010000010.1:0-47713 GCA_034006805.1 Advenella sp.
TCACGATGCACGAATACGCAGGGCTGGTTGGCATTGTGGGCCACCAGCAGACTGAAGGTTTTTTCAAGTGCGTTTTTTTCGTCGTTACTTAGCTGGCTTTGGCAATGCCGGTTAACATACCAGTCGGTAAACAGATCCAGTTCATCGCGCAAGCGCTGTGCGTTATAGGCGGGCAGGTCTTGGGCACCGGCCTGTTGCATTTGCACCAGTGCCTGAAGGGCATCATGGTACAGAGATTGCAAAGTAGTGTCATCAAGGCCTTTTTGAATGCGTTGGTAATAGGTGTCGTTACCCAGGTCGGTAAGCAGTAACCAGCCGTTTTCCAGGTCTTTTTCAAGAACGGCCGGTACATTCAGCCCTGCTTTGGCCAGCTTTTCAGCAATGTCAATAAAAGGGATGCAGTTTTCCTGTTGCGGGGGGGCATCCATAATGATAAGCGGAGCCTTATTGGTATCTACGCGAAAGTAACGCCTGAAACTGGCATCACTGGAGGCGGCGCGAAGGCTGTCGGTTTGGATGTGATGGGTAGTTGCAAGGCTGGCTAGCCATTGTTGCAAGGCATCTTTGCGGGGATCTGCTGAATCGTTTAAGGGCATAATCATAAAATATGAGTATTTCGCGACAATTGGGTGACGAAACCTGGGTCCTGAATGTAAAATCGGTTTAATTTCAGTGAAAGAATTAAAAAAACCAATTTAAATTAAAGAGCAACTACTATAATTGGTCGTTTCGACTTGGCAATTACTCTGGAAAAACCTATTTTAAGCTTTTTAACCGGGTTTTGTCTTTTCTGCATCAATAAAATAGTCTGCAGGAGTAATGTCATGGGTAGTTGTTTGCAACCGGGAATAAAATTGTCTGTGTTCCATATAAACAGAATCTTGAATGGATTAGCTTTTTGTGCGTAAAGTTTATGCTTTTACTCTGCTAACGCTTATTTCGCTTGCCAATACCGGTCTTGCACTGGCAGCACCCGGAATACGTATTAATCAATACCCGACTTTGCAGGATTCTGCCTTGTTGCAAGTAACGCCCGGCGATAAAAACAAGACGGTTACTTTTACCGACAGTGCAAAGGCAGACTACAACAATAATAGCAGTGATATTACCTTGCGCGGGCTGGCGCAGGTGCGGCGCACTGATGCCATTCTGAAAAGTGACCAGATCCGTTATAACAATGATACGGGTAACATGACGGCAACCGGGAATACCCGTTTCTTCAAGGACGGCACCCTGATTACCGGGACGGGGCTTCAATATAATATCAATACAGACAGCGGCAAGTTCTTTGAGCCGGTGTTTAACCTGGCCGGCGGCGGAAGCGGTACGGCCAGCGAGGCCGAGGCGCTTGATGATAATCACACACGGTTGATGGATGTGATCTATTCGGGTTGCGACTGCCCTGAAAAATTCTGGACCATCCAGTCTCCGCAGGTTGATATTTATGATGACGAAAACGAGGGGGTTGCCAAAAACGGGGTACTTTATATCAAGGGGGTACCGGTACTTTGGTCGCCTTACCTGACATTCCCAGTCAGGGCAGAAAAGAAATCAGGGCTCCTTACCCCTACTTATGGTTACACATCACGCGGTGGCTATGATCTGGCCGTGCCCTATTTTTTCAACCTGGCCCCTAATTACGATGCAACGCTAACACCCCGTTATTTAAGCAAGCGCGGCTTGTTAATGGGCGGAGAGTTCCGCTATTTAATGCCAAATTATTCGGGGGTTGCCTCGGGTACCTACATTAACAAGGATATGGATACCCGCGAGAAACGCTGGTCATATTCGGTTTTGCATAAGCATCGTCTTGGCCAGTTCATGGGCCTGAATTTTAATTTTGACCTGGACTGGAATGGGGCTTCTGACGATAACTATTTCCGTGACTTTACCAGCATGGGCCTGAATGAAGCTGACCAGACCTATTTGTCAAAACGGGCAACCCTGCGCTGGTCGGGATACAAGTACTGGAGTGGTCATTTAACGCTGCAGAAATATCAAACCCTGCAAGACGAAACGCTGGGACGCTTATACGGGCAATACGAAAAAGTGCCCGAACTCAATGTGCGTGGCAGACGCTACAACTGGAACGGTTTTGATGTAGACACAAACAATACCCTTACCCGTTTTGAGTTTCCCACTTACTTTGGCGATATTGTTGATTTGTCCAATACCAATGGTCACCGTGCTCCCGATGGCACCCGGTTCTCCTCTTATAGCACCATTAGTTATCCAATTGTCCGTCCAGGCTGGTATGTCACGCCCAAGGCCGGTTTGCATGTTTCCCATTACTCAACCGACTGGTATAAGGAATTTGGCCGATACAGTTTCACAAGCCAGGATGGTACCCAAAAAGGTTCCGTCAACCGGGCCTTGCCTATCCTGTCTCTTGACAGTGGCATGACCTTTGAGCGAAGTACCACGCTGTTCGGCAAACCGTCCCTGCAAACGCTTGAGCCCCGGCTGTATTATTTGTATATTCCTTATAAAGACCAGTCGGATATTCCTCTTTATGACACCTCTATCAGCCAGTTCGGTTTTGGTTCCGCGTATGCTGAAAACCGTTATAGCGGTGGCTGGGATCGCATTAACAATGCCAATTTGCTTACTTTGGGTATCACCAGCCGCTGGTTTGATGAGGATAGCGGTTTCGAGCGACTGTCCCTGCAACTGGCGCAACGGTTTTATTTTGAAGACCAGAAAGTGACCTTGCCCGGGGAACAGGCCCAAAAACGGTCCAAGTCGGACTATCTGGCTGGTTTAAGTGCAGCGCTTACCGATACCCTGAATACCGAGTTGGCGGTGCAGGTGGATTCGACCGACCGCAATGTGGTGCAATCGTATGCGTCTTTGCGCTGGAAGCCCAAACGGCTAACCAGCATTTCCATGTCTTACCGCTATCAGCAAGATCCCTTTCTTGATGAGCGGGGAAATCCGCTGCGTTATCAGCTAAAAGGCAAGGAAACCACCAGTTTGTCGGCACAATGGCCATTTACTGAAAATATCTCAGGCGTTGGCCGTATTGATTATTCCATTCAGGATAAAAGGGTAACCCAGTCCATTCTTGGTTTTGAGTATAAAGGCAACTGTTGCTGGACGGGCCGAGTTGTCATGCAGCGTTATGCCGTTTCAAAAGAAAAGGCAAATTCTGCTATATTCTTACAATTGGAATTATCCGGTCTTGGGTCTTTGGGTAGTGATCCAATGAATTTGTTAAGAGAAAATGTGCCGGGGTATGAATCAACAACCGTCCCGGTTCCAGTAAAATCTACATTTGAAAGGTATGAATAATGCGTAGACTAAAACGCGTACGCCAATTCGCATTTGCAACCATTCCTGTTTTTTGTCTTGCCTTGCCAATCGTGGCGCAGGCGGCAACGGGTACTACCGGCAAAACAGCGAAAACACAAGCTCAGTTTGGTGATGGCATAGCCGCGGTAGTCAATACTGAAATCATCACCATCCGGGAGCTGGATAATCGAATGGCCTCCTTGCGCATTAGCGGACAGGGTGGGTCAAGCCGCGATCAGGTGCTTCAGTCCATGATTGATGAAAAGCTAATGAAGCAGGATGCTGAACGCTTGAACGTAGCGGTTAGCGATGCCCAGTTGGACCAGGTGCTGGCGACTATTGCACAGCGCAATAGCATTCCTGTCGAGCGGCTGAAAGAAGAAGTCAGCCGTTCGGGCATGAAATGGGATGAGTACCTGAAAAACCTGCGCAGTGAAGTCATGATGGATCAATTGCGCAATAGCATTGTTCAAAGCCGGATCAGTGTTACCGAATCGGATGTAGATGCCTTTCTGAAGCAGCATCCTACCGGTGTATTACCCCAAAAAGAGGTGGCCTATATTCCTCCTCCGCCCCAGAAGCAGGTTGTTATTGAACGTTCCTTTGAGCCCAAGGCGGTAGCCTTGCAGCATATTTTTATTCGCGTTCCTGACAACGCTTCTGAAGATGTGGCTGCTGCCGCTCGCAAGAAAGCCAATGACGCCATGGCAAAAATCAGGCGTGGTAACAGTTTTGCCGCCGTTGCCAAAGAATACTCAGAGGGTCCCGAGGCCGGTGATGGTGGGCAATTGGGTATTCGCCTGTTTGAAGACTGGCCTTCCCTGTTTGTTAACGCGACCCGTAACGTGGCAGACGGGCGCACTACCGGGGTTTTCAAGGCACCCAACGGGTTCCATATTTTGAAGGTACTTGAGCGCCGTGGTTTAGTTAAAGAAAACAAACGGGTTGTTAACGTGCAGCCGCCACCGCCACCCAGACCGCAGTTTTCTCCCATGGAAATTGCCGCCAAACAAGACGGTCCGGTTAATGTGACCGAATCCAATGTTCGCCATATTCTGGTTAAAAAAAGTCCTGTGGTTTCCGACCAGCAGGCGTATGAACGTATTCAAAGCTTGCATAATCGCTTAAGCAATGGTGAGGCGTTTGAAGATGTGGCGCGCAAATTCTCACAAGATACCTCTGCGCCTTTAGGGGGCGATATTGGCTGGATTGCCCCAGGTGTGGCCGATCCCGAATTTGAAAAAGCGGTGGCCAATTTGCAGCCGGGGCAAATTAGCAATCCGGTGCGTTCTGCCTTTGGCTGGCATATTATTGAAGTGCTTGACCGCCGTACCGGCGACAAACAACCCGAAATTCGTCGCATGCTGGCTCGCCAGACCCTGTACGAACAGCGGGCAGAGCCTATCTTTACCGATTGGTTGCAGCAATTGCGTTCACAGTCGTTTATTGATAATCGCCTAAGCGGTTCCATTTCTGCCAGAAACTAGACTATGACAGCACATCAGGCAAGAAAGCGGTTTGGCCAGCATTTTCTGGTGGATGAAAGCGTTACTGAAGCGATTGTCCGTGCGGTAAATCCGGGTCGTGATGACAAGGTGGTTGAAATCGGGCCGGGGCTGTCTGCCTTAACGGCGCCGCTATTGGCCTGCCTTGATCATTTAACGGTGGTGGAAATAGACCGCGACCTGGCACAGCGCTTGCGCAATACGTATAGCCCCAAAAAAATAACCGTCCATGAGGCAGACGCCTTAACAGTGGATTTTAGCCAGTTTGGCGCACCCTTAAGGGTGGTGGGTAATTTGCCCTACAATATTTCCAGTCCGTTGCTGTTTCATTTAATGGATTATGCCAGTAAGGTGCAAGACCAGCATTTCATGCTGCAAAAAGAGGTCATCGACCGGATGGTGGCAAAACCGGGCACGTCCGATTATGGCCGCTTGTCTGTCATGCTGCAGTCGCGCTATAAAATCCATTGGCTGTTTGATGTCCCCCCTGAATCGTTTGATCCACCACCCAGGGTTATGTCGGCCGTGGTACGTATGATTCCTTTACCCGATTCCCGACCGGCCCCAAAACAGTGGCCGGTGTTTGAACGGGTGGTTGCGCGTTCTTTTTCACAACGCAGGAAAATGTTGCGTCGCTCTTTGGCAGATTGGGAAATAGACTGGGATGCGGTTGGCATTAAGGAAACAGCTCGCGCCGAGTCCTTAAGTGTGGCCGATTTTATCCGCCTTTCCGACTATCTGCAGGAGAGCGGAAAAATAAACCAGGCTTGAAGTAGTCAATCACCCCGCCCTAAAGGGCGAGGTTTCCCGCGCAAGTTGATGAACGGTAGGCGTTTTTCTAATTCCCATGCTCTCGCGTGGGAGTTGATCATTTAATCTTATAGTTTTTACCGCCTTTGCTTAGCTGGCTTGCCAGAAAAACCTGCATAATATCCCGGCTGCGTTCCTGAAGCAGACGCGATGCCTGTTGCATGGCTTCCGGTAACGTGATGGGGCCGTTGCACAGGCTGAAGGCCGCAGTCATTCCCTGGCTGTACAATGCCTGGTAATTGGCGCCCAAGGTGCCGGCAATCACAATCATTGGGACCTGATGCATTTGTGCCAGGGTAGCTATGCCGGCCAGGGTTTTACCCTGCAAGGTTTGCTCATCCAGCTTGCCTTCACCGGTAATAACCAGGTCGGCATTTTCAATCAGGCGTGTCAGTCCTGCAAATTTGGCCACTATTTCCACCCCGGGACGAAACCGTGCATTCAAGAAACTTAAGCCAGCAAAGCCAAGGCCGCCTGCTGCGCCTGCTCCCTGTTCATGACGCCTGTCTTTGCCCAGCGTAGTGGCTGTAATATCAGCATAATGCGCCATAGTCTGGTCCAGGAATTGGACCTGTTCTGCCGTGGCGCCTTTTTGTGGGCTAAAAATAGCAGCGGCACCATGGGACCCGCACAAAGGGTTGTTTACATCGGAAGCCAGGGTAAATGCTGTCTGCGACAGACGTGGGTCCAGGCCCGAAAGATTGATTGTTTCAAGCCTGGCCAGCTCTTCGGGGATGGGTTCCAGCAAGGTATTGTTTTTACCTATAAACTGAATGCCCAGGGCGGCAAGCATGCCAGCACCGCCATCGTTGGCGGCCGAGCCGCCCAGCCCCAGGATAATATGCCTGGCCTGTTTATTTAAAGCTTCAATAATAAGTTGACCAACCCCAAACGTATTGGCACGCAGGACCGGTCTGTTCTGGGGGGTGAGTTGTTCAAGGCCGGCAGCACTGGCCATTTCTATAATGGCAGTATTGGTGTAGGTCATGGCCCAGGTGGCTTGCACTGAGTGGCCTAATGCGTTGCGAACGGTGCTTTGCATGAGTGTGCACGGAGTGCTTTGCGCAATGGCCAATACGGTTCCTTCACCCCCATCGGCCATGGGAACGCAATGGATGCTGGCGGTGGGCGCTGCTTGCCTTACGCCTTTGGCAATGGCCTTGGCCACTTCATGGGCCGGCAGGCTTTCTTTGAACGAGTCAGGGGCAATGATGATTTTCATTTTAAATTTAAATTAATTGACACAGATTAATTTCATGCTATTGGTGCCGTTACAGGGGGCTGACAGGTCTCCGTTGGTGATAATGATCCAGTCACCGGTTTCCAGGGGTTGGTGATTTTTAAGCTCTTCAAGGACGGCTTGCATGAGCAGGGTTGGGTCCAGATGGCTATTGTCAAAATTCACCGGATAAACCCCCCTGAAAAGGGCAGCGCGGTTTTGGGTTTCCCTATGCCGGGTAAAGCAATAAATAGGCACGCCTGAACGGATGCGCGACATGATCAGGGGCGTATGCCCGCTTTCGCTAAGGGAAACAATCGCTTTTACACCGGGGAAGTGATTGGCCGCATACATGGCGGAAAGCGCGATGGTTTCATCACAGCGAGGAAAAACCTGCCCCAGCCGATGGCCCGATTTACTGGACGTTGGGTGTTTTTCGGCACCCAGGCAAACGCGTGACATGGCCATGACAGCCTCTACCGGATACTTTCCCGAGGCGCTTTCGGCCGACAGCATGACGGCATCGGTGTAGTCCAGGACGGCATTGGCAACGTCAGAGACCTCGGCACGCGTGGGAATGGGGTTGGCAATCATCGACTCCATCATTTGGGTGGCGGTAATCACCACTTTATTCAGGGTGCGCGCGTGCAGGATGATTTTTTTCTGTATGCCGGCCAATTCGGCGTCGCCCACTTCAACCCCCAGGTCGCCACGGGCTACCATGACGGCATCACTGGCCGTAATCAGCTCATCCAGTGCCTGGTCATCGGCCACGGCTTCGGCGCGTTCTATTTTGGCGACAATCCAGGCTTTGCTACCGGCTTGCCGGGCAAGCTGTCTGGCTTGTTCAATATCGCTGCCATAGCGCGGAAAAGAAACGGCAATATAGTCGGCCTTAATGTCAGCAGCAATCTTGATATCTTCCTTGTCTTTGGCGGTCAGGCTGGGGGCGGAAAGGCCACCGCCTTTGCGATTGATACCTTTGTTGTTGGAAAGCGGGCCATCAACCAGTACCCGGGTGTGTACTTCCTGGCCTTCAATACGGGTTACTTCCAGCACGATGCGGCCATCATCCAGCAGCAGTTCATCGCCCGGCTGGCAATCAGTTATCAGGGCAGGGTAGTCGATGCCGACAATATGCGCGGTACCCTCGTTATGCGGATGGGTGTTGGATAAAATAAATGGTTGACCGGCTTGTAGCAAGACCTGGCCGTTGATGAAACGGGCAATACGAATTTTAGGGCCTTGCAAATCGACCATGATGGCAATGTGTTTTTGCAGCTTGTGTGCTATTGACCTGATGCGCTGGGCTGTTTGGCGATGCTCGTCATGGCTGCCGTGGGAAAAGTTTAACCTTGCAACATTTATGCCGGCCAGTATCATCTTTTCGATTTGTTCCGGTGAGCGGGTTGCGGGCCCCAAAGTGGCCACAATTTTAGTACGTCTTGGGTTCATATTGTTATTTCTCATAATATGATAATTATGTTGATGTTACAAAAAAGTAAGAAAATACCAAATTAAGTGTTGAAAACTTTTTTGATTCATGTAGAATTAGTTTCAACAATAACAGGTATGCAGCAAATAAAAGTGGTTACGGCAAATGCCTGGCCATAAAACATAAATTATTAACTACTATCAGCAACTCAAAATCCTATAGCATTTGGCAGTATAAGTTTTAGAAAAAAATATATATAAGTTTCAACTTTGCACTGTTTCTGTACTTTTATCAGAACTGAAAGATTTAATCCCGTAAATATTAGGGGTGAAGTGGTTCGTTTCAAAAATGTAACATATTAAGAATTCAGCAATTTGATGGTTCAAGTTGTTGATGTTGGTGGGGTAGCCTCCCTGTTTAATGTTGCAAACATATACATCTTGACGGAATTTGGCTATTCCATTTTGCAGTAACCGTGCCGGACGGCGTCCGGTTCGAAAAATGTTTCCGTAAAGGAGCAGCAAAATGAAAAAACTACTACTTATCAGTGCTTTGGCGCTTGCCTCAACAAGCGTATCGGCAGCGGGTATTTTTGTAGGTGCATATGGAGCAGGTGGTGGTGCGAACAGCGGTGCACAAGGAGGATCTCAGGCGTCTGGAGGGCAAGCTTCCGCCATATTTGGTATGGCAGGCAATGCCTCTGGAGCAAGCAACACAACCAGTTCAGGTGCAGCAGTAGTTGCCGGCCCAACCGGAGCAGCAACCTCAACAGGGGGTACTTCAACATCATCTCAAAGCAATCTGGGTGGTTCATTTGGGGCAGCACTTCAAGGTTCTTCAGCTGGCGCTAATGGTAACTGGGGTGCGAATGCCGGTGGTGGCTTTGGTACCTTTGGTGTGGGTATATGGGGTACTCCATAAATATTAAGATTAAATTAATATTTGAAAGCAATCAGCTGGTTATCTGTCTAGAACGGCTTAAACCGTAGGCTTGTTGCTTTCTAAAAAAATCATATTCTTTCAGAATATAAAGAATTTCCGTAAAGGAGCAGCAAAATGAAAAAACTATTACTTATCACTACTTTAGCGCTTGCTTCAACAAGTGTATCGGCAGCCGGTGTTTTTATTGGTGCATATGGAGCAGGTGGTGGTGCGAACAGCGGTGCACAAGGAGGTTCTCAAGCAGCGGGAGCCCAAGGTTCTCTTGGAACTGGTATGGCTGCTAATACATCCAGCGCAAGCAATACTACCAGTTCAGGTGCGCTAGTTGTTGCTGGTCCAACGGGAGCAGCGACTTCAACAGGGGGTACTTCCACTTCCAGCCAGTCTAATATCGGCTTTTCGTTTGGTGGTGCAGCCCAAGGTTCATCAGCTTCTGCTGGCGGTAACTGGGGTGCGAATGCCGGAGGTGGTTTTGGTACCTTTGGTCTAGGGGCTTGGACGACTCCTTAATGGAAGGGACCGACTTCTGAAAAATTATAATACGCAAAATATTTTTGGAGAGGGAGCGATTCTCTCTCCTGAAGGAATCGCCATGAAAAAAATATTTACTGTAATCGCCTTGGTGTTTGCATCAACCCAGGTATCGGCACAAACTAATGTAAGTTCTGACGCAAGTTCCTCTTCTGGAGCAAGTTCGGGCGCATCATCCAGTTCTAATCCAATGGTAGATGCAGGAGCAGCTGCTTTCGTTAACCTTAATTTTGAAGGGTCAGAACAAAGAAAATCCCAGCGTATTCACACCACACCTAACGTTTATGCGCCTGCAAGCATGTTTGGTGGTGCCAATAATTGCGGTCAATCTAACACGATTGGTGTGGGTTTTACCGGGTTTGGGATAGGTGGTTCGATGGCCGGTGAATCAGATGCGTGTAACGCACGAGAGGATACCAGTATTGCCTATAAACTGGGTTACAAAGAAGTGGCTGATATGCGGTTTTTCTGTTTCGGTGAAGACGTGAACCGGATGGCTTATGAAGCAACCGGCCGGCGCTGCCCCAGCTCTTCAACCGCCAAAGGTCTACCTGACAATGCAGTGGCCAGTACCCAGGCACCAGCGCCAGCAACGGTTGCAGTAAACAACCCTGGCAATAATCCGGTTGCTGCTAATACGGTACCCGTCAACGCCCCAAGACAGACCAGGGCAATCGCCTCATCCGATGAGCTTGATGCGCAACGCTTGCGGACCTTTTATGGCCATAATTAATGGTTTGTCTGGCAACTGTGATGTATACCTGAAAGAGACGTTATTAACAGGTGATGATGAGCTATCACCTGTTAATAAATAAAATGGCCAGATTGAACAAATGTTGATTAATGTAAACTTACATTAATCATGTACATGGGGAACGTCGCCTGATTTGAGGATAATGCAGACTGCATTCAGCATTTATTGCGGATTTTTTCGTTGCAGTCTCATTTTCAAGCTCATGCATTTATTCTGCCGGTTCTGCTTCCGTATCGTTTTCAAGGGCTTGAAATAGCTCCTCTTCGTTTAGTAACGCAGGAGCAGCCGATGTACCTGCGAAGCCAAGCAGGGAGGATGCTCTCATGGCGAACTCGTTCAAGCCCATTTTTTTGCCGTTAAAATCAATCTGGCTGTCTGCGGGCTGGTCGGCATCAAAAACAATATCAGAGGTGATCTTTCCGTCTTTATAAACCGCCATTCCGGATTGTTCGGCAATTGGGCCAGCCAGGCTGGCCATTTGCATGATTTCTTCCTCGGAAATGTTTTCACCCTGGGTGTTTTCAAACTTGATGACAGCAGCGCCCATTTCCTTGATGAAGTTGTCATCAATAGACGTTGAAAAATTCACTTTTCGCAAGGCCTGAATGGCATAGGATTCAAGATCAGCCTTGTTGTCGGGGGCAATGTCTTCAGTATTGAAAATAGCACCGACATTAAGTGTGGCCTGACCGGATGCCGTATTGATGCGCAGTGGCGAAATTTCAAATGACGGGTTGCTGGCAAGGATTTTTCCGAACAGTATTTCAAACTGGTCAACCATCAGCTCATCGGCGTCGGGGCTGGACGGATTGATGGCGGAAACCGCTTTGCTGAAAGCGTTAATGGCCTGCATGTCCAGATTGTTCATGATGAATTTCAGATCGGAATTGCCAAAATTGATATCGTTTGCCTTTAAAGTGTCAAGACGGTAAACAATATCGGCATTGACCAGGCCTGTCGCCGTTTCGGACGTGCTGGTGTCTATGCTGACGGCATCAATGGAGATTGACGTTTTTTTATCCAGAACGGTTGAAATTTTATCGGTTTTGAACGTACTGGTGCCGATAAAATTATCGTGTGCACTGCGCTTGGCATCGCTGCTCATGAAAAGGCTGGCAATATCCAGCGTAAACTCGTCTTTCTCAGACAGTTTGATGGCACCAAACTGGCCATTTATATTGAAGAAAGAAAGATCCCTGTTGGTACTGGAGACAAAATTTCCGGGTTCAATGCTGGCATTAATGCCTCTTTGGGCATTGCTGTACTGAAGGGCGGCCGTTTTGATGGTGCCGTTGATATCACCCGAGAATGAAATTTGGGTGCTGGATGAGACAGGCTCTTGCCCATTGGCCAGTTCAAAAAGCATTTTGGTATTGTCATTATTGACCAGGGTGCTTTCCACGATAGCCAGTGCGGGTGTGAAATTGCCTTTTTCCAGCTTGGGGAAAGGGCCGTGGTAAACGTGGGTGTTAAACAATAATTCCAGCGGTTCTTCTTGCAACTCGGGCAGCTTGATGCTTAATTTATAAACAGCGGTTGACGATAAAAAGTTTTTTTCGTAGCTGACCTCGGTGATGGTGGTATTGGCATGGCTGGTTGCCAGAAAATGGTTGGTTGCAACCAGGGATTCATCAAGTTCTTTTTTGGTCTGGTTACCCATATACCAGGTAGCGCCACCCCAAACCAAGCCGGCTGCAACCAGCAACCCTATAATTCCAGTACTTTTACTCATTTTTTTCCTTTAAATTTAAATTTTTGACGGGATTATTTTGCGTGCAAGCCAGTACCTTCGGCCTGCATGTCTTTGCGTTCAATCAGTTCAATTTTGTAGCCGTCGGGGTCTTCAACGAAGGCAATAACGGTGCTGCCACCCATAACCGGGCCCGCTTCACGCGTTACTTTGCCACCCGCCGCCTTAACTGATTTACAGGCCTGACAGGCATCTGGCACCCCAATGGCAATATGGCCATAGGCAGTACCCAGCTCATAGGAATCAACGCCATGGTTATAGGTTAGCTCTAGTTCAGCCTGGTGAGGGTTGGCTTCAAAACCCAGGAAAGCCAGGCTGTATTTGTACTCGGGGTTTTCGGAGCGTCGCAAAAGTTTCATGCCAATCACGTTTGTATAAAACTCGATGGACCGTTCAAGGTTGCCGACTCGAAGCATGGTATGTAGAAATTGCATGATGACTCCTGTTGGAAATGGTTGCAAGCGGGCTATTTTAGCAAAGCCGTGTTTACAAAACGATGAGTTCTGTATTTTCAAACAACGGATACGGCAAGAATGATACAACAGGCATTATATAAGCGAAAATTTATGGTCGTTTGCAATTGTCCTGTGATGCCTAAAGAATGGGCAGGGTGTGCAGGCTTTTTTGTTTAAGCTTGTGTTTGACCGCTTCATAGCCGGGTAGGATACGGCCAACTTCGGTCCAGAAACGGGAGCTGTGGTTCATTTCTTTCAAATGGGCAAGTTCATGCGCAATCACATAGTCAATCAGTTCGGGATTCAGGTGAATCAGGCGCCAGTTCAGGCGAATGTTGCCATTGGCGCTACATGAGCCCCAACGGGTGGTGGCACTGGACAGGCGCAGTTGCGAAGGCTTGGCGCCGCTGCTTTGACAGAAATGGTGCAGGCGGGTTTCAAACCAGGCCAGGGCGCGCCCCTGAAACCACCGGGCGCAGGCTGTTTTAATGGCCTGGGCACTTGCCGTGGCAGGCAGGTTGATATAAAGAATATCGTTGTCTTGCGCCAGGTTGTAATTGCCTTCATAACGGCATGAAGCCAGCTGTGGGTTAAGTTGCACCATAATCTGTCGGCCCAGGTAGGGCAGTTGCATGCCGTTTTGCCAGTTGGTGGGTGCCGGAGATTGTTGTTGCCATTGCAACAGTTTGCTTTGGATCCAGGTTTTTTTTGCCTGGATGGCCTGGTTGATGATGGCTTGCGATACCCATTGGGGCGCGGTAATTTTCAGCCCTTCGGCGTTAATCGTAAAACCAATACTTTTACGATTGGAGCGCTGAAGGGTGTAGGGGATTTTATCCATGAGCGCAGCGGTGCTTCAGGCCTTGTCGTTATAACGGTGCGGGCTAAGCACCCGCATTTCCCCTTCAATCCATGCTTCTACCTTGCGGTTAAGCTGGTCGTGGGTAAGGCCTTCGGACGAGATGGGAGGGCCAAACGAGAAGGTAACCAGACCGGGCGTTTTGATAAAAGAGTTGCGCGGCCAAACTTCGCCGGCATTGTGTGCAACCGGTATGACTGAGGCACCGGCATGGACGGCCAGACGCGCACCGCCGGATTGATAGCGGCCTTTTTGGCCAACGGGAATCCGGGTCCCTTCGGGGAACAGCACCGGATTATGGCCGGCGTGGATGCGTTGGCTGCCAATACTTAACACCTGTTGCATGGCACCCTTGCGATCGGAGCGATTGATGGGAATATTGCGCAGGCTGGCCAGGCCCCAACCAAAAAACGGGATGTAATTAAGCTCTTTTTTGTAAATAAAACAGGCCGGATTGGGTGAAAACCAGGGAAAGAGCAGGGTTTCATAGGCAGACTGGTGTTTACATAGAAACACCACCGGCGTGGCAGGAATGTTTTCCTGTCCTTTGATTTCCCATTTGATGCCCAGGATATATTTGCCCCCCCACATGAGCAGGTGGGGCCAGCCTACCGTGAAACGGTAACGCCACTTGAAGGGTAAAGGCAGCATCAGGAAGCAGCCAAGCGCGAAGAAAATAAGGGTAATGGTTTGAAAAACGAGAAACAGCAGGGCACGTAAAAAAGGCATGATTAGTTTTCCTGCAGCCATTCGTTGACAATATCAGCCAGGCTGGCACGTATTTGCGTATCAGGCGGCAGATTGGGGTCGTTTTTTGTTTTCAGGCCGTTGCCGGTTTCCACCAGCCAGGGCTTCATGCCTGCCGCCTGGGCTGCCTGCAGGTCGCGCAAGGAATCACCAATGACAGGGACCTGTGCGGGGTCTATCTCGTAGCGGCGAATAATATCGTGCAACATGCCCGGCAAAGGTTTGCGGCAGGCGCAGCCTTCATCGGGCGTGTGCGGACAAATGAAAATGGCATCAAGCTGCCCGCCCAGCAAAGTAAGCGCCTGATGCATTTTGGTATGCATGGCGTTCAGGTCGTTTATGCTGAACAGGCCCCTGCCCAGGCCTGACTGGTTGCTGGCAATTACTACCTTCCAGCCGGCCCGATACAGGCGGGCAATGGCTTCAAGACTGCCGGGCAGGGGAATCCACTCGTCGGCCGATTTGACAAAATCGGCACGGTCTTCGTTGATGACACCATCACGGTCAAGAATAACAAGCTTCATTTTGCCAGCCTGGAAATATCAGCCACCAGATTCATGGCACCATGCAAGCGGGCAAGTAACGCCAGACGATTGTTGCGGATGGCCGGGTCTTCGGCCATGACCATGACATCGGTAAAGAAGGCATCAACCGCTTCTCGGGTGCTGGCAATACTGCTTAAGCTGGCTTCAAATTTACCTTTGCCAAAGTGATCAAGCGCCACTGGCTGGATTTGTTCAATGGTGTTGGCCAGGGCTTTTTCTGCCGGTTCAAGCAAGATTTCTGCATTGATGGCGGGCAGGGAACCGTCTACTTTTTTCAGCAGGTTGGCAATGCGCTTGTTGGCGGCAGCCAGGCTTTCGGCTTCGGGCAATTGCGCGAAGGCGGTAACGGCCTTGACCCGGTCGATAATCTCGTGCAGAGGGGGGGTTAAGGCAATAACAGCGTCTACTACCGAGCGGTCATAATCGCCATTAAGCTGATTGCGATAACGTTCGTAAATGAACGCTTGCACTTCGGCCACGGTGTTGGGATTCAGGCTGATGTTTTCGAATGTGCCGGCAGCAAACTCAAGCAGCTTGTTGAGGGAAAGTTGGGTTTGCAGGTTTAGGAAATGACCGGCGGCCAATTGCTCAACCGCACTGATCAGGCCCAGTGCGGCACGGCGCAAGGCGTAAGGATCGCGCTCGCCGGTGGGTACCAGGCCAATGCCCCAAATGCCAATCAGGGTTTCGGTGCGCTCGGCAATAAATAAAATGGCCGAGGTTAAGGTTTCCTGGCTGACCGGTTTGTCGTAACGCACGCGATACTGCTCTGCCAGGGCGGTCACGATTTCTTCGGGCTCGCCGTCGGCCTTGGCATAATAGGCACCAATAATGCCCTGCAGCTCGGGGAATTCGCCCACCATGTTGGAGCCCAGGTCGGCCTTGGCCAGCAGGGCGGCACGGTCGGCCAGGGCAGCATTGGCGCCAAGCTGTTGGGCAATGTAAGCGGCAATTTTCCGGACCCGTTCGGAACGGTCCAGCTGGGTACCCAGTTTATTGTGGTAAACAATGGTGGCCAGTTGTTCAACACGGGCGGCCAGTGGCATTTTACGGTCGGTGTTGAAGAAGAACTCGGCATCGGCCAGGCGTGGGCGCACGACCCGCTCGTTGCCTTCAATAATTTGTTGTGGATGCTCAATGTCCATATTGCTGACAATCAGGAAATGGTGTGTCAGCTTGCCGGTGGCTGGGTCGAACAGGGGGAAATACTTCTGGTTCAGGCGCATGGTCAGGATCAGGCACTCTGGCGGCACGGCCAGAAATTTTTCCTCAAACTGGCCGATATATACGGCCGGGTATTCGACCAGTGAAGTGACTTCATCAAGCAGGGCGGTGACGTCGGGGTCGTTGCCAATGGAGGCACCCAGCGAGGCAGCCTTGTCACCCAGCAGGGTGCTGATCATGTCGCGGCGCTCTTCATAGGAAGCAATAACCTTGCCTTCATCGCGCAGTTGTTGCGCGTAGGTATTGGCATGGTGTAACTGGATGGGGGCCTTGCTTAGAAAACGGTGTCCACGGGTAACATGGCTGGATGAGATGCCCAGCACGCTAACCGGCAAGACCTGGTCACCAAACAGGATGACCAGGCCATGCACGGGACGCACGAAGCGGACACTGGTTTGCCCGTCGGCCAGCTGATAACGCATGACTTTGGGAATCGGCAGGCCGGCAATGGCTTCATCAATGGCGGTTTGCAGGAAAGCGGCCAGTTGTGTACCGGGGGCAGTGCCTTTGGCGATTAAATATTCTTGCTTGCCATCGGACTCACGGTGCAGGTCGGCCACGTTTAAGTGTTCAAGACCTTTGGAAGCCAGTTTCTTTTGCAGGGCGGCACTGGCATGGCCGTTTTCATCAAGCCCGATTTTGACCGGCATGAGCTTTTCTGCAAATGCCTGTTCGGGAGCTTGTGCCAAAACCTGGCTTAAGCGGACAGCCAGACGGCGTGGGGTGGCAAAAGATTCAAGTTTGCACTGTTCATCCAGCAGGTGCTGTTTGTCCAGGGACTGGTAGATGCCCTGGGCAAATGCCTTGCCCAGTTTTTGTAATGCCTTGGGAGGCAGTTCTTCGGTCAGTAATTCGATGAGTAAAGGATTTGTTGACATTTATGCAATCTCTTGTTTTTTCAGCATCGGGAAGCCAAGCTGTTCGCGGGCGTCGTAATAGCACTGGGCAACAGCGCGGGACAAGTTGCGGATACGGCCAATATAGCTGGCCCGTTCGGTAACGCTAATGGCACCCCGGGCGTCAAGCATATTGAAGGTATGGGCTGCTTTCAGAACCATCTCGTAGGCAGGTAGGGCCAATGGGATCTCGACCAGTTTTTTGGCCTCGGCTTCGTAGTCGTTGAAATGGGCAAACAGCATGTCAGTTGACGCATATTCAAAGTTGTACGTGGATTGTTCAACTTCATTCTGGTGAAACACGTCGCGATAGTAAACGGCATCGCCATTGGAGCGCTGGGTCCAGACAAGATCATAGACACTTTCCACGTTTTGCAGATACATGGCCAAACGCTCAAGGCCATAGGTAATTTCACCGGTAGTGGCCGGGCAGTCAAGGCCGCCAACCTGCTGGAAATAAGTGAACTGGGTGACTTCCATACCATTGAGCCAGACTTCCCAGCCCAGGCCCCAGGCCCCTAGCGTGGGGTTTTCCCAGTCATCTTCAACGAAGCGGATATCGTGCTCTTGGGGGTTAATGCCCAGTGCCTGTAGCGAACCGATGTAAAGATCAATAATTTCAGGTGGGGCTGGTTTGAGTACAACCTGATATTGGTAATAGTGTTGCAGGCGATTGGGGTTTTCGCCGTAACGACCATCGTTGGGCCGGCGTGACGGTTGCACATAAGCGGCATGCCAGGGCTCGGGCCCGATGGCGCGCAGGAAAGTGGCCGTGTGGGAAGTACCTGCACCCACTTCCATATCGTAAGGCTGGAGCAGTGCACAACCTTGTGCACCCCAGTATTCCTGAAGTTTTAAGATAATTTGCTGAAAAGTAAGCATGAATTCGACTCTAGCATCGGATGAATAACCAAACCTTGGATTTTAGGGTATTTGTTGCGCTTCTAGGGGTAAATTAGGGTTTGAAAGGGTAAAATGCCCGAATTAACCCCGAATAAACAGGAGACAACCGTGACAGAATTAGTAAAATCCGAAATTATTGGCCGCGTACTGGTCATTACCATCAACCGTCCCGAAGCCCGTAACGCCCTTACGTATGATACTTCTTTTGCGCTGGCGGCCGCGCTTGACCAGCTTGACGCCAATAACGACCTGACGGTGGGTATTCTTACCGGGCAGGGCAATACGTTTTGTTCTGGTATGGATTTGAAGGAATTTGCCAAAACCCAGCGTCGTGCCGTGGTGCCGGGCCGCGGCCTGGGTGGCCTGTGCGAAGCACCACCCCAAAAACCCCTGATTGCCGCTGTAGAAGGTTATGCGCTGGCCGGCGGTTGCGAACTGGCACTGGCCTGCGATTTGATTGTGGCCGCCGACAACGCCCAGTTTGGTCTTCCTGAAGTAAAACGCGGTCTGGTACCCGGATCGGGGGGCATGTTGCGCTTGCCGCAACGGTTGCCTTACCACGTTGCCATGGAAATTTTATTAACCGGCGACATGATTCCCGCTCAGCGTGCCCAGCAGCTTGGTTTGGTCAATCAACTGACAGAACCGGGCAAAGCGCTGGAAGCTGCGTTAAAATTGGCAGACAAGATTGCGGCCAATGGCCCCCTGGCCGTTCGCACGGTTAAGCAGGTCGTGGTGCAGTCGCAAGACTGGCGCCAGGAAGACATGTTCGCCCTGCAACAGCCGCGCATGGCGCATATCTTTGCTTCTGAAGATGCCAAAGAAGGGGCGACCGCATTCGCCGAAAAACGGGCTCCGGTCTGGAAAGGCAAATAAAACAGTAAAGTTGTTAACCGTTAGTTTTTTGAAAAAAGTTGATCAAACAATGACTACCATTATCAAAGAAGAGGACTTGATCCAATCCATTGCGGATGCAATCCAGTTCATCAGTTTTTACCACCCCGCCGACTATATTCAGCATCTGGCCCGCGCTTATGAGCGTGAAGAAAGTCCGGCAGCCAAAGATGCCATTGCACAAATCCTGACTAACTCGCGTATGTGCGCGGAAGGGCATCGCCCCATTTGCCAGGATACCGGGATTGTGAACGTTTTCCTGAAAGTGGGTATGGATGTCAAGTTTGACCTTAAACAAACCTTGCAGGAAGCCTGTGATGAAGGCGTGCGCCGTGGTTATACCGACCCCGACAACAAACTGCGTGCTTCCGTGCTGGCAGACCCCATTTTTGAACGCAAGAACACCAAAGACAATACACCCTGTATTTTGCATGTAGAACTGGTTCCTGGCGATAAGGTAGATGTGCAGGTGGCTGCCAAAGGCGGTGGCTCCGAAAACAAAACCAAGTTTGCCATGCTGAACCCCAGCGACTCTATTATTGACTGGGTCCTGAACACGGTGCCGCAAATGGGGGCCGGCTGGTGTCCTCCGGGCATGTTGGGTATTGGTGTGGGTGGTACTGCTGAAAAAGCCATGCTCATGGCCAAGCAGTCACTGATGGAAGACATTGATATGTACGAGTTGCTGGCCCGTGGCCCGCAAAACAAGCTCGAGGAAATGCGTATTGAACTGTATGAAAAAGTCAATGCGCTGGGTATTGGGGCACAGGGCCTGGGTGGCTTAACAACCGTGCTTGATGTCAAAATCAATACTTACCCAACCCATGCGGCCTCCAAACCCATTGCCATGATTCCAAACTGTGCGGCAACCCGTCATGCCCACTTTGTACTGGATGGTTCCGGTGTTGCCGTATTAACGCCACCCTCCTTGTCAGACTGGCCCGATGTACATTGGGCTCCCGATTACAACAAGTCCAAACAGGTTAACCTGGACACCCTTACCAAAGAGGAAGTGGCCAGCTGGAAACCCGGTCAAACCCTGTTGCTGTCTGGCAAAATGCTCACTGGGCGTGATGCCGCTCACAAACGCATTCAGGACATGCTGGCCAAAGGCGAACAATTGCCGGTTGATTTCACCAACCGCGTTATTTATTATGTGGGCCCGGTTGATCCTGTCCGTGAAGAAGTGGTTGGCCCGGCAGGCCCCACCACCGCCACTCGCATGGATAAATTCACCGACATGATGCTGGAAAAAACCGGCCTGATTTCCATGATCGGTAAGGCCGAGCGCGGTCCTGTCGCGATCGAGTCCATTCGCAAGCACAAGTCTGCCTATTTAATGGCGGTGGGCGGTTCTGCCTACCTGGTGTCCAAAGCGATTCGTGGCGCTAAAGTGGTGGGCTTCGAAGACCTGGGCATGGAAGCCATTTATGAATTTGATGTGAAGGATATGCCGGTAACGGTTGCGGTTGATTCTGAAGGGACTTCGGTGCATCAAACAGGTCCTAAAGAATGGCAAGCCAAAATCGGTAAAATTCCAGTGGCGGTAGAAACGCTGTAAGCCGTTTCTGTCATTGAAGACAAAAACACCGGCCGGGTTTTATTACCCGCCGGTGTTTTTTGTATGCGCTTAATGTGGCGTTCCTGTTTTTGCAACTGTCCGTATGCGTTGCTAATGACAGGCGCATAATTTCAGGTTTAAAGCAGCTCAATGCCCTGGTCTTTGCAGTGTTCCAATAAGGCGCCAAGCGTGCCTTGGGCCAGGACAAGCCCCGGAGACAGTTCCTGCAGGGGCAAGAGCACAAAAGCCCGTTGGTGCATGCGCGGATGCGGCAGGGTCAGTTCGGTCGATTGATTGATTTCATTGTTAAACAGCAGAATATCCAGATCAAGCGTGCGGGGGGCATTCACATAGGGGCGTTCGCGTCCGTAGCGGTTTTCAATTTCCTGCAACCAATGCAGCAACTGCAACGATGTCAGGCTGGTTTCCAGCCGCGCAACGGCATTGACATAGTCGGGCCCTGAGGAATCAACCGGGCTACTGCGATAAAAGCGGGAGCATTCCAGTTTTTGAATGGCGGTATGGGCAGCCATATCGGCCAGAGCCAGTTGCAACATATGTTGGCTTTCGCCCAGATTGGAACCCAGGCCGATATACGCGATGTTCATGAGTTGTCGTACTGCGGCAAAGTGGCTTTTTTGCGGGCGGGTGAGCGACGCTTGCGACGTTTGCGTGCGGTGCTGGCCGCGCCAGGCGTGCCTTTTTGTTTTTGTGCCAGTTCTTCAATCATTTGGGTTTTGCCAGCCGTATCGGTATCGGCCAGGTCCATCCACCATTGTGCCTGGACACTATCAAATTCTCCGCTGGCTGCACGTAATTGCAGGAAATCACAAGCGGCCCGAAAGCGGGGCTGTTCGGTCATTTTCCAGATTTGACGAGGAATGGGGCGCTCGAAACGGGGCTGCATGAACCAGATCTCGCGCATGTCGGTGCTATGACGGCGTTGGATGGCCAGCTTGTGAACCTGTTCATCAAGTACTTGGTCGGCCGCATGGATAAGTGCCTGCATGGGGGGCTCTTTTTGGGCAATATTGCGTTTCCAGTACACGTCTACCAGGCGCCATAAGAGGGCCGCGTATAAAAAGCTGGGGCTGACCGACTTGCCCAGACGGATCCGGTGATCGGTACGGTCAAGCGTGAGCTCTACAAACTTCTGGCCGCCCGGCTGCTTTAAGACCACATCCAGCAAGGGAAGGGTGCCTTCGTGCAAGCCTTCTTCGCGAAGTTGCTTCAGGCAGGCCAGGGCGTTGCCGCAAGTCATGAGCTTAAGCGTTTCGTCAAACAGGCGCGAGTCGGGTACGTTGGAGATGAGTTCAGCCAGCGGCTTGATGGGCTCCTTGGTGCGGGGTTCGATGGTGCCGTTTAGTTTGGCGGCAAAGCGAACCGCCCGCAACATGCGGACCGGGTCTTCACGGTAACGGGTTTCAGCGTCGCCAATAATGCGTACGATATGTTTGCGCAGGTCTGACAGGCCATTGTGGTAGTCGATCACTTCTTCGGTAAGTGGGTCGTAATACAGGGCATTAAGGGTGAAGTCACGGCGCGCGGCATCTTCTTCCTGGGTGCCAAAGACGTTGTCGTTCAGGATACGGCCGTGTTCATCGGTTTTGTTCTGGCCATTGCTATTGGCCCTGAATGTTGAGGTTTCAATGATTTCGGGCCCGAAAACCACGTGTACGAGCTGAAAGCGCCGGCCAATAATGCGGGCTCGGCGAAAAGAGGCGCGTACCTCTTCGGGGGTGGCGTTGGTGGCGACATCAAAATCTTTGGGCTCCAGGCCCAGGATAAGGTCGCGTACGGCTCCGCCCACGACAAAGGCCTGGAATCCTTTTTGGTTTAACACTTCGCAAACCTTGATGGCGTTGCGGGAAACCAGCCGGCGATCGATGCCGTGCTGCTCCTGGTGGTAAACCCGGGCTTTGGTTTTTTTTGTGTCGCTGGCCGGCGGGTTGAACAGGCGGCTAACGAAGCTTTTAATAGTGCTTTTGATCATAGGAACGGGCTTAATGAAGATGTTGTTATTTTAATGCAAATAGATCAAGAACTGGCCAACCATTTTCATGTGCTGTTTTACGTAGTGATTCGTTGGGGTTGGTGGCCACCGGATGGCTGACGATTTCAAGCAGGGGCAGGTCATTTTGCGAATCACTGTAAAAATAGGTTTCGGCAAAATCACCCAGTTGCTTGCCCATGGCGCTTAGCCACATATTAACCCGGGTTACCTTGCCTTCCTGGTAACTGGGAAGGCCTTGCACACGTCCGGTAAAACGGCCGTTGACATATTCGGGCAGGGTACCAATGAGATGCTCTATGCCAAAGGCACGGGCCACGGGGGCGGTAACAAATGTGTTGGTGGCAGTGACAATGCAGCACAGATCACCGTTTTGCTGATGTTGGCGAACCAGGTCGATGGCACTGGCCTGAATAGCTGGTCGCACCACTTCACACATGAACTTTTCATGAAAATGAGCCAGCTCATAGGGACTGTGCATTTTAAGGAAGCCCAGCATGAATTCGGCTGATTCTTCTATTTTGAGGATGCCCGCCGTGTATTTATCCATTAGCTCCTGGTTTTTTTTTCGGATGGCTTCAGGGTCGCCGGCCAGGTTGTTACGGGCTAAAAAATCAACCCATTCACGATCGGTGTCAATGGGCAGCAATGTATGGTCAAGATCGAAAAGGGCCAGGTTTGTAGAGGTCATAGTTTTGTTTTAATGAAAAAAGCCTTGAGTAAAGGAACGGTAATGGGGCGTCGGGTAGACAATGAATAGGTGTCCAGCGCATCGAGCAGGTTGAACAGGGCGGCAATATCACGCGAATAATGGGTGAAAATCCAGTGCGTGACTTCATGGCTTAATTGCAGGCCTTTATCACGTGCCCGGTTTTGCAAGGCGGTAAGGCGCTGCTCATCACTAAGTTGTTCGAGCCGGTAGACCAGTTCCCAGCCAAGCCGGGTTCGCAGGTCTTCACGCAAAGGCATGGCCAGCGGAGAAACATCGCCCGACACCAGCAGTATGAAAGCCTCGGAGGTGTTCTTGCGCAGTTTCCATTCGTTGTACAGGCTGAACAGTTCGGCCTGCTGGTCTTCGCTTAAGTTCTGGATGTCATCAATGGCCACCAGACGTGGCGTGTTCTGGAACGTAACCGAGGCCAGAAAGGGCTGACTTTCATGATTGAAATAAGCGCCCTGGTGGCAGGCTGCCATGGCCTTGAGTAAATGGCTCTTGCCGCACCCTGGGCTTCCCCACAGGTACACGGCCTGCCCCGGCAGGATGGTACGTAGCGTGTTAATGGCTTCGGCATTTTGCCCTGCAATGAAATTATCAAGGGTTGGCTCGGGAACCGGGGATACTTCAAGCGTTAATTGTTCATTCATTTGTATAAAAAGTACTATTCAGGTATTGACCATAAACGCGACGGATCAAGACCGACAGGGCTGCACTGATTGGCAGGGCAAGCAGAACGCCAAAAAAACCAAAAATTTCACCAAAAACGAACAGGGCAAAAATAATGACCAGCGGATGCAAGCCAATCCGGTCACCCATAATTTTGGGTGTTAAATATAAACTTTCAAAAATCTGGCCTATGCCGAAAACAATGGCAACGGCAATAAGACCATAGTAACCATCGAATTGTAATAGAGCAGAGAGGATTGCGAGCAATAAACCCAGCCCGAAGCCTAAATAAGGGATAAAAACCAGTAAGCCGGTAATGACGCCAATGGGAATGGCACTGTCAAAGTCGGCAATGGATAATCCGGCGCTGTAATAAATAGCCAGAATGAGCATGACCAGAATTTGCCCGCGCAGGAAACTGGACAGCAGTTTGTCTATTTCATTGCCAATATCAAGCGTGTTATTTAGAAAACGGCGTGGAATGATTTCACTGAAGCGGTTAAGAAAAGTATGCCAGTCGAACAGTAAATAAACCAGCACCACCGGCGTTAACAGGCCACTGGCAATATAGAAAACCAGGGTGGAGCCGCTGGCTTTAAGATAATTGACGGTGGTGGTGACAAGGCTGTCGGTGCCGGTGACGGCATCTTGCAAGAGCAGGCGAATGCGGGAAATATCCAGTTTGCTGTCTACGCCAAGCCATTCATCAATGTTGGGGGCCAGCAGGGTATTATATTGGTGGACCCATAATGGCAACTGCTCCAGCACCAGATTGATTTCCCTGCGCAGCAGCGGAATAATAATGAGCAGGACCCCCAAAATGATGGCAAACAGTAAAAATACCATGAGGGATACGGCCAGCCAGCGTGGCAGATGCAAACGGACCAGTAAATCGACGCCGGGCGCTAAAATATAGGCTAATGCCAGTGCCAGCATGAACGGAGTAAGCACTGGAGACAGGATATAAAGCAGAATTAGCAGGCAAATTCCAACTCCTGACCACAAAAGTGTCTGATTTCTGCGTAAATTTTTCTCATTCATCGTAAAATTGCGTTTATTCCATTTGATTTATGACATTTTTACATATTTAGGCTCGTTTCTCATGACAAATTCAACAAAATCCTCTTTGACCTATCGTGATGCAGGTGTGGATATTGATGCCGGCGACGCATTGGTGGACCGCATCAAGCCTTTGGCAGCCAAAACCATGCGCGAAGGCGTAATGGCCGGTATCGGCGGTTTTGGAGCTTTGTTTGAAGTACCAAAAAAATACAAGGAACCCGTTCTTGTTTCAGGCACCGATGGCGTGGGCACCAAATTGCGTCTTGCATTTGAATGGAACCGCCATGATACGGTAGGTATCGACCTGGTGGCCATGAGTGTAAACGATATCCTGGTGCAAGGGGCAGAGCCACTGTTTTTTCTTGACTACTTTGCCTGCGGAAAACTGGCGGTAGATACCGCGGCCAGTGTGGTGGGCGGTATTGCCAAGGGGTGTGAGCTTTCCGGCTGTGCCCTTATTGGTGGTGAAACCGCCGAAATGCCCGGCATGTACCCGGATGGTGAATATGATCTGGCCGGTTTTGCGGTTGGCGCGGTAGAAAAATCCAAGATCATCAATGGCAAATCCATTCAGGCCGGTGATCGTATTCTGGGTCTGGCATCAAGCGGTGCGCATTCCAACGGTTTTTCGCTCATCCGTAAAATTATTGAACGTGCCGGTGCCCAGCCTAATGACGATTTCCATGGCCAGCCTTTGGTAGACGTTGTTATGGCGCCCACCCGTATTTACGTTAAACAGGTGTTGGCCGCGTTGGCCAAGCATGGCACAGATATCAAAGGCCTGGCCCATATTACCGGCGGTGGCCTGTTAGACAACGTACCCCGTATTTTACAACCTGGCCTGGCAGCACGGTTAAGTAAAGACGCCTGGGAATTGCCCGAACTGTTCAAGTGGCTGCAAAAAGAGGGCAATGTAGAAGACACCGAAATGCATCGTGTCTTTAACTGCGGTATTGGCATGGTGCTGGTAGTTTCTGCCAGCCAGGCCGCGGACATTACCGCAACCTTGCAAGAACAGGGCGAAACCGTTTACCAGCTGGGTGACATTGTTCAGCACGAAGAAGGCACGGAACAGACGGTCGTTGTTTAAGTTTAAAAATATAAATAAAGGCTTGCTGTGGCAGGCCTTTATTTTTGGCTGATCGACTGCAAAGCGGCATCCATGTCAGGGGCAATGGCGTCAATGACCTGTTCTACTGCATTATTGGCCATGCAATCAATCCGGGTTCTGTCGGGTTGGGCACGTAACCAGGTAATTTGGCGTTTTGCCAGCTGGCGCGTGGCGGCAATGGCTTTTTCACGGGCCGCTGGCAAATCATACTCGCCATTCAAATGCGTCCATATTTGCCGGTATCCCACGCAACGGATGGAAGGCAGGTCGGCGTGCAGATCGGGGCGTTGTTTCAGTTGTTTAACTTCCTGAACAAACCCCTTTTCAAGCATCTGGTCAAAGCGCAAGGCAATGCGGGCATGCAAGTCCAGGCGGTTTTCGGGTTCAAGGCTAATGGTGCGGTAGGGGAACTCACCTGCTTTTTCAGCGGGTTGCTGAAGGAATGCAGACATGGGTTTACCGGAAATGCGATAAATTTCCATGGCGCGCTGGACCCGTTGGCTGTCATTGTGCGCCAGGCGGGCAGCGGTAACCGGATCAACCTTGGCCAGTTCTGCGTGCAAGGCAGGCCAGCCATGCTGGCGGGCAAAATTATCCAGTTCCTGACGAACCTGTGTACAGGCGGCGGGCAGTTCATTCAGCCCTTCGCGCAGGGCCTTGTAATACATCATGGTGCCGCCAGCCAGGACAGGAATCCGGCCCCGGGCCTGAATGGCAATAATTAGCCTGGCGGCATCCCGGGTGAATTCGGCCGCACTATAGGTTTGTGCCGGGTCCCGTATGTCCAGCAGGTGCTGGGGCGTTTGCGCCTGTTCTGCTTTGGATGGCTTGGCCGTGCCAATATCCATGCCTTTATAAATAGTGGCTGAATCTACATTGATGATTTCAATGGGCCAGCGTTGGGCAATGGCCAGTACACTGGCGCTTTTGCCCGATGCGGTCGGTCCTGCAATGCAAATAATGGCTTGATGCCTGTTGTCCGGAGTTGGCATGGTGTTGGATGGGTGGCCAGGGCCTGTTAAGAAAGAAAAAATACAAAAAAGAACAGGCAGTGTGTTTGCTGCCTGTTCATTGCGTAGTTTAGCATTAGCTGAAGCCTGATGATTGGGAACTTAAGTATTTTCTGTCGCTTTATTGGCCGCGCATGAACAGTTTATCAAGGTCATTCATGGTCCATTGAAACCAGGTGGGGCGGCCGTGATTGCATTGGTTGGCTCTTTCGGTTTGTTCCATTTGACGCAGCAGGGCATTCATTTCTTCTATGCTCAGGCGGCGATTGGCCCTGACCGAACCGTGACAGGCCATGGTGGACAGCAACTCATTACGCTGTTCGGTCAGGTGTCTGGACATACCGGCCTGGCTTAAATCTTTTAAAACATGAAGCACCAGGGATTCGATATCACCATGAGCCAGTAAAGCCGGCACCGAACGCACGGTAATGGCGCGGGGGCCGGCGGCGGTCAGGTTAAGCCCCAGTGTTTGCAAGGCTTCTTGGTGTTCTTCCAGCAAGCCCACTTCTTTTTCTGAACAATGAAAAACTATCGGTACCAGCAGGTCTTGTTTGGGCATGCTGTGATTGTCCAGGGCGGTTTTCAGTTTTTCATAAACCACCCGCTCGTGCGCGGCGTGCATGTCAACCAGTACCAGCCCCCTGGAGTTTTGGGCCAGGATATAAATGCCATGCAATTGCCCCAGGGCCATGCCCAATGGAAACGTATCCTGTTCGGGCAGGGAGGAAGGCTGTGGGTTGCCCGAAGCGCTTGCCGGGTAGGCGGGGTTATTGAAAACAGTATCCGCTGTGCCAGCCGTATCGCCTTCTTGTGTGCGTTCATTGAAGTGAGGGGATGATGGCAGGGTGGGTGATTCTAGCGGGCGGTAAGCCTGGGTCCAAGCCTGTTGATGGTCTAGCCCCAAGGGGGCCTGCCGTTGATAGGGGTTGAAGCTGGACGACGGCCGGTTGGCAGGAGAGATGCTGCCACTGCCCGTAGTGGTTGTGTTTGGCAAAGGGGCAGGCGCAAGCCCGGCGGGCATTTGGGCCGGTAGCCGGTTCATGGCCTCTTGCTGGCCGCCTGCACTGGCCAGTGTGGCGGCAACGGTTTGCGAGACAAAACGGTAAACCGCGCCACTATCGCGAAACCGCACTTCATGCTTGGCAGGGTGAACGTTCACATCGACTGTATTGGGGTCTATATTGAGAAACAGCACATAGGCCGGTTGGCGGTCACCGTGCAAGACATCGGCATAAGCCGTGCGAATCGCATGGGACACGGTGCGGTCGCGAACATAGCGGCCGTTAACGTACAGGTATTGTTTATCGGCGCGGCTGCGAGCCGCATTGGGTTGGGTGATCAGCCCGTGCAGGCTGGCCAGGCCAACGTCGGCATTTAAGGGAATGCCGGCTTCGATGAATTCGGCACCCAACACATCGCGAATGCGCTGAAAAGAATCGGTGCTTACCCATTGTCGGTAAGGCTTGTCATTATGAAACAGGCGAACAGCCACTTCGGGAAAGGCCATGGCGATTCTTTCCATGGCCGTCAGGCAATGTCCCAGCTCGGTGGTTTCCGATTTCAGAAATTTACGGCGGGCCGGGATTTGGTCAAACAATTGGCGCACGTCGATGGTGGTGCCATAACCGCCTGCCGCTGGCGTGACTTCATTGTGGGCCGCGTCTATTTGCCAGGCGTGATCGTCGGCTTGCGTGCGTGAGGTAATAAGCAGTCGGGAAACCGAGGCAATCGAGGCCAGGGCTTCTCCGCGGAAACCCATGGAATTGACTGATTCCAGTTCTTCGAGGGAGGTGATTTTGCTGGTGGCATGGCGCATGAGTGCCAAAGGCAGTTCTTCTTTGGGAATGCCTGTGCCATCATCAATAATGCAAATACGTTTGATACCCCCGCCTTCAAGACGGATTTCAATTGCCCGCGCTTGTGCGTCGATGGCATTTTCAAGCAGTTCTTTAAGAACCGAAGCAGGACGTTCGATCACTTCACCGGCTGCGATCTGGCTGATAAGTTGATCGGGAAGGGGGGAAATATGGCGTCTTGGCATGTTGCCTAAAAGAAAATTTCAGCTAAATGAAAAAAGGAGCCGAAAAAACGGCTCCGTAAAGGTACTGCAGCAAAATGCATGCGCTACTATCGCATGCATTTTTATTTTGCCTTAAAACTAACGTTGTGTCTAGCCTGTACGGGAAAGAGGCGGGTTTGTTGCAAAATAACCTTTAACACCACCCAAGATTGCACTGGCAATTTGTTGCTGGTTGTTGGAGTTTCTTAGGAAACGTTCTTCTTGCGGATTGGAAATAAAAGCGGTTTCAACCAGGATGGATGGAATGTCCGGAGCCCTTAAAACGGCAAAACCGGCCTGTTCTACGCGCCTGCTCTGGATGCCATTGACCCCGGCCAAAGAATTAAGTACCCGGTGGCCAATATCCAGGGAGTCTTTAATTTGTGCCGTGGTGGACATGTCCAGTAATACACTGGCGGTGTTTTTGTCATGGTCGCCAATATCAATCCCGCCGATCAGGTCGGCCGCATTTTCTTTTTTGGCCAGCCACCGGGCGGCGGCACTGGAGGCGCCGCCACGGGAAAGGGCAAAGACCGAGGTTCCACGGGCCGATTTGTTGGTGAACGCATCGGCGTGAATGGAGATGAAAAGATCGGCTTTAACCCGGCGGGCTTTTTGAACGCGAACATGCAATGGCACAAAAAAATCGGCATCACGTGTCATATAGGCCCGCATATTGGGTTGCGCATTGACAAGGTTGCGCAAGCGCCGGCCAATGGCCAGGACGATATCTTTTTCTTTGGTACCCATGCCGCCGATGGCGCCCGGATCTTCGCCGCCATGACCTGGGTCTATGGCGATAAGAATGGGCCGTTTGGCCGTGTTGCGGCTTCCGCCGGTGGCGGGCGTACGGGGCTGCACCTGCCCGTTAACGGATGGTGCAGGGACGTTGCTGCGATTTTTGGCTAGCCGGTCCAGTACGCTAGCCAAAGGGTCGTCGCCGGCCATGTTGGTGCTAAGTGCCAGTAACGGATCTTTGGCTACCTTTGGATATAAGTCCAGAACCAGGCGATATTGGTAATCGCCCACTGGTTTGAGGGTAAAGACCTGGGGCGCAATGGTTTGCTTTAAATCCAGGACGATACGAACAACATCGGCCCGGTTTTGGGCGACCCGCACGGCAGAAATGTAGGGATCATTGGGTTTGATCTTGGAAATGAGCGAGTTCAGGGCACTGCTCATGCTAAGACCCTGCAAGTCTACCACCAGACGATTGGGGTTGGACAGGGTAAAGTGCTCGGCCTTGAGGGGCGCGTTCAATTCCAGGGTTACGCGCGTGTATTCGTCAGCGGGCCAGGTACGCACGGCCAGAATTTGGCTGCTGGCTGCCTTGGCCACTTTTGAAATGACGGGAAGTGACAGCAGAGTTGCAGCTGTGCCCAAAATACGACGACGCGTCATTTGACGGGGGTTTATATGTCCATTTGTTGTAGCTGTTTTATCCATGATTGACCCTTTTCCGAAAACGCTTGTATTTTTGCATCGCGACCAGTGGAAGCGTAGTTGAGTGACAGTTCAATATCTGGGGGGGGCAGGCTTGAACCTGCTTTTTCAGCCCATTCGATAAGAACGATGGCATCTTCAAGTAAATTCTCACGAAAGCCCGCGTCTTGCCATTCGTTTGTGTCACTAAATCTATAAAAATCAAAGTGATACAAGTATAAGCTAGAAACTTTATAGCTTTCAAGCAGGGTATACGTAGGGCTTTTGATGCGCCCGGTTACCCCCATTGCCCTTAAAAAAGCTCTTGCAAAACTTGTTTTTCCTGCACCAAGGTCTCCTTTCAAGTGGATGCGTGCCCCCTTTTGGGTAGGCTGTTTTTGATTGCAACTATTTGATATTTCAGTGCTTATTAGTGCCGAAAGCTGTTGCGCCAGACGATTGGTGGCACTTTCATCTGGTAAATAAACCGTTATAAAATTGTCATGTTGGCTGGACATAAGACCTGAAAATGTGGTTTTTTTAATACTTTTATTATAAATTCAGTTAAAGTAAATTCTAGGAAAAAACAAAAAATTGTGTAAAAACAACAGTTCATTGTCGTTTCTTCATGCTTTTTCATGATTGCTTGTGCCAGCAGGGGTGTTTTTCAGGATTGACAGGCGGATTTCCGTTTTTCGGGCAAAAAAATGTGGGTTTTTAGGCGAAAAAACGGAAATTACGCGAAGTCCCTGTTCAGGGCATGTGCAGCATTAGTTGAACAATTGCTGGGTAAGATAGACCCAGAATGGGATGGTCAGGACGCTAAGAATGGTGCCCGCTGAAATGGTAAATGCCACCAGACGGCCATCACCGCCCATGCGGGTGGCCAGAATAAAGGCGGCTGAAGCGGTGGGTAATGCGGCAAATAGCACAAACATTTGAGTGTCAATGATAGAAAAATCCAGGGCAAACGCAATGGCCATGGCAAATACGGGCATCAGGCCCAGGCGGATGGCCAAAATCCAGCCCACCAGTTTGCCGTCACGGCTGCCACCCTGCAATGACAGGCTGGCGCCCACGCAAAGCAAGCCCAGAGGAATAGAACTGGTGCCCAGTTTATTCAGGGTAGTATCCAGTACGGAAGGCAGGATAATGCCGCTAAAATTTAATAAAAGACCGGCAAAAGTCGCCAGCACCAATGGGTTTTTTAAAATTTCCTTGAATAAATTACTGCCTTGGTGGCTGGCCAGGGACTTGACGGCCAGAATATTTACAAAGGGGATGGCAAACCCCACAATCACGGCCATGCTGGCCAGACCGGCCTGGCCGGCCAGTGATGGTGCCAAAGATAATCCGATATAGGTATTAAAGCGGTAAGCGCATTGACCCACCGATGCCAGGGCAATGGGGCGGGGTTTTAAAACCGGTTTTGCCAGCCACACGCATAAACTGCCCATGATGGCCAGGGCGAGGGTGGCCAGCAGGAAATTGCCAGTGGTGGCCAGTGACATGGGGGTGCTGGCAATAGAGCGAACCAGCAGGGCTGGAAACAGAATAAAATAAACCAGTTTTTCAAGACCCGAGAAAAACTCTTTGGAAAAGTGTAGTTTGTTATACAGTATCCAGCCTAAAATAACGATCAGACAATCAGGTAAAACAAGAAAGGCAATCTGCATACACGACACTTCAATGAAAAATAGGGTTAAGGGTTTTGTGGCCACAGGCGCAACCGCCTATCATAGAACAGAACAGGGCGGTTACGCCTTTCGCATTGCAAACCGGTGCATTCAATAAACCCAAAGGCTGTATGAATAAGACATGAAACAGACAGACATAGATGCATTTATCGATTCAATATGGCTGGAGGACGGGCTGTCGGCCAATACCCTGGCGGCTTATCGACAGGACCTGAATGGATTGGCGGGTTTTCTGGCCAGGCAAGAGCCCGCCAGGTTATTGATAGAAGCCGATAGCAATGATATTCAGGACTGGTTTGCCAGCAAGCATGCCAGCAGTAAGGCAAGTACGGCTAACCGGCGCTTGGCGTCGCTTAAGCGGTATTTTGCCTGGGCCCTTGATGTGGGCTTTATCCAGAAAGACCCTTGCCTGGAGCTTCAGTCTGCCAAACAGCCCCCGCGTACCCCCAAAACCCTGACAGAAAACCAGGTAATGGATTTGCTGGAAGCCCCCAATATTGAAACACCGGGTGGCCTGCGTGACAGGGCTATGCTGGAAACGCTTTATGCAACTGGGCTGCGGGTAACCGAGCTGGTGACGCTGAAAGTGCTGCATTTAAGCCTGAACGAGGGCATTGTACGGGTGGAAATGGGCAAGGGTGGCAAAGACCGCCTGGTGCCGCTGGGGGCGGAAGCGCTACATTGGTTAGAGGCCTACCTGAAAAACAGCCGGAACCTGCTATTGGGCAATCGGCAATCTGATGACCTGTTTGTGACCCGCAGGGCCTGCGCCATGAGCCGGCAGGCATTTTGGCAATTAATTAAAAAATATGCCTTGCTGGCGGATATTAATGCCCCGCTCTCACCCCATGTGTTGCGTCATGCCTTTGCCACGCACCTGTTAAATCATGGTGCCGACTTGCGGGTGGTGCAGCTGTTACTGGGGCATTCTGATATTTCTACTACCCAAATTTATACGCATGTAGCCCGTGAGCGGCTTAAAGCCCTACATGCACAACATCACCCAAGAGCTTGATTAATTATGGCTAAAGCAAAACACGTATCTGAAACACCGGCAACCCAGTTCCTGAAAAAAAACAGGATTCCTCATGTTGGCCATGCCTATGAGTATGTGGATCATGGTGGTACGGCAGAATCGGCCCGGCAATTGAAAGTGGCAGAGCACGCCGTCATTAAAACCCTGATTATGGAAGACGAGCAGGCCAAACCGCATGTGGTGCTGATGCACGGAGACCGGGAAGTATCGTTAAAAAACCTGGCCCGGCAAATTGGTACCAAAAAAATGCAACCTTGCCGCCCTGATGTAGCCTCACGGCATTCGGGGTATCAGGTGGGGGGTACCTCTCCCTTCGGTACCCGCAAACAAATGCCGGTATGGGTGGAAGCCAGTATTCTTGAATTGCCGCTTATTTATATTAATGGTGGAAGGAGGGGGTATTTGGTAGAGATTGACCCGCAGGTGTTGGTGAGTGTCCTGGGCGCGGTTGCGGTGAACGTGGGTAATGGCTGAAGCATTTCAAAATTGTTATTCGTGTGCCTTAATGCTTGCAATTTCGTTTAGCAAGCATTTAAAAAGCATGATTTTATGGAAAAAAAATGTTGTTTTGTTTTGGAAATAACCCGGAAAATAAAGAAGTCGTGGTTTTATAAACAAAAATATATAGATAATTCAATTGTTTATAAGGGTTTACTTGCAATTCTCTAGGGTTTACCCTATAATTGTCTCATGTTCCATAATATGAAAAAGGAGTTTGTAATGCGAAATTACAGTAATCAAATCGTATTGTCCGATGACGTGAAGCGTGAGTTGATGAAACAGGAAGCCCGTGAGGTTAGGTTGGAAAGTATTGTTGCCCCCTTTGCTGCGGTGGCTGTTTCTGTTTATTCAGCCGTTCGTTTTTTTGTTGAAATGTTTGAAGACACTAAAGAAAACATTGCCGAAGTTGAAGAAAACAGCCAGCACGTTGGTGGTTACTGGCTGTAAAGTGAAGTATTTGTCGTTGTAAAAATGTGTAGTATCAGGGTAACAGGTCACAGTTAATGATCGTTATGCCTGTTTGTTGAACGGTAGATTGAGATCGCCTCAATCCTGTTTATGGCATTCAGCAATTTGAAGATGGCTGATGCCAGGCGCTTGACGGTTTGTACCGCCAGATTTTTTTGTATTGCTATTTCCTGGTTGGAATAGCCTTGGGCAATCATTAACAGCAACTCCCGCTGACGCGATATAAGCTCACTTAATAAACCGGTTATTACCGGTGTTTTTCTCTCGCCCGGTCCATTCAGCACTGCTGGCGTTAACACGATACGATTACTGTCACCGTCACCTATTAAGCACGCTGAAAGAAATCAGTTCTATTCCGCAGTCCCATTGATTTTCGTCATAGATAAAAAACAACTTTATCAGTACACTGATAGTGAAGGGTTGGTCAAGGCATCAGCCCCATAACCTGAAGTAAAAAAGGAACTATCTATGATCCGTGAAGTTGAAGGTGACATTCTGTTAAGCAAGGCACAGCTAATCGCTCATGGCATTGCGCCACTAGAGCATTTTGATACCGGTCTGGCTCGCAGTCTGCGCGAACGTTGGCCATCACTGGTTCGCGATTACCGCCAGTCAACGCATGTGCATCCGCTTAAACCCGGAGAAATCTGGGCATGGGGTGGTGTTAACGAAGACGGCAGCGTGCGTCGCATTGTCAACCTGCTAACGCAGAACATGCTTGGAGAAGGTCCTGCAGCACGTCCTGGCAAGGCAAATACGGAAAACGTAAGCCGTGCCCTGAAAGAACTGGCGCGTTTTGTAGAGTCCGAAGGCATTGAAAGCCTGGCAATTCCTCGCCTGGCAACCGGTGTGGGTGGCCTGGAGTGGTCTGACGTCAAGCCGCTGGTAGAAAAACACCTGGCTGACCTGAAGATACCCGTGATTGTGTATGAAACCTATCGTCAGGGCGAACAGGCCGAAGAAGGTCTGTAAGCGTCAGGAGAAGTAAAAAAAGGGGGGCCCCCCCTTTTTTTTGTTCCTGTTTTCTGCCCTGTGACCGGGAAGTCTTCACATATCCCGGTGGCATAAAACATGATGCATATCTCTAGAAAAAAACAAACGAAAAAATCAATATCCTTCAGGGTTCCGGCTTTGCCAGTTCCAGCCATCGCGGCACATATCGTCGATGCTGCGGGTGGTTTTCCAGCCAAGCAGTGATGCTGCCAGTTCGGGGTTAGCCCAGGCAGAGGCAATATCACCCTCCCTTCTGGCTTGAATGGCGTAGGGCACTTTAATATTGTTAACCCGTTCAAAAGCACTTACCATTTGCAGCACGCTGGTGCCGGTGCCGGTGCCCAGGTTAATGGCGGTAAAGCCGCTATGGGCGCTTTCATTTACATAGTTCACGGCTTTGACATGCCCCAGGGCCAGGTCGCTAACGTGCAGGTAATCGCGCACGCCAGTGCCATCCACCGTGTCGTAGTTATTGCCGAAAACATTCAGTTTTTCTAAACGGCCAACCGCCACCTGGGTAATGAAGGGGAACAGGTTGTTGGGAATGTCGCGCGGGTTTTCGCCAATCAGGCCGCTTTCATGGGCGCCAATCGGGTTGAAATAGCGCAATGCAATTGCCGAAAAATCTTTATGGGCGACACAGGTGTCTTGCAGGATCTGTTCCACCTGGACCTTGGTCCAGCCATAAGGGTTGGTGGCGGCAATACGGTGGGATTCGGTATAAGGCAGGAACTCGGGTTCACCGTAAACCGTGGCCGAAGAACTGAATACGATACGTTTTACGTTTGCCGCCAGCATGGCCTGCAACAGGGTAATCGTGCCGGCGACATTATTGTCGTAATAGTCAAGCGGACGGTTGACGGAGTCGCCCACGGCCTTCAGGGCTGCAAAATGAATGACCCCCTGGATAGGCGTGTTTTGGGCGGCATGTTCTGCAAAAATGCTATCCAGCAACTTGCGGTCACGGATGTCTCCATTAATCACTTTTATATCGGCCCCGGTAATGGTTTTTAAACGGTCAAAAACCTTGCTGCTGCTATTGGAAAAATTATCCAGGACAACGGGCGTATAACCTGCCTGTAACATTTCTATCAGTGTGTGGGAACCGATATAACCGGCCCCGCCGGTGACTAAATAATGAAGACTCATGTTGTTGAAAACCTTGTGGGATTGACGTGTCCTGATTGTACTATCGTGCCCTAAAAAGGGGAGAACATAATTGTTTAATTATTTTTAAACATAAAAACTAAAACCAAATTTAAATTCAATGGATATTTAATTGTGAAGAGCTGTTCGTTCATTAATCTATTGTGTTAAAATTTTACCTATTGTTTCAATTGTGTGATTTTAAACTACGGTAGCCGCTATAATTACAACAAAAAAATGCTAATTATTTTTATTGGTAATTTTTAAAAGCATTAAAAAAAGGAAGTCAAATGGTTTGCGCAGTAGTCCTCAATATTATAAATATACCTATCAATAAGGTTTGAGATGGATACTTACATTGTTCTATCACTGGTGATTGTGGCTGTTGTTTACCTTATTTGGCGACGGAAGAAATCTTCTGTTTCCTATATTCAGCTTAACAACCGGCGCATACCTCTGTCAGAAGTGCAAGGGTTTCCTGAAGAAAAAATTGCTGCGTTAATCACCAGTCTTTTTCAATCCAAAGGGTATCGGGTTCAAAATACCCGTGATGAGTTGCAAAATGTTGCCGATTTTCTAATTGAAAAAGAAGGTAGCCGTGGTTTTGTTTCTGTCCGCCATTGGGGGGACACAAAAGTGGGGGTTAGCCAGATTTCCCAGGAAGTGATTGGCATGAACCAGCAAAACAGCGATCACAGCTACATTTTTACAACCGGCAAGTTTGAGAAAGAAGCCGGTGAAATGGCAAAATATAACCGTAACCTGTTTTTAGTTGATGGCCGCCAGTTGAACATCATGATTGCCAACGCCAAATAAAATGCCTGGTAAGACTGTATGGCAGTTCAAGCTTGCTGCCAAGACGCTTTGTGGTCAATGCCAAATGACGGTGCCTGCAATAATTTTTAGAAGATAATACGGTTTTTAACGGTTGTATTGTGTTTAAACCTGTTTCCTGCCATGACTCTATTTGCCAGCAAAATTATTTCATCTGCCCTGTTAATTCCCTTTAACTTCATTATTCTGTTGTTTATTAGCTGGCTGTTGCTGGGAAGCCGGTTTAAAAAATGGGGGCGGGCACTATTGTTATTGGTGGCGGCGGCCTTAACCCTAACAAGCATGCCAATTGTGGCCAATGCGCTGGTAAAGTCCCTCTATAACGAACCCGTTTTAACCTTGAGTCATGCCAGACAGGCCCAGGCCATTGTTGTGCTGGGCGGAGGCATTAATCGTAACCAGCCAGAATTTGGCGGCAGTTCTGCCGCTGTTTCAACGCTTGAGCGGATGCGCTATGGGGCTTACCTGCATCAGGAAACCGGCCTGCCCATTCAGGTAAGTGGTGGTGGCTGGCCGGGTGACGAGCCGATTGCGCTGGTCATGCGGCACGAGCTGGAAACCTTATTTCATACGCCGGTAAAATGGGTGTTGCCTGAGTCGGCCACGACTGCCGAAGAAGCGCGTGATTCTCGCGAATTGCTTTTTGGTGAAGGGGTCAATACCATTTTGCTGGTCACCAATACCGTACACATGAAGCGAGCCAAAATAACGTTTGAACGGGCCGGTTTCAAGGTTATTGCGGCCCCTACGGTAATGCCCGCTTACCCGCCCAATTTTCTTAAATATATTCCCAGGGCAGATGCTTTGCGCGATTCTGCCAGTGTTTTGCATGAATGGATCGGGATTGGATGGTATTGGCTGAAAGGCGTGTAATTGCCAGCCTGTGTTTTGGGCATTTTGCCTTGATATTACCTGGTTAAAGCGTTGTAATGCTAGAGGCGTTTTAGCGCATGAATGACTGTTTTTTAATTATGCCAGTATGCAAAAAAGCAGAGCAGATAATATCACTATTTTAAAGGGCGCGGGGTTTTTTAATGGCATGCATTTGTAGTGATTATAATAGACGCCACCTGGTTACAGGAGCGCCTATTGAATGTAATAAAGATAAGCTATATTAACTGAAGTTAATCGTTAATTAACAAATCTTCCAGTTGATTGTTGGGGTTTTCTGCCAAATAGTTAGTAATAAATGCCGGTCTTTTGCCACGGCCAGACCAGGTGGCTTCTGGATTATCTTTACTGCGATACTTGGCTTTAACCGGTTTTACGTTTTTGGCTTGTTTGCCAGTTAAACCCTCTGCAATAAGGGCTGGGTCTATACCCAGTGCCTGAGCCATTTTTTTACCTTCCTGGATATAGCGGCCCAGTTCTTCGGTGCGGATTTCATTAATGCGTTTTTCCAGCAGCTTTTGTACCTGTACGATGTCGGTGGCAGAAGAAAGGCTGGAAACCAGAACGTCCAGAAACCGGATGGGTGTAATGTTATGTGTATTGATTAATTCATTAACAGAGCCGATTAGCGGTTTATGTTCTTCTTTTGCGGAGTCCAATGGGATGGTGTTTGACATATTGTTAGAGCCTTTTGAAATTGATTTTGATAAACAACTGCTTCCTGTTAGATGATTAATAAGAAAATTATTAACCATGTCAGAATGCTGAGCTCAATTATAGGTAAAGTGGCTTTTATATGCTACTTGTAATATAAAAATATTATTTTTATATTTGGGTATGGCTGCTTGTATCAATACATATAGATTTTAATTTGTGTTTATTAATAACAAAATGTTTGCTTTTAATAAATGCAAATGAATCAACATTGGTTTTAATATTTGACCAATCAATTGGTTTAAGCGCTGTTAACCGAAGTTCTCAGTCCTGAACATTGACAGCAGTGTGATTAATAATCAAGGCTTGTTCCTGGCGTAGAAGGGATGGCAGATGAAAATTTGACCAATGCCAGTTGGCCAAATTTTAAAAAACCGGGCAAAAATAAAACATGAATCAAAAAATAGGAGGATAATTCCACCTGTTTATCAAAAGTAAGTGCCGTTTTATATTTATCACTATCGGACCGACTATGTTTTACGTTTTTCCCAATCCCCAGGCTATTGCAGAGTATGTAAGTGGCTTGCTTATTGCCCAAATACAGAAAAAAAATAATGCGGTATTGGGCCTGGCTACAGGCAGTACCATGGAGCCTGTTTATGCCAAGCTGTGTGAGCAGGTTGCACAGCAAAATGTAGATGTATCGGGGTTAACCACTTTCAATCTGGATGAGTATATCGGGTTGGGTAGCGATCACCCTCAAAGCTATCGTTACTATATGCGGCAGCATCTGTTCAATCGCCTGGCTTTTGTGCAGCATCGCGCTTTCCTGCCAGATGGCTTGTGCGCAGATTCGTTACAGCAATGTGAGCAATACTCACGCCAAATCCAGCAGGCGGGCCATATAGATTTGCAATTGCTGGGTATTGGCAATAATGGTCATATCGGATTTAACGAGCCGGGCACCTCATTTGGCAGCCGTACCCATGTCGTTCCCCTGACTGAACAAACCCGGATAGATAACAGCCGTTTTTTTGATTCACTGGATGAGGTGCCTACTCAGGCCATTACGCTGGGCCTGCAGGACATCATGGAATCAAAGCAAATTATCCTGATCGCCACCGGCACCAACAAGGCGCAGATCATGGCAGAACTGTATGAAAGCCCTGTTACCGAGCAGTTGCCGGCTTCGGTTATTAAATCACATCCCAATGCGCTTATTTTGCTTGACGAACAGTCCGCACAGTTCTTGCCTGCCGATTTGTGCAATGTGGTGGTGGCTTAATCGCTTAAGGCCACTCAAGAATACAATTATTCTGTATTAATTAGTATGCTAACGGTTTGCGTTAACCATAAGTGCATCCCATGTTTCAGTCTCTGCTTCGCTTTCTTAAAATTGACCGTTTCACCTTTTTACTGATGGTGTCTGTTATGGTTGCCACGGTATTGCCGGCTCATGGCCGTGGGATGCCGGTGGCGCAAATAGTTACCAGCATGGCCATCGGACTGCTGTTTTTCCTGCATGGGGCACGTTTGTCACGTCAGGCCATTATTGCGGGGGCCACCCACTGGCGTCTGCACCTGCTTATTTTCTCCTGTACGTTCATTCTGTTCCCCCTGCTGGGCGTGATGTCGCGGCCCATTCTGGAACCCATGCTTACGCCTGATTTGTACAAAGGGATTCTGTATTTGTGCGTACTGCCTGCTACCGTGCAATCGGCCATTGCCTTTACTTCGGTTGCGCGTGGCAATATTCCTGCCGCTATTTGTAGTGCCTCATCTTCCAGTATTTTAGGTATTTTCATTACCCCCATGCTGGTTAGCCTCTTGATCACCGATGGCGCGGCCACCAGTGATCCGCAGCTGGCCCTGGATGCCATCTGGAACATCACCCTGCAATTGTTGGTGCCGTTTGCGCTGGGGCACTTTAGCCGTCCCTTCACCGCCGGTTTTATCGGCAATCATGGTTCTCTCATGAAGTTTGTTGATCAGGGCTCAATTCTGCTGGTGGTATATGTGGCGTTTTCTGCTGCGGTGAATGAAGGCTTGTGGAACCAGACACCCCCGACGGCTTTATTGCTGCTTGTGTTGATTAGCACCGTGCTGCTGGCAATAGTGTTGTTACTAACGGCTTCCATTGGCAAACTAATGGGGTTTTCTCTTGAAGACCGCATTACCTTAGTATTTTGTGGTTCGAAAAAAAGCCTGGCCAGTGGTTTGCCCATGGCGCAGGTGCTGTTTGCCGGGCAGGCGGTGGGGGCGATTGTACTGCCCTTGATCATTTTTCACCAGATTCAGCTAATGGTTTGTGCTTTCATTGCCGCTAGGCTGTCCGGGCGCAAGGAAGAGATGGTACTTGATGAAGACAAGGCGATACAGGTAGAAGTGGCCAATTGACATCTTCCCTTAGCGGGGTTTTTTATGCCACACGCTTTCAAGAGCAAGAATACGGGTTTGTAAATAATTCATTAGCTGTTTGGTGGCGGTTGAGGTGTATTTGTTTGGAATGGTCAGAAAATACATGGCGTTACCAACGCCTTCGGGTATATGGTTGGGCAGTACTTCCACCAGTGCTCCTGTTTTTAGTTTTTTTTGTATGGCATAACGGGGTAAAAGGGTAATGCCCAGTCCCTTGGTGGCAGCATCTAACAGGAAAGTATAACTGCCCGATTGCAGGCTGCTTGATACTTTTTGCCGAATCAGGCTTCTGTTATGAACAAATTTCAGAAAAAACGTTTTACCCATGGCAGCAGGCGTTACGATTTTATGATGTGCTAAATCAGCGGGTAATAAAACCGGCTTGTCTTGCAGATAGCTGGGGGTGGCTGATAGACACCATTGCACATCGCATATTTTCTTTGCCACATACTCGTTGTTGGGATGTGAGGTGATCTTGATGGCAAAATCAACTTCAGATTCAATTAAATCATCCAGGCGGTCATTGATTAAAATTTTCAGGTCAATATCGGGGTATTCACGAATAAAATCAATAAAAATATCTGATAAATATAAATGACCAAAACCGGTTGGAATCCGTACCCTGATATACCCTTTCATGGATTTTGAAAGATGACTGATGTCAGAGGTAACGCCCGCGATATCTTCAAGGATTTTTAGACTTTTTTCATATAGCAGTTCGCCTTGCTGGGTAAGCTCAATGCTTCTGGTATTTCTTCTGAATAACTGGGTTTCAAGAGAGTTTTCCAGTTTTTTCAGGCGCATGGAAACATTTGATCGTGTCATTCCGGTTCGACGTGCAGCTTCGGCCAGGGATTTGGCTTCGGTAATTTCCACAAATAGTTTCAGTAAATTCAGATCCAATTTATTGTCAATCATTTTTGAACACTGGTGGGTAGTTTTAGCGTATTGTCACATAAAACACTTCATCTTAGGATAGAACCATTGCAGATGGAAGATAAAGTGATGAATGAAATAAACAGCTTTTCCGGCCTGAAAGTGCTTGATATTAGTCAGGGTGTAGCCGGGCCTTACTGTGCCAATATGCTTTGGCAATATGGTGCAGAGGTTATCAAGATTGAACCGCCAGACGGGGATTGGGGGCGCCATGTGGGAACCACTGTTGATGGGCAAAGTGCCTTGTCTATTAGCTATAACGTGGGCAAGAAAAGTGTCTGTGTGAATGCCAAGCAGGAAGCCGGTCGTGAAGTCATTCGAAAAATGGCCGCTGAGTGCGATGTGTTCGTGCAAAATTTCAGGCCCGGTATTGTGGAAAAACTGGGTCTGAGTTATGAAGACCTGAAGAAAATAAATCCGCAGATTATTTATATCTCAATCAGTGGTTATGGGCCTTCAGGACCTTATGCTTATGCGCCTGCCACAGACTCGGTGATGCAGGCGGAAACCGGTATTATGTCGGCCAATTATGATCAGGATGGCAACCCGCAAAAAATCGCCATCCTGATGGTTGATGTGTTGTCCGGGATGTATGCCACCCAGCAGGCGCTAGCGGCAATTTATCGTCGCCAGTGTTCCACAGACAGGCAGGGAGAGCATATTCAGTTGAACCTGTTTGATGCCTGTGCCGCTTTCCAGCAGTCAAACCTGATTGAACACACACTGAATCCGGTGAAGGTTAAAACGGCAGTCAGTGCCCCTAACGGTGTTTTCAATACTCGAAATGGGAAACTAAATGTCCTGGCCTTGAATAATGACCAGTTTGAACGTTTATGTAAGGCACTTAACAAGCAGGTCTGGCTGGAAGATATCCGTTTTGTTAATAATACCGAACGCATGAAACACCGTGCATTGCTGCATGGAGAGCTGGTTCAGATCATTGCAGGGAAAACAACGCAAGAATGGCAGTGTGTTTTTAGTGAGCATGAAGTGTTGCATGCGCCGGTACGTGATTATGAACAGGTCATGCAACATCCACAGGCGGTTTTTAACCAGACCGTCGCGTATTTTGAGCAGACGCCAGGACAGTCGTTACCCTATGTTTTTATTCCTGGTCTGCCACAAAAACCGGCGTTGAAAAAAGCCCCGGATATTGGCGAACACACCATTGATGTGTTGCAGAAATTTAATTTCAGTCAGGAACAGATCGAGACGTTGATAGCGTCGCAGGCAATCCGGCAAACAGTAAAGGAAAGTGTATAAATGAGAGCGTTACTTTGTAATAAATTTGGCGCACCACGCGAGGTTCTTTCAATTGAAGACGCACCAATGCCTGAAATTACGCAGCCCGATGAGGTGATTGTCAGGGTGCATTATGCCAGTGTCAGCCATGCAACAGGCTTGATGATTGAAGGAAAATATCAACGCAAACCGCCGTTTCCTTTTTCACCGGGAACAGAAGCGGTAGGCGTGATTGAAAAAACGGGTAGTGCAGTCGGTCAGCTGGCAGTTGGGCAAAGAGTGGCCTGCATTTGTGATTGGGGTGCTTATGCCGAATATGTGAAACTGCCAAAATACACGGTGTATCCCATTCCGGATGAGGTTGAATATCTGTCAGCCTTGCCCATCCCCATTTCATACGGTACGGCCTATCTGGGTCTGGTGCAGCGCTGCCGTCTTACACCCGATCAAACGGTGTTGGTTCTGGGGGCCGGGTCAGGTGTTGGCCTGGCAGCGGTTGAGATAGCTGCAACGCTAGGATGCCGGGTAATTGCATGCGCTAGTACCCCTGAAAAGTGTCAAGTGGCCGCCAAGGCAGGAGCGGTAGCAACTTTGACTGGCAGTGATCAATTAGCCGCACAGGTCAAGCAGTTAACCGCAGGCAAAGGGGTTGATATTATTTTTGACCCGGTGGGCGGTGCACTGTTTGCTTATGCACTACGGGCAGCGGCACAAAATGCGCAGTTAATTAGTATTGGTTTTGCCAGTGGCAAACTGCCTGAAGTTGCCATGAATATTGTGCTGGTTAAAAACCTGACCATTCATGGTTTTTTCTTTGGCCAGTATACCGGCTGGACTCCGGCCGATGAGCGCATCATGCATGCGTCCATGATGTCAGGTGTTATGAGTGTTCTATTCAGGTGGGTGGCAGAGAAAAAACTGAATCCTGATGTCCAGAAAGTATTTTCTTTGGATCAGATACCTGAAGCGATTGAAACCCTGCACGCAAGAAGCATTACAGGGAAATTGGCTGTAAAACCGAATTAAAAAAATCATATTGGAGATGAATGTTATGAAACAAACAAATATCAGCAAAGCTATAAGCATTGGATTACTGGCTGCTTGTAGCATGTTAAGCGTATCGGCATCGGCCTCAGCAGAAAAATTTCCTGACCGTTCTTTGCAAATGGTGGTGGGTTACCCGCCGGGAGGCCCAACGGATATTGTGGCCCGGATTGCCAGTGCTGAAATGTCTAAAGTATTGGATCAGTCTATTATTGTTGATAACCGTTCGGGTGCAAGTGGCATGATTGCGGCTGAATTCGTGACTAATGCAAAACCGGATGGATATACTTATTTGGCGAATGCTTCATTGCATGTGATTAATCCCAGCGTTTATCCAAGCATGAAATACGATTCACTGAATGACTTTAAGCCAATAACCCAATTGGTTTCAGTACCTTTGGTATTGGTTGTGCCTAAAAACTCGCCATTTAACGGAGTGCAGGATATTGTTGATTATGCAAAAAAGAACCCTGGAAAATTGAATTTCGGTTCGGCCGGAAATGCGTCTTCCCAACAATTGTCAGGGGAATTGTTGAAAATCCTGGCAGAAATAGATATGCAGCATATTCCCTATCGCGGCAGTTCGCCCGCATTAACCGATCTGATCGGAAGCCAGCTGGACCTGATGTTTGACTCCATGCCTTCGGCCATGCCGTTTATAAAGTCCGGTCAATTAAAAGCATTGGCCGTGACGGTTCAGAAACCGGTAGATGCCTTGCCAGGCGTGCCTACGGTGGCGGAGGCAGCAAACTTGCCAGAATTTGATGTGAGTACCTGGTATGGTTTGTGGGCACCAAAGGATACCCCCGATGAGGTGGTCCAGACACTGTGGAAAGCGGCCAGCGAAGCGTTGAAAGAACCCAGGGTTATTGAACAATATGGGCAAATTGGTGCAGAGCCTGTTGCATCTGATCCAGCCGCTTTCAAGAAATTCAATGAGACTGAATTTGAGAAATGGGGAAAAATCGTTAAGCTCTCGGGGGCGAAAGCAGACTGATTACATCTTGATTTGAATGGGCTTTGTCTTGCATTATTAATAATAAAGATAAAGTCCTGTTTTCATTTATTGCCGTATTTATTCCTACATTTATATCCGGTTTTTTTGAGGTGATTTATCCGGAAATGGCTGCCAGTCTGTTTTTACCGCTGGATCTGACGGTGGTAAGTGGGATCAATGTGATTGCTCATGCGGTTGAGAGTCTGTATGCCTACGATCTCAGCCCAATTACCGAATCATTCGCCATTCAGGGTGTTTTGGCCTTAATGAAGGCAATTCCGGATATTGAGCAGTGCCGTTTTGGGTAGCACCAGTATGGGTTTACACCATAAATTATGTCATGTACTGGGGGGGCAGTTTTAACTTGCCTTCTGCATAAAGGATATACAGTGCTTTGGCGAATGGTTGAAGGTTAGCTCAAATACATAACTGGAGAAATGGGTGGCCCTTGACGTTTGGACGTGGATAAGCAATTGACTAACGGTTTAATGCATAAATAAAAAACTTAATTGTTCCTGTAAAAATTGCGTCAAGGTCTTTATGGCCGCTGAAGACAAGTGTGGTTTTGGTGTGGTGAGGATATAAAGCGCAGAATCCAAGGCCACAATATTCATGTCGGGGACAAGGGTTTTAAGTGTTCCCTTGATGATATCCTGTTCAATAATATAGCTGGGAAGAAGCGTTACGCCCAGATCATTTCTTGCTGCTTCCAGCAGAAACCGAAAATTTTCTGATTGCAGTTTCGGGTTCATTTTTATTTTGAAGGTTTCCTCATTTGAAATTAGGGTAAGTGTTTCATAGGCTTTGTTATTGGAAGGGCATAAATAATCAAGGTTAGACAGCTTTTCTACATGGGTTGTATTAACCTTGTTCTTCCTTAAGTAATAAGGTGATGCACAAAGTCGCCATGTAATATCACTGATTTTTTTGGCCACATAGTCTTTGGGTGGTGTGGAAATGACCCGGACAGCGACATCGATTTGTGATTCTATCAAGTCAGTGACCCGGTTTGAGAACATAATCTGCAAATTCAATTGCGGATATTTTTTTTTGAATTCAATGAGCATGGGTTGCAAAATCAACTCGCCCAAACCGGTTGGAACGCTTAATCGAACATTGCCCATGGGTTCGGCACCTAAACGCTGGATTTCCTGCTGGGCCATTTCAATTTCCCTGAGCATGCCAATGCCATGCTCATACCGTACTCACCCCAGCAAAACCTCAATCAAGCCTATGGTGGAGGCATCCAGGCTGTCCAGGTTTCCGCCTTCACCATTCAGCAAGGGCAGTAACTGGTTGGCAATTTCCTTGCCTTTTTCTACGCCCCATTGGTCAAAGGGGTTAATGTTCCACAGGACTGATTGCACAAACACCTTATGCTCGTACATGGCAATGAGCATGCCCAGGCTGTACGGGCACAATTCATTTAATAAAATAGTGCTGCTGGGTTGGTTGCCTTCGTACTGCTTATAAGCGGGCAATTCTTCCAGGGCCTTTGCGCTTAGCGCCTGGTTGCCAAACGCCAGCAAACGGGACTGGGCCAGGCAGTTGGACAGGGCCAAATGGTGCTGCTCGACCAGAGCCTCGGCATTTTCGGCATAGGTAAACTGGTTGGCGTTATAGCGCTTGACCGGCGCAATAAAATCGCAGCTGACCGCATGCGTACCCTGGTGCAGCAATTGGTAAAACGCGTGCTGGGCGTTGGGGCCCACTTCACCCCATACAATTGGACAAGTGTCCAGATTAACCGCCTGACCGTCGCGCTGGATGGATTTACCGTTAGATTCCATTTCCAGCTGCTGCAGGTAAGAAGAAAAATACTTCAACCTGCCATCATAAGGCAGCACGGCATGGGTCTGGATATCCAGGAAATTATTGTTCCAGGCACCAATCAGGCCCATTAGCACGGGAATGTTTTGGGCAAAAGGCGCGGTCTGGAAATGTTGGTCTATTGCATGTGCACCGGCCAGAAACTGCTTGAAGCCTTCCACCCCAATGGACAGGGCAATGGGCAAACCAATGCATGACCATAAGGAATAACGGCCGCCCACCCAATCCCACAGCAGGAACTGGTTGTCGGGGGCGATGCCCCAGGCCGTCATTTTGTCGGGTTTGGTGGAAATGCCCACAAAATGGTGTCGCAACACCTGCGCATATTGCCCTAAGGCCTTTTCCAGCCACAAGCGCACGGTTTGCGCATTGGACAGCGTATCTATCGTGCTGAACGACTTGGATGAAATAATGAACAGGGTGGTTTCAGGGCGCAGCCGGTGCAGCAGTTCAGACAGCTGGCTGCCATCCATGGTGGACACAAAATGCATGTTGAGCGGCTTCACCGTTGCCTGCCTGAAATCGGCCAGGGCATGTGAGGCCATTAACGGCCCCAGGTCTGAGCCGCCCACGCCGATATTCACCACATCCTGGATTACCTCGCCGGTCGCACCCCGGTATTGGCCCGAATGAATCTTTTCAACCA
>JAVESC010000101.1:0-8084 GCA_034006805.1 Advenella sp.
AAACATCAATACGACTACCCTTACCGGTTTTTCCACGCAACAATAGCGCGGACAGGATATTGGTATAGGCATACATGCCAGCGGCAATATCCGCAATAGAGCAACCCGCCTTGGCCATCTCATCCTTACTGCCGGTTACCGATACAAAACCGCTTTCGCTTTGAATCAACAGGTCATAGGCTTTTTTCTTCTCGTAAGGGCCACCTTCTCCGTAGCCTGAAATATCGCACACAATCAATTGTGGATATTTTTCATGCAGGGCCTCAAATGACATGCCCAGGCGGGCAGCCGCACCGGGGGCCAGGTTTTGCACCAGCACATCCACCTGCGGCAACAGTTTTTCCAGTACGTCTTGCGCGGCCTCGTCCTTCAAATCCAGCGTCAGGCTTTCTTTTGAACGGTTGGTCCAGACGAAATGGGAAGCCATGCCCCGGACCCGCTCATCATAATTACGGGCAAAATCACCCACACCCGGGCGCTCTACCTTAATAACGCGCGCGCCCAGATCCGCCAGCTGGCGGGTACAAAATGGTGCCGCAATGGCATGCTCAAAACTTAATACGGTGATACCCTCAAGAGGTCTGACACTCATTTCTTTATTCCTTGAATAATTTTATTTATTTGAAAAGCACTTCGCCAAGCTGGGCAACCGAGCCATCCTGCTGGGCCCACACGGCAGCCTTGCCATCTTCCTTAATAAGCCCTTCTGCCCTGAACGGTGCAGGACTGATCAATGGACGGGCACCACGATAAGAAAATCCAGTCACGGTTTTATCCGGGTTGGCATCGGTAAATGAACGCAACACGCAAGTGGCAATCAGGGGGCCATGCACCACCAGGCCTGGATAACCCTCTACCTCGGTCACATAAGGGTAGTCATAATGAATGCGGTGGCCATTGAACGTAACCGCCGAATACCTGAACAGCATGGTACTGGTGGGCACAATTTCACTAGACCACTGGGCCGCTTCGGCTTCAGGCGTACCTGACAGTTTTGGGGGACTAGGTTCGCGGTAAACAATATCCTGCTCTTCGGAAATGCACAATTCATTATTCTGGGTGTAATCGTGCTTGACCGTGACAAACAGCAGCTTGCCGGTTGAACCGCTTTTTTCCTTGATCCCCGTAATGGTAGAAATACGGGTTGCGTCCTGGCCCACCAGCAGTGGCTTGATAAACTGCACCCGGCCACCGGCCCACATACGGTTGCGATTGTCAGCAGGCGGCAAAAAACCACCCCGTTGCGGATGCCCGTCAGTGCCCAGCTCATCCAACGGTAATGGGTCCACGAACAGCGCCCACTGCCATAAATGTGGCAAAGGCTGGCCATTTTCGGGCACCGGCGCATTCAGGCTAAGGGCAATTTTCTTGACATGGGCCGGGTTGATAAACTCGCCATAACTTTCCTGACGACCCAGCCAATCATTCAAATTCACACCATTCTGTTCATTACTCATTTTGGTCTCACATTTACACTTTTAAATATCAGTAAGCACCAAGCATGCCCCAGAAATACAAAAATGTGAATTCTTAAAACCGAAAAGGGGGGTTTTCAGAAAGATAAGGCCGCTGGCACTAACCGGTGACTTTGCCCGCCTTTTTCTCTTCCTGCTCGACGTCTTCGCGCATCAGCTGTACCAGATCCTGGGCAAACGGCGGCAGCTTTTCAAGATTGCGCACACAAACATGCAATTGGCGAAAAGCCCAGGCATCGGTTAGATGAATGATTTTTACCGGCATGGTCACCGCATAACGAAACGCCGCGGTTTCGGGAATCACGCCAATGCCTACCTGCGCCGCCACCATCCGGCAGACCGCTTCGAAGCCACCCACCTCTACCCGGAATTTCAGGGGCACACCCAACATGTCGGCGGCATTGCGCAAAAACGCATGAATGGCACTCCATTCCGACAAACCGACATAATCATAAGACAGGGTATCGGCAAAAGCGATTTGATCAAACTGCGCCAAGGGATGATTCTGGTGCGTAACCAGAACCAGGTTATCGGCACGGTACGGAATGAAAGTCAGGCCATCGGCCACCGTGTTTTCAGAAGGCTCCACGCCGGCAACCACGCCCACATCGGCCATGCCTTCGGCCACGGCCTGCACGATCCGGTAACTTAATCGCTCGCGCAGTTCAATACTGACATCGGGGTGGCGGGCCAGATACTTACCCAGAATGGCCGGCATAAATTCGTTCATGGCCGTGGTATTGGCATACACCCTGACCTTGCCCTTGATGCCTTGGGCAAATTCGCTGATATCGCCTCGCAGGTGTTCCAGTTGACGCATGACAATATGCGCATGGCGCACAAAAGCCTCGCCTGAAGGCGTCAGCGTGACGCCCTGGCTGTTCCGGTAAAGCAAAGCCGTACCCAGATTGTTTTCCAGATTCTTGATCCGGTTACTGGCTGCCGGCAATGACAGAAAAGAACGTTCCGCCCCTTTTGTCAGGCTATTAACCTCACTGATATTAACCATCAACTGCATATCTGTCAGGTCAAAATGCATTGCCATTTTTCAGCTCCTTAATAATTTGCAAAGCCATACTTAATAAAACATCAATAGTCAAACCACCGGAACTCAGGCACATTTACATCATTGAATAGATCCATTTACCGTTATTACCCGTTATCTAGGAAAGACCTACTATGCAACACCAAGCCGATGCTTATCAGGATATTCGCGATGCCATCCGTGACCTATGCTCACAATTCCCTGCGGAATACTTCAGGAAAGTCGATGAAGAACGCGCCTACCCTGAAGAATTCGTCAATGCCCTGACCGAGGCAGGCTGGCTGGCCGCATTAATTCCCCAGGAGTACGGTGGTTCGGGCCTGAGTCTGACAGAGGCCTCCGTTATTATGGAGGAAATCAACCGTAACGGGGGCAATTCAGGTGCCTGCCACGGACAAATGTATAATATGGGCACGGTACTGCGCCATGGCTCCCTGGCCCAGAAACAGAAATACCTGCCTAAAATCGCCACCGGTGAATTACGCCTGCAATCCATGGCGGTTACCGAGCCCACCACCGGCACCGACACCACCAAAATCAAGACAACCGCTGTCAAGAAAGACGGCCGCTATGTCGTTAATGGCCAGAAAGTATGGATCTCCCGTATCCAGCACTCCGATTTAATGATTCTGCTGGCGCGCACCACGCCGATCGAACAGGTCACCAAAAAATCCGAAGGTATGTCCATTTTCATCGTTGACATTGCCGAAGCCATGAAAAACGGCATGACCGTGCGCCCGATTCCCAACATGGTCAACCATGAAACCAACGAACTGTTCTTTGACAATCTGGAAATTCCTGAAGAAAACCTGATTGGTGAAGAAGGCAAAGGCTTCAAATATATTCTGGATGGCCTGAACGCCGAACGTACCCTGATTGCCGCCGAATGTATTGGTGATGGTTACTGGTTCATCGACAAGGTCAGCGCCTACGTGAAGGAACGCGTCGTGTTCGGTCGTCCCATTGGCCAGAACCAGGGCGTACAGTTCCCGATTGCCAAGGCCTTCATCAATATTGAAGCCGCCAGCCTGATGCGTTACGAAGCCGCACGCCGCTTTGACGCTCACCAGGCTTGTGGTACCCAAGCCAATATGGCCAAACTGCTGGCCTCTGAAGCTTCATGGGAAGCTGCCAACGCCTGCCTGCAATTCCACGGTGGTTTCGGTTTTGCCAACGAATACGATGTCGAGCGCAAGTTCCGTGAAACCCGCCTGTATCAGGTAGCGCCTATTTCCACCAACCTGATCTACTCGTTTGTGGCTGAACACGTACTGGGCCTGCCACGCTCATTCTAATGTGACAAAGGGGGCAATGCCCCCTGGCCATCCAAACACACTGTGCTGGCCAATATAAAAACCGGGCGGCTTTCGGGGCGCCCGTTTCTTCACCCCGTTATTGAATTTTATTGCGATCATGACTACACAAAGTGAACAGCTGGCTACGTTTGCCGCCCATCTGCAATTCAGTGATATACCCGCCCCTGTCATCGCCCGCTGCGAAGACCTGCTGCTGGACACCCTTGGTTCAATCCTGGCCGGCTCTACCGCCCGCCCGGTAAAAACCATTGATGCCTTTGCCAAACTGCAAGGCCCCACCACCGGCAAAAGCCAGGTATTGGGCAATGTCCGCAACACCACTGCCCTGTTTGCCTCTTTGGTTAACGCTGCCGCTGCCCACATGGTTGAACAGGATGACGTGCATAACGGTTCGGTATTTCACCCTGCCGCTGTTGTATTCCCCCCCGCACTGGCGGTAGCCCAGGAAATTGGCGCCTCCGGCAAAGAATTACTAACCGCCTGCGTGGCCGGTTACGAAGCGGGCATTCGCGTGGGTGAATTCCTGGGCCGTTCACACTATAAGATTTTCCATACTACCGGCACGGCAGGCACCATTGCCGCTGCCGTGACCGTGGGCCGTTTGCTGAAACTGAATCCTGAACAAATGCTGGATGCCATCGGCTCTGCCGGCACTCAGGCCGCCGGTTTGTGGGAATTCCTGCGCACCGCTGCCGACTCCAAACAATTGCACACTGCCAAAGCGGCTGCCAACGGCCTGATTGCCGCCTATCTGGCCAAAGACGGTTTCACCGGTGCCAAACAGATTCTGGAAGGCGCGCAGGGCATGGGTGCCGGCATGTCTACCGACGCCGACCCACGCAAACTGGTTGATGGCCTGGGAACACGCTGGGCACTGCCTGAAACCTCGTTCAAATACCATGCCTCCTGCCGCCATACCCACCCGGCTGCCGATGCCCTGCAAGTAGTCATGAAAGACAACAATCTGTCTGCCAGTGACGTTGCCAGCGTGGTCACCCACGTACACCAGGGTGCGATTGACGTACTGGGCGCAGTGCTTGTACCGGAAACCGTCCACCAATCCAAATTCTCCATGGGCACGGTACTGGCATTAATTGCCATCAAGAACTTTGCGGGTCTGGCTGAATTTGACGCAGCCCTGCACAATGAGCAAGTCGGTGCTTTCCGCGACAAAGTAAGCATGGAACTGGACGAAGAAGTGGATACCGCCTACCCCAACCGCTGGATTGGCAAGGTTACCGTGACCACCAACGATGGCCGCGTGTTCAAGGGTCGTGTTGACGAACCCAAGGGCGACCCGGGCAATACCTTAAGCCGCCCTGAAATTGAAGACAAGGTCATGCGCCTTGGCCAATACGAAAACGCTGCCTCTACCAACACCATCAGGCATCTGATTGATTATGTCTGGGATTTGCAAAACAAGAATGTGATTGAGGCACTAGTTTAAGGTTGGTGCCATTACGCTAAAAAGTTTGAATTTGAAAGAACCCTAGTGGAGTAGACTTTTCCCTGCTTAACGGCAGGGATTTTTTTGCCTGGTGGATTCTTAACCGCCTTGCCAAAGATAATTCGCTTCCCCCATAGAACACTACGTTTACTTTCACGTCCAATAGACATCAATAACGAATGGCCTATACAGTTAATGGATTTATTCAGCACGCATTCTGACATTTCTCAGACAGAACTTGGCTTTCCTGCCGATTGGGCGGATGACCCCCTGTGGAATTAAGAATTAAAAATAAACTGTTGCAAAGTTTTTTCTATTAATATACTATTTTATATAATATTTATTAATATAATAAATATACGGTACTCATTACATATAAACTACCTGCACCAGGTTCAGTCACTCGCTGACGCTAGCAGGATCCATACAGATCCTATTATTAACTCACTAGGGATTTCAATATGTCACTTCGCATCAATGATATTGCACCAAACTTCACGACCGACTCTACCGCCGGTGAATTAACTTTGCACGACTGGATGGGCGACAGCTACGCCATTCTGTTTTCACACCCCAAAGACTTTACCCCTGTTTGCACCACTGAATTCGGCGCAGTCGCCCGCCTGGCCGGGGATTTTGCCAAACGTAACACCAAAGTCATGGGTGTTTCGGTAGACAGCGTTGATGAGCACCACAAATGGAAGCGTGATATTGAAGCGGTTTGCGGTTCACCTGCCGACTTCCCCATTATTGACGACACTTCCCTGCAAGTAGCCAAGCTGTACAACATGCTACCTGCCGACGCCTACCTGCCCGATGGCCGCACCCCCGCCGACAGCGCCACCGTACGTACCGTATTCATTATTGGTCCAGACAAAAAAAGCCGCCTGACCCTGTCTTACCCCATGTCTGTCGGCCGTAACTTTGCCGAGATTTTACGTGCCCTTGACGCCATTCAGGCAACCGATGGTGTGCCTGTGGCCACACCCGCCGACTGGCAACCAGGCCAAGACGTCATTGTGGCCTTAAGCCTTAACGATGAACAGGCCAAAGAAAAATTTGGCGAACTCGACATTAAACTGCCTTACCTGCGCTTTGCCAAGGCCCCTGCCAAATAATTGTTTGCCGTTATTGCTTTAAACAGGCTTGATGATCAAGCCTGTTAATTGGCTATTAACAAGGACTGAATCCGTGTTTTTCGGGCTCAGTCTTTTTTGATCAAGAAGCAAACAAAACTTAATGCCATTACTCGAAACCGTCCAAGAGCGACTGCCGACAGGCTTCGCGTTCCACACTTCAAACCGCCCGACGCTGCAAAGAAAGGCCGGCCAGCATCAAACTCAAACTGACTAAAATGGCAATGGTCGCCATGGCCATGCCCTGGCCAATAGAACCCTGTTCAAATTGTCGCCAGATAAAAATAGAGATGGTTTGCACGCCCGCTGGAGCCAGCAACAACGAGGTAACCAGCTCACGCGAAGCCACCGCAAAAACCATCAGCATGGCGGCAATTAAACTGGGCAAGGACAAGGGTAAAGAAATATGCCAAAGCGTTCTGGCCAGCGAAGCACCGTGTACACGAGCCGCCGCTTCAAGGCTGTCGCTAATTTGCCGGAATGCTGCACCTACATAGCGGACAGGATATGGCAACAGCAAACAACTATATGACAGCAGCAGAATTAGCCAGGTCCCGTATGGGGTAGCAGGCCAGAACGACTGGTTCCAGGCCAGAATCAAGCCGACCCCCACCACCACGCCCGGAAGCGCTGCCGGCAGTAGCGAAGCGGCATCAATCAGGGCAGCACCAGGCACACGCCCCTTGGTGACAGACCAGGCCGCCAGGAAACCCACTGAACCGGCCAGCAAAGCGGTGCCGGCTGCCAAGGACAAACTGGTGCCTAACGCCTGGATGGCTTCATTACCAACCATAAAGATCGTTAAGAAATTAGCGACCGACAAATTAGGCAGCGCCAAGCCACCTGAAACGGTACGCGATAAAGAGGCAGCCAGCATGGAGGCCAGTGGCAAGCCAACAGCGACCAGGGCCGTAAAGCCAAATAACAGGCACACGGGCACATACCAACCACCCAAACTTGCCTGATTGCCAGCAGCTGCCTTGCCCGTGGTTGTTTCATAATCGCGCCCCGCCACTATGGCGCGTTGCGCCCAGTAAGCAGTCATGGCCAGGCAGACAAGCACCAGCGACAGCAATGCCGCCCCCGGCGGGTCGATCGGCCAATCGGCCAAACGTCGCTCAATGGCAGTGGTCAACATGCCAACGCCCGCTTGCGAACCCAAGGCTGCCGGTACACCGTACTCTTCGATGGCCAGCGTAAATGCCAACAGCAAACTAGCCGCTATGGCCGGGAGCGCCAAAGGCAATGTAACCAACCGGAAGGCGTTCCAGGGTGAAGCACCACAAACACGGGCAGCCTCGGCCAGGCGTGTGCCGGCAGCCATCATGCTGCGCGAAACGGCAAAGTAAACAATCGGAAAGGCACTAAGCCCCATGATCAGGATCATGCCGGTTTGCGAAAACAGCAGCCCACCCAGATTGAAGCCAAATAATTGCTGCATATAACCGTTAGGCTGCAAGGCCAGAATCCAGGAAAGTGCGGCAATATAAGGTGGCAACAAGAACGGGATCAGAAAAAGCAGGTCCCACAATGCCGGGACAGGGAGCCTGAATTGAGCCCGCAAGGCACCCAATGGAATGCCCAGGCAGGCAGCCACAAGCGCTACCCCTATGCCGGTACCCATTGTGTTTCCAAGCAATGTCAGCGTTGCCGGATCAGAGAAAG
>JAVESC010000102.1:0-8073 GCA_034006805.1 Advenella sp.
TTCTGTTGGTGGAGACGGCGGGACTCGAACCCGCGTCCAGAAAACCTTCAGTTAACCAGATATACAGCTTGATTAGAATAATAACACAAAAACAAAATAAATCCACTGCCAAAGAAACACATTTATTTCAATGCATTACACGTTTTTATCGTCTTCCAGCATTTTTTTCCAGCCATCAACCCCCAATTGCGTGACTTTTTCTATGTTGCTGTCAAAAATAGCACTGGCATCAGGATATTGCTGCGTGGCATTATCAAGGCTTGATTCTCTAATAAGGTGCAAAATGGGATAAGGTGAGCGATTGGTATAATTACTAATATCATCAGGCTCTGTGTCGGCAAACTGGTAATCAGGATGAAAACTGGCTATCTGCAACTCACCCACCAGTTCCAGCTCTTCAAGGGTAAGCTCTGCAATATCCAGAAAATCATTAAAATCATAAAAATCTTCAAATACATGCGGCACCACCAGCAAACAGGTATCCAGCACTTCAGGGTCGGCTTCAATCAGGTTCTCACATTCCTGAGCCAATACCTGATGCAGCTCTTTTACCGTTTCTGCACCGGTAACTGCAATCCGCACCTGATTTTTTACATAAACACTTTTGGCAAAAGGACACAAGTTAAGACCAATAACCGCCTTTTCCACCCACCGTTTTGTTTTTCCCAGGATTGCCGCTTCTTCTGAAGGTTGAATCGTTCGCATATGTTTAACCCGCTTAATTGATAAACCCCTATTGTATCCTTACTCTTGCAACACTGCTTACGCGCTCTGAAACAACAAAACCAGTTCATCAAGCTGCACAAGCGTGTAGAATGGAACGTTTTACACTAATTTTTGGCCTCTTAGCAACACCATGACTTTTGCTTTTATTATTCCCTGTGCAATTAATAACCTTGACAACAATTCCATTGCCAATGAGGCGGAAGTAACCGTTCCTGCCAACGAATCAGCCCCAAGTGCTTACGATCAGCTTCTAGCCACGGTCAACAGCATTAATCACTCAGCCAAGGGTTCATTGATATCGGTGATTGAACATGGTGCCACGGCTTTAAATGACAAGCGGAAAACCGGTTTATTAAAAAACATCGATATTTTGATGGAATACAATAATAACGAAATCATCCAAAAGATTATTGAGCAGTACCCTGCCCCCAAAGACGCTACCCCCCTTACCGAGCTAACAAGCCTGATCTGGTTTCTGGAAGTCGCACAACAGCATCAGATTTTTAATAAAGTAAAACGGCTGTTTTTCATCAGACCAGGCCAAACTTTTGAGTCTGCGGTTCATGCGCTTGCCGCCAGCAAACCCGAAAGCAAAAACAAGTTCATATTGCCCAACTCTTATCCATCATCCTATTCATCAGAACAAACCGGTCATATCTTCCTGCAGTTCAATACCCGCTTATGGAGTTTTGAAACCAGTCAGATTACGTCGCTGCTGGATAACCTAAGAAGCATGCTGGCGTTCATGCAGCAACGCTTTGAGGAAAGCGGCTATGTAGACCTTGGACATTGCCTGTATAAATTCATTGATGCCAGCCATATTTTTTATGACCTGGAGCTCGCCAGTAACCCCAACACCCATTAAACCACCAGCTCTTCCACCAATCGGCACACGCCCGGCTCCCAGTCGGGCATATGCAAGTTGAACACTTCTTTGATTTTGTTATTGTTCAATCGTGAATTTAAGGGACGCCTGGCTGGCATGGGATAGTGGGCGGTGGAAACCGGCACAACCTCTTTGAGTACCAATGCCTCTTCTTTGGCTCGTAATTGATCGAAGATCAAATTGGCATAGGCCAGCCATGCGGTTTCTCCGTCAGGCACAAGATGATATAGGCCACTTAATGCGCTACGAGCTGGCCCAGACGCCTCATTAAAATAGGACCTGACGGCATGTGCCGTGATGTCCGCAATCAGGTCTGCTCCGGTGGGTACACCGATCTGGTCATTCACAATAGCCAGCTTTTCTTTTTCCCTGGCCAGTTTAATCATTGTTTTGGCAAAATTGCCACCATGTATGCCATAAACCCAGCTGGTACGAAAAATAAAATGCCCGCACCCTGAATGGGCAACTTCCCGTTCGCCCTCCAGTTTGGTATAACCGTAGTAATTGACGGGATTGCCAGGCGCCAACTCTGTACGAGCCGACTCACCAGTGCCATCAAAAACATAATCACTGGAATAATGCACCAGTAAACCATGGTGGGCTTTCAGGGCTTGAGCGATTACCGCAGGCGCCCGCGCATTAACCAAAAACGCCTGTTCACGATCTGATTCGGCCTTGTCTACGGCTGTATAGGCGGCTGCATTAACCACAACGTCAGGTTTCAAATACTCAATCGTTTTGGCCAGTCCGTGAAGGTCTGACAAATCACCGCACAAACCATTCTCATTATGACGGGATAAGGCAAACACCTCTCCCAAAGGTTGCAATGCGCGTTGCAATTCCCAGCCAAGCTGGCCGTTTTTCCCTAACAATAATATTTTCATGGTACATGACGTTAAGGTGGCAAGAAGTAAACCGCAATGCTTCTGGCTTACTTCTTGCCTGTGGTTTATTACTTCAAGTTAACCATATCTGCCACAATATTGGCCGCTTCTTTTGCAGCAATATCAATATTGTCTTTGCGTTTTTTCTCATTGGCCAATTCTTCTTTCAGATTACCTTCACCTGCCTGCAAACCATCATCAAGGCGGAAATTACCTATATCAGACTCGCCCAATTCCTTACGCCGGGCTTCAAAATCCTTGCGTTGGGCCTCCATGTTTTCACGTTCTTCAAGACGGGTTTGATAATTCAGGGAAATGACTTTCTGATCAGACAGCTTACGTGCATAGTCCAGCTCATCTTTCATTAATGCCCAGCTTCCTGACTCACTTACCCGATCTTTGTGCAAACGGGATAGATTCACAATGGTTGGCTTCAGATCTCCAACGGGCTTGTACGAAGCAGGATCAATCGCACTCCAGGGCATGGCATTTTCATAACTTGACTCACCCATTTCCTTGGCATCAAACATGGTTGGGAAGATGATATCGGGCACAATACCCTTCACCTGCGTTGAGCTTCCGTTAACACGGAAAAACTTCTGGATTGTCCACTTCAGGGAACCCAGCTCTTCATCTTGCGGACGACGCAAAAATTCATTCAGGCCACGAATGGTTTGCACGGACCCTTTACCCCAGGTGGGGTCACCCAGCACCACACCACGCCCATAATCTTGCATGGCACCTGCAAAAATTTCAGAGGCCGAGGCCGAAATACGATTAACCAGAACCGCCAAAGGTTTGTCCCACACCATGTCTGTTTTTATGCTACGAACATTGGACACAGAACCTTCTGCCGTACGAACCTGCACAATGGGGTTTGGACCACCAATAAACAGCCCGCTCAGGTTCGCCGCTTCAGTCAGGGAACCCCCACCATTATTGCGCATGTCAAGAACAATGCCGTCAATATTGGCCTTGTTCAACTCTTCAAGAATGACTCGAACATCACGCGTCACACTTTTATAGTTATTCTCACCACGGGCACGGGCATCAAAGTCTTCATAAAAGCTGGGTATAGTAATAATGGCTATTTTTTGGATTTGCCCATCATTTTCAATTTCAATAATTTTGTATTTGGCCGCCTGGTCTTCAAGGGTTACCTTTTGACGGACTAAAGTGACCACTTTTTGCTTGCCATCAACCCCCCCCTCGGCAGGGATGATTTCAACTCTGACCGTACTGCCACGCTTGCCACGAATTTTATTGACGATATCATCAAGGCGCCAGTCAACCACATCTTCCATGGGACCTTTTGGCCCCTGGCCTACAGCAACGATGCGATCACCTGGCTGAATCTGGCCGGACTTGGCGGCAGGCCCCCCAGGCACCACTTCACGGATTTGCCCATATTCATCACGCTTTTGCAGTACAGCACCAATCCCCTCAACAGACAGGCTTATTTGCACATCAAAATTTTTGGCTGAAGAAGGACTGTAATAATTGGTGTGCGGATCTGTACTGCTGGCATACGCATTAATGAACATCTCACTGACGTCTTCATTGCCCATGCGTAAAATCTGGTTGCGATTATTAATATAACGCTTTCGTAAGGTTTCCTTGATTTTTTCATCTGTACTGCCAGCCAGCTTCAATCTTAAATAATCATTCTTGACACGCTTACCCCACAAATCGTTGATTTCCTCATTGGTTTCAACCCATTTGCTTTTTTTGCGATCAAGCTCAAAAGATTCATCAACTGAAAAATCAAAGTCATCTTTCAGGGTAGACAGGACATGATCAAAACGCTGTTCTACACGATCCCGGTAAATTTCAAAAATATCAAATGGAATTTGCAGGCGACCACTCAGCAGCATATCGTTCATTTGGTCTTTCACGGCAGAAAACTTCTCGACATCCGACTTCAGGAAAAACATTTTTGACGGGTCGAGCATTTTTAGGTATTCATCAAAAACCGCATTGGACATTTTAGTATCCAGCGGTTTTTTATCATATTCGAAACGAGTCAGGATATTGGAAACAATGATCGCTGCCTTGGCATGCTCGATATCTGGGGAAAGCGCTTGCTTTAGGGGCTTTTTCAGATTGCCTGACATTGCCAATTCGGTTTTGCCAGCTACCATTTCGGCCGATTGCCGGACCAACAGCGGCTGAGTGACCTGGCTCTGACCCAATTGATCAACCTTGCTGATGGTTTCAGAATCGGCATACACACACCCGGAGGTGGCAATGAATGCCAACGCAGCTACTAACACTTTAAACTTCATGCGACACAATCTCTTTTCAGTAAAACCAGACAGCGTCTTACTGCCTGGTTTATATAAATTAACAGTCGGTTTTATGAGCGGACTTATACCTGAACATAAAAAACGCTTACCCTTTCATGCGCTACAACCTTGTATATTTGGTTTTAAAGCTTTTTCACAAGATAAAAGACATTGTATTTTAGAAAAAGTTTATTTTATTTATCTTATACTACTTTTTCCGAACTGCAATTTTACCCGTGTTTTACCACAGCCTGCCAAAAATTGAAGGAAAAAACCCAAGTCTGATATTAGCAGGATATTCCTCAGAAGTTACAGAAAAAAAAGTACTGGGTGAATGCAAATACTTCATACTGCTACAATCTATTAAACTCAGGAAAAACCAGAGAGATCTTCATGCCCCGTTATTCCCAGGAAAAATCAACAACTGCGCACTTTGGCCGCTTATTTTCTTTCATTTCCATCTTATTGTGCACCAGCCTGCCAATTCAGGCACAAACCACCGACTTTACCGCCTGCCTGAACAAACTACAACCTGCAGCACAAAAAGCGGGGGTTTCCAACCTGTCTTTCAAACGGTTTACCGCCCATGTTGTGCCTGACATGAGCATTCTGGAAAAACTGGATTATCAACCCGAATTCAAACACCCCATCTGGGACTACCTGGCCGCCCTGGTCGATGAACAACGCATCCAGGAGGGCCTGCAAAACCTTGCCCTTCACAAGAATACGCTGAACCGAATCCAGAAAACATACGGCGTTGACCCGGCAACCGTAGTGGCTGTCTGGGGCGTGGAAAGCAATTTTGGCCAGACTTTTGGCAAATATCCGTTAGTGCAAGCTTTGGGAACCCTAAGCTGCTACGGACGCCGGCAGGCTTTTTTCCAGAAAGAATTCTTCGCCGCGCTGCGGATACTGCAATCAGGCGACATTGCACCCGATCGACTGGTTGGCTCATGGGCAGGTGCTTTCGGACATACCCAATTTATGCCAACCACCTTTGAACGGCTGGCGGTTGATTTTGATGGCGACGGACACCGCGACCTGATGGACAATACGACAGATGCACTGGCTTCTACAGCCAATTACCTGGCTAAAAATGGCTGGAGAAGCGGCCAGCCCTGGGGGTTTGAAGTAAAGTTGCCTGATAATTTCCCCATTGCCGGTGAAGGCCGTAAAAAGAAACGGTCCTTGCAAACCTGGATCAACAAAGGCCTTACCGATATCAATGGCCAACCTCTAAACAACCTGGCCCCCGCTTCCATGCAAGCCGGCCTGCTTACCCCTGCCGGCGCCAACGGCCCTGCCTTCCTGGTTTTCAAAAACTTTGACGTTATTTACAGCTATAACGCAGCCGAAAGCTATGCGCTTGCCATTGCCCACTTGTCTGATCGATTAAAAGGTGAAGGCCCCTTCAAGACCGCCTGGCCTACTGACGACCTGGGCCTGTCACGTACCGATCGGGTTACTTTGCAGAAAATATTGCTTAACAAAGGCCATGACATTGGTGAAGCGGACGGCCTGATTGGCAGCAAAACCCGTGAAGCAATCAAAGCCGAACAAGCCAGACTGGGCCTGAACGCCGATGGCCGTGCCGGACAAAAAATCCTGCGTGCACTACAACAGGCAAATTAAACGGCACTCGTTAACATAAAAAACGCAGCCCTATACTTATTGTAGCTGCGTTTTTTTAATGCTTATTTATGTTCTTTTTCCCGTGCCTGCCACCTTCCCCCTAGACCGCAGGGCTTGCCGCATATCCGGCTAAAAACCCCGCCGGATAACCCGCCACATCACGCCACTTGCTGACTGGCACAAACACTTCTTAAAAACGCCTCGCATGTGGCCAACTGCTCCAGGGCAATATATTCGTTAGCCTTATGCGCCTGTTCTATACTGCCCGGTCCGCAAATAACCGTTGGGATACCCGCCTGCTGAAACAGGCCACCTTCCGTTGCATAAGCGACTTTGGCAATGTCTGTTTCTTTGCTCAGGCCACGCACCAATTGCATGATCGCTTCTTTTTCTGCCGTTTCCATACCGGGCGCACCCGCCAGCTTAATCAGCTCAATACCGGCATCGGGGTTTTCTTTTTTCATTTGCGGCACCAGGACGTCATTAATATAAGATTCAATCCGCCCCAGAATTTCTGTGGGTGACTGTGCCGGTAACGTACGGTATTCAAAAAGAAATTCACAATGCGCGGGCACCGTATTGATGGCATTGCCACCCTGTATGGTGCTGGTTTGTCCGGTTGTAAAGGGCACATCAAAATACTCATCAAATGGCCCTTTTTGCTTTATTTCATCTGTCAGGTCACGGAACATGCAAATAATACGCGCGGCATATTCAATCGCATTTGTACCCACCGGGGTTAATGAGGAATGCGCGGCACACCCATGCACGATACATTTGTACGCGCTAATGCCCTTATGCGCCACGACCGGCCGCATGCTTGTAGGCTCACCCACAATACAGCCCGCCGGTTTAATTCCCTTTTGCGCCAGTTCTTTTAGCAAGAGGGGCGCACCCAGGCAGCCTATTTCTTCGTCAAAGGAAAAGGCCAGATGAAGCGGTGCTTTAAGCCTGGCTTTGGTAAATTCAGGCACCAGGGCCAGGACTGTGCCAATAAAGCCCTTCATGTCGCAGGCGCCTCGCCCGTACAGCCGCCCCTCATGCTCTTTCGCTACAAAAGGCTCACTGCTCCAGTCCTGTCCGTCTACCGGCACCACATCGGTGTGCCCAGACAATACCAGCCCGCCCACCAGGGACTCGCCGGCCGCAGACGGAATCGTTGCAAACAGGTTTGCTTTTTTCCCGTCTTCATTAAACACCAGAAAGCTTTCTACCCCGCAGCGCGAGAGATAAGCCTTGATATATTCAATCAATTCAAGGTTTGAATAACGGCTGGTGGTATCGAAACCAATCAATTTTTTAGTCCAGTCAATACTGGTTTGCGGAAATGTAGGCATACGCGTTAAGTGAAAGTAAAGAAACAATCTTGAAGTGTATCAGTTGTACTGTTGTAAAAATGATATTAAAACCCTATAAATGTTGGTTTTTTAAGAGTGACATAAAAAACCATTGCTTTTTCATAAGAGAACATGCATAATTACGTTCTTACTTGATCTTATTTAAGTAATTGGCTCTTTAGCTCAGTCGGTTAGAGCGACGGAATCATAATCCGCAGGTCCCCCGTTCGAATCGGGGAAGAGCCACCAGCAGAATACATAATCAAATCAACCGCTTAGAAAAAAATCTAAGCGGTTTTTTTGTTGCCGGAATCAACACGGCG
>JAVESC010000103.1:0-7864 GCA_034006805.1 Advenella sp.
GGAGTTGGCCAGCGCGGTTACGATGAAAATGATTTGCCCAGCGGCGAAGAAAAACGCGCCCTGTATGAAAACGGCAAAAAGCTGCTGGAAGAACTGGGTTATGTTGAAATTGGCATGGACCACTTTGCCCTGCCCACCGATGAGCTTTACCAGTCCATGCTGAATAAAAAACTGCACCGCAACTTTATGGGCTATACCTCTTCATCAACCCAACTCATGATCGGCCTGGGTGTTTCTGCCATTAGCGATGCCTGGTATGCCTTCGCCCAGAATGAAAAAGTGCTTGAGGACTATTATGCCCGTCTGGAAAAAGACGAATTGCCGCTTTACCGGGGCCATATCCTGGACCAGGAAGACCTGGTTATCCGCCGGCATATCCTGAACCTGATGTGCCTGCAATCCACCCGCTGGGACCAGCCCGAACAGCAATTTCCAGAGTTGCCCCAGGTGATTGAGCGCCTGCGCGAAATGGAAACCGATGGCCTGATCAACATTTTGCCCAACGGGATTGATATTACCGAAGAGGGCCGCACGTTTTCACGCAATATCTGCATGGCCTTTGACCTGCGCATGCTGCGCGAGCAGCCCGGCACCCGTATTTTTTCAATGACTGTATAAGCAATGAGCCTGATCCCCGAAATAAAGCCCCAGCAATCGATTGAATTGCTCAAAGAGCTCCATATCCTGACCCGTGACGGAAAAATCAACCAGGACACGCGTCGCAAGCTTAAACAGGTATATCACCTGTACCAGTTCATTGAACCTTTAATGGCCGATGTGCTTAAGCAAAAAGACAGCCTGAGCCTGGTGGACCATGGCGCGGGCAAGTCTTACCTGGGTTTCATTTTGTATGACCTGTTCCTGAAAGAGCACACCGGTGCGCATGTTTACGGCATTGAAACCCGTGCCGAACTGGTGGACAAATCAGAAGCGCTGGCGCAGCGGCTGGGGTTTGAAGGCATGTCGTTTCTGGCCATGACCGTAGAAGAGTCGATGACCTCAACCCAGCTGCCCGAAAAAATTGATATCGTGACAGCCCTGCATGCCTGCAATACCGCCACTGATGACGCCATCCGCTTTGCCCTGAACCGGGATGCGCAATATATTGTGCTGGTGCCCTGTTGCCAGGCCGAAGTGGCGGCCGCCCTGCGTACCAACAAAGGCAGTACGCTGGGCAAAACCCCCCTGTCCGAACTGTGGCGTCACCCGATTCATACCCGTGAATTTGGCAGCCAGCTCACCAATGTCTTACGCTGCCTGCAACTGGAGGCCCGTGGCTACCAGCTAACCGTGACTGAACTGGTAGGCTGGGAACACTCCATGAAAAACGAGTTGATCATTGCCAAAAAAACGGGTGGCTTCAAAAAAAGCGCCCGCGAGCGCCAGTTGCAAATCCTGAAAGAATGCCACCTTGAGGGGCTGGCCGACCGCTTTGCTTATTGAAGCAGGAACCCGCCGAAGCGACTCAAGCAGTTTTTGTTTGAGCGCCGTAGGCATCGCCGCCCGTTAGCGCGGGGAGGATGTCAATTCCTGATTAAACGATACAGGCCATAAGCCGCCAGACTGATTACCTATTTAAATTAAAAATTAAAAGCAATATCCAAGGACTTATTAATCTGGATCAAATTGATTATTTAAATGATTGTTTAGAATTAATACTTGTATTTAAACAAGGTACCCGCAATGCGTCCCAACCGGCAGCCTTTGCAACACTATTTAGCTCAAATTCTTGAAGCCATCAACCGCCTTCAAGTCCACACCGGTAACATCAGTGAAATCAACTTCCTGTCCAATATCCCGGCCCAAACTTCAAGCCTGCACGAACTGGCCAACATCGGTCAGTCCTGTCGTGCACTTTGCCAGTTTTACGAACTGTACGCCAAAGCCAATTCACAAATCCCTTTTTCGGCAATGGCCCGCTTTGATGAATTACTGGATGGCCAAAAAAATCTGGAAATCATAAATCTGGAAGCCATGGATCTTTGGGAAATCATCAAAGTGGATATCCCCCGTTTTCAGCAACAGGTTAGCCAGGCGCACGCCATCCTGCTGCGGAAAAAAGTTTAAATTTGAAGATAAAAATCAGCACCCACGCAAGAGCGGGGCAACAAGAAATTTATCATTCCTCCACATACCAGTTATCTTCGGACAACATCACCTGCTGGTGACCGTATCCGGCTGGCATCATGGGGAAACAGTTTTCCTGGGCCTGGACCCGCACATCCAGAAAATACGGGCCTTCGGCATCCAGACATTCTTGCACTGCCGCTTCCAGTTCATTAGGGTCGGACACCTGGGCGGCTTCCCAGCCAAACGATCGCGCCAGCGCCACAAAATCGGGCATCGAATCATTGTAACTGTGGCTGTATCGGCCATCGTGAATCAGTTCCTGCCACTGGCGCACCATGCCCATGTGCTGGTTATTACACAAAATAATCTTGACGGGGGTACGGTGCTGGGTGGCCGTGGCCAGCTCCTGGATATTCATGAGTACCGAGGCATCCCCACTAATGCACACCACCAGCGAATCGGGGTTGCCAATTTGCGCGCCAATGGCAGCCGGCACCCCATAACCCATGGTACCGGCACCCCCCGAGGTCAGCCAGCGGTTGGGCTGGTTAAATTTCAGGTATTGGGCCGCCCACATCTGGTGCTGGCCCACATCGGTGCTCACAATGGCATCACGGTTTTCAATTAAGGCATTCACCGTACTCAGCAAGTGTTGCGGCAAAATATGGGTTTCAGAAGGCGTAAAGCCAAGGCAATCTTTTTCACGCCATTTGCCAATACGTGTCCACCAGTCATCCAGCAGGGTATTGTCGCGCTCCAGCGCTTTGACTTCAGTAAACAGCCCTTTCAGCAAAGGATAGCAATCGCCCACCAGCGCCACATCGGCCCGCACCACCTTGTCAATAGATGCCGGGTCGATATCCAGGTGGATCTTGGTGGCGTGCGGGCAGAAATCAGACAGGCGCCCGGTAATACGGTCGTCAAAACGGGCGCCCACGCAAACAATCAGGTCGGCATGGTGCATGGCCAGGTTGGCTTCAAGCGTGCCGTGCATGCCCAGCATACCCAGAAACTGCCTGTCGGTGCCGGGGAAAGCGCCCAGCCCCATAAGCGTCAGGGTGCAGGGCGCACCCAGGTAATTCACCATATTGCTAAACACTTCGCAGGCATCGGGGCCAGAGTTGATCAGGCCGCCGCCGCCATAGAATACCGGCCGCCGGGCATTCACGATTAAGGCCGCCGCCCGTTTAGTGGCCGCCTGCAACACCGATGGTGCGACCTGGGAAACCGCGCTAACCGGTACTTCACCACTTGCCTCGACACTGATTTCAGGTGCCTTGGCCATCTGGATATCTTTGGGACAATCAATCAGTACCGGGCCGGGACGTCCGGACGCGGTCAGGTTATAGGCTTTGGCCACCAGGCCGGCCACGTCTTCAACCCGCCTGATTTGTGCATTCCATTTGGTGACCGGGCGGGAAATGCCCACGGCATCGCATTCCTGGAACGCATCAGTACCAATCGCACCGGTCGCTACCTGGCCACTGATGCACAGCACCGGAATCGAATCACACAGGGCATCGAGCAGGCCGGAAGTGGTATTGGCCATGCCGGGCCCGGAGGTTACCAGCACCACGCCGGTGCGGCCGGTAGAGCGGGCATAACCTTCGGCCGCGTGCATGGCCGCCTGTTCGTGGCGAACCAGAACGTGACGGATGCGCGGTTCGGCGTAAAGGGCATCATAAAGCGGCAGCACGGCACCGCCCGGATAGCCAAAAATGGTATCAACGCCATTGGCGATCAGCGTTTCCAGAAGAACCTGGGCGCCATTCATGGCGGTATTTTGTGTAGGTAGGGAAGTCATGGCAATTTATAAACAAATGATTGGAGATTCTTCGATAATATCAATATTTTATTCACCCCTGTCTGAACTTGCCGGCAATACACGTTAAACTATCCGCATTCTTCCTGCTGCATTCACCTTCAAGGAATTTTTAAATGAGTGTTCACGCTGACATCAAACGCATCACTGTCCCTCAGCTGATGGCCTACAAGGGCCAGAAAAAAATTGTCTCCCTGACCTCCTATATTGCGCCCTTTGCCCGTATTCTTGACGAATACATGGACATGATCCTGATTGGCGATTCAACCGCCATGGTGGGCTACAACATGGATGATACGCTGTCCATTACCGTCGAGCAGCTTTCTGCCCATGCCAAAGCGGTGGTCAGTTCCACCCAACGGGCCTGCATTGTGGTGGACATGCCTTTTGCCAGTTACCAGGAATCCCCCGAACAGGCTTTTCGCAATGCCGCCAAAATGCTGTCAACCAGTGGCGCCGATGCCGTGAAATTTGAAGGCGGTGAATACCTGGCCGAAACCACCCGTTTCCTGGTTGACCGTGGCATTCCCGTACTGGCCCATATCGGCTTAATGCCCCAGTACGTCAACACCATGGGCGGTTTCAAGGCACAAGGTTTAAGCGAAGAAGCCGCCAACCGCATCTTCAATGACGCGATTGCCCAGGAACAGGCCGGCGCATGGGGAATCGTGATTGAAGGCACTGCCGAACCGCTGGCCCGCCGCATTACGCAAAACGTCAAAATCCCCACCATTGGCATTGGCGCCTCGCCTGAATGTGATGGCCAGGTTCTGGTGGCCGAAGACATCTTCAATTTAAGCGGTTCACGTATTCCAAAATTTGCCCAGCAATTTTCGGACGTGCAGGCAACCATCCGCCAGGGTGTTGAAGCCTATGCCAGCCAGGTCCGTGATGGTTCATTTCCCACCCTGAACCACTGCTTCGGTGTACCCAAAAATGGCTAAACCGGAAAAACAGGTTAACGGTGCTCCATGGCATGAAGTACGCCAATCCTCGCTGCATGGCAACGGGGTGTTTGCCCTGCGGGATATTCCCGCCGGTACCAAAATCATCGAATACACCGGCAAACGCATTACGCCCGAACAGGCCGATGCCATGTTTCCGGTCAATCCCGATGATCCGTTCCATACCTTTTTCTTTTCATTAAGCTCGGGCAAAATCATTGATGGTGGCCAGCGTGGCAACGATGCACGCTGGATCAACCACAGCTGCGACCCCAACTGTGAAACCCAGGAAGGGCGCCACGGTAAACGGGTTTATGTGTTTGCCAAAAAGGATATTAAAGCCGGTGAAGAACTGTTTTACGATTATGGCCTGGTAATTGACGACAAACTGACCGCCAAACTGAAAAAGCAATACCAATGCCTGTGTGGTGCGGAAAACTGCCGCGGCACCATGCTGGCCCTGCCTGAAAAGAAAAAAGCCGCTAAAAAAGCGGCTGCAAAAAAGAAACCGGCTGATCCGGCTTAACGCCAGTCATTGCCCAAAACCCGGCCTTATGCGCCGGGGACCCCATTAACATCAACAGCATCAGGTCAGTTCGGCCACCATTTTTTCAAGGCAATCCCGGGCATCGCCCACCACCACCCTGGTGCTGCAGGCAATCATCAGATTCAGGTTCAGGCCAAAATCCTCAACCGTAAAACCGTGTGCATCAATATCACGCCCCTGTTCATGGCCAAGCGAAACCTGCTCCACCAGCGACCGGCCATCATGGGTATACACCCAAACCGGCTTGCCCAAGGCAATGGCGAACCCCACTTCAAACACCGTGCCCGAATCGGGCTCATGCCCCCGAAAAGCATTGACATTGGCCATGACGGCATCTGCCTGGCGGATCAGCCCGATATTGGACTGGTAAATCCAGTGCGCCAGCAACGGCTTATCCAGCCCCGCCGGGGCATGATTATCCAGCGGATACAAGCCCGCAAAACCGAATGACTCACAAAGGGCCTTAAGCTGCTGGCCATATTCAACGGCATCGTGCCGGAATACATCGGGCCCGGCCAGATAAATCTTCTTCATTTAAACCACCTTTTCCAACGGCAAGAGAGTAACCATCACCAACCGGAAAATTAAAATCTTAAGAATACATTCTGAAAAGATTTCTTTTTATCCTGAAGGTCATTATGATAGCTTGTATAGGATTTTTCTGTTCCCAACACCGATTTGTCCCTCTTTCAAGGAGTCCAACATGTCTGCGTCTTTCGAGCTAAAAAAATCAAGCAATGGCCAGTTTCATTTTTCACTGAAAGCTGAAAATGGTTCCACCATCCTGAGCAGCGAACAATACACCACCGTTGCCGCCGCCAAAAATGGCCTGGCTTCCGTACAAAAAAACTGTACCGAAGACGACCATTATGTGGCCGAAACATCTTCAAATGGCAAATTTTTCTTCAACCTGAAAGCCGGTAATGGTCAAATTATTGGTACCAGCCCCATGTTTGCCGATGAAGCAACGCGGCACTATGCCATCGCCGAATGCAAAACCGCGGCAAGCGCCACAGTTATCGACAACACCAACACCTGACCAGCGGTGTCATGTGCCGGCAAGCATGCTGCCTGCCGGCGTGGCAACCCGCTTCCTGGGCTTAATCGCCCGCTTTCAGCACCCCGTATCGCAACAGGGTGCGTTCTCGTGCCTGGGCATGATCCACAATAGGTGGCAAGTACACGCCTGCCATCAGCCAGGGCTCATGAATGGCCTTATCAGGCACCTGCTTCAGCTCGGGCACATAACGCCGGATGAATTTACCTTCGGGATCAAATTTTCTTGACTGGGTCACCGGATTGAAGATGCGAAACCAGGGCTGGGCGTCACACCCGGTAGAGGCGGCCCATTGCCAGCCGCCGTTATTCGAGGCCAGGTCATAATCATTCAGTTTATCGGCAAAATATTTTTCACCTTCACGCCAGTCAATACCCAGATCCTTGCACAAAAATGAAGCGGTGATCATGCGCAACCGGTTATGCATATAACCGGTCTGGTTCAGCTGACGCATGGCGGCATCCACAATCGGATAACCTGTCCTGCCTTCACGCCAGGCCGCAAAATACGCGGGGTTATGGTCCCACACAATGCGGTCACAGGCACGCTGGAAAGAACGGTTCACGACATGCGGAAAATGATACAGAATGGCCTGATAAAACTCTCGCCAGATCAGCTCTGACAGCCAGGTAGCCGCGCCGTCATTGTTGTGTTGCAGGGCAAAACGGGCCAGTTTGCGCACAGACACCGTACCAAAACGGATATGTACCGACAGGTACGACACCCCCTTGACCGCCGGAAAGTCACGCGCCTCTTTATAGCGCGCCATCCGGGTGCTGAAGTCTTCAAACAGGGTTTGCGCACCGCTGCTGCCTGCCGGCATAGGCAATGATTCCCAAGTGCCAGACTCAAAACCCATCTGTTCCAATGAAGGGATACTTTCCCCTCGTGGTTTGCTGGCCAGCCGGGCGGCATATTTTTCAACCGGATAGGCTTTAAGCTGGAAATCATCGACTTTCTTCAGCCAGGCATTCTTGTAAGGAGTGAAAACACTGTATGGCTTGCCCGCCTGCGTCAACACCTCATGGGTTTCAAAAACCACCTGATCCTTGAAATCGGCAAACCCGATACCCATGACATCAAGGCTGGCCGCCACCCTTTGGTCACGCGCGATGGCCACCGGTTCATAATCGCGATTGGTGAATACTTTCTGCACGCCCAGCTGCCGGGCCAATTCGGGAATGCAATCCCGGGCCGCCCCATACCTGACAATCAGCCCACTGCCCTGCCCGCCGGCCTGCAAGGACAAGGCATGCAAGCCGGCATCAAGAGCCAGAACGCTTTGATGAATAAATTCAACCCGGCGGTCTTTACGGCTGGGCAGGGCATTTAGAATATCGGTATCAAAAACAAACACACAATACACTTTTTGTGCGACCCGCAAAGCATGATAAAGCGCGGCATGATCCTCACAGCGCAAGTCA
>JAVESC010000104.1:0-7844 GCA_034006805.1 Advenella sp.
GCCAGTTATAGGGTCGATACTAGCCCCCAATACATCCAGCGTTTTACCCAGATTGGTATTGGTGGTGAACAACTGCGCGCCTGTCACCGCATCGGTACTGGCTCCCGAAAGCGCACCATCTTTCAGGCCGGTCAGGGTACGCACGCCATCTGTACCGGCAATATCAACAACCGTACCATCGGTTTCACTGCCTACCGTAATGTCGCGCGTTGCGGCATCCTGTTTAACAATACCTACTTCACCATCCAACAACTTGGTGATATTGGTCGTATTATTCGCAATATTGACGGCATTGCTGCCCACATGACCAGCCAACTCACCCAGCACTGAACCTACGTTATCGTGCTTACCTGCCGTCAAACCGGGGGTGCCATAAGTAAGTTCATACTCAGGCGCTTTTAACGTACCATCTAGATTGACAGCAGCATCACCACCCAACGCATCGGCAATATATTTATTCGTTGTATACAATTGCCCACCGGTTACCGCCTCGTTGCTGTCTGCCTTGGTAATATCTCCGGCTGCCACACCAATCAATTTACGATCATAGGCTTCTACCCCTGAAGGAGTTGTAGTGCTGCCCGAAAAATCCACTGCAACACCTTGTGTTTCCTGACCTACAGTAATGTTGTCTGACGGGTTAGGCTGACGCACAAGACCATTGGTATTGATATTAGTAATGGCGTCATTTAGTTGACCTAAATTAACTGCATCTGTAAGCGTAATACCTTCTGCCAAATTGGTAATCCTGCGCGTTAGACCAGGATCACTGACACCATCTGTTCCAGCTGCCCGGCCCACAGAAATGGTATCAGCTTGTGTAGCAACAGAACCGGCACCAAGCGCAACTGAATTTGCAGCATTAGCTCGTGCATTTGTACCTAAAGAAGTGGCATTTAACGCTGAAGACTTCGCATCAGCACCTAACGCAAGCGAGCCTACTCCTGTTGCCTGTGCCGCCTCCCCAAAAGCGATTGCTTTTGATTGAGTGGCTTGAGAATAATTACCAAAAGCAATTGAAGTAATGTCCGTTGCTTCAGCTTCCATACCATTTGCACCCAAACCGGTAATTTTATTGCCGCCAATAGCAATACCACCTTCAGTATTTAAGGTGTATGAATCTGCTGTAGTTTCACAAGGTGCGTTATCAGATAAAACCGTGCCACTAGTGTCAAGCACATTAAGTTTAACAGGATCGCCGTCTACAACCTGCGCAAGCAAACCATCCACTCCCAGCAGCGAAACCACGGGACCAACTACCGGCAAACCAGTCAAAATTGGATACAAAATGTCTCCAACGACCATATCTGAGACAACACTTGAGGGCAAACTAACGCCAGTACAAGCACTCACCAACTGCGCCTGCGCAGACCCCATCGCTCCAAACCCCAAAGCGGCAGACAACGCTGTTGCAGCCAGTACTTTATTTCCTTTTTTGCCCTTGTTTTTTGTGTTTTCAGAAACCGCTACATAGGTTCCTGTTTGTTCATTAAAAATGCTTTTGTAAATCCTGTTCATCCTCAAATCCTTTTTAATACCAGACAGATACGAGTCTTCGCTGCCTTAGCTGACCATTCCCATCAATCATATAAAAAAAATGAAGGACTTACATTAAATTACTTTTATGGCTATTCCTGCTGTTTTGTACAATAAAAAACAACTCATTACAAATCAATGGGTTACGAATTTTTCTAATTTTAATGACAGTTATTGACTTTTCATTTCCTTACAATAATGATTGATTACTGTCTTATATAAACAACCCGTTGAATTTTAAACGTTTCTTTTGATGAATTATCAAAAGAAAAGGCCTGAATTTCAATATTGAAATTCAGGCCTTGATCATTTCCAAAAAACCCCGCTTTCCCGGCGGGATTTTTAAAGGAAGTTTGATTTGGCTAAAAATTAATCAACCAGTTTTACAGCACCTTTCATTAAGGCAGAGTGACCAGGGAAAGAGCAGAAGAAGGTGTAATCAGTATCTTCTACCAGGTCTTTAACAGGGAATGTTACGGTTGTGGATTCACCGCCACCAATTAGTTTGGTGGCTGCAACCACACGCTCATCGCCTTCTTTAACATAGTTATTGGCGACACCCGCTGCAATGCCATCGTTGGCAACCGCTTGCATTTCTGCCGTTTTGGCAATAACAACGTTATGACCCATGGCTGCTGCAGGCAATTTACCTACGTGCTTCATGTTAATGGTAAATTCTTCGCATGTTTTGCTAATGGAAATTTCTTTCGTGTTGAATTGCATGGCATCGTTGGATTCAATTTCTACAACACATTCAGCAGCCAGTACGGGGGTTGCGGCAACAGACAGAACAGCAGCAAGTGCCAGTTTTTTGAAAGACATATATTTCTCCTGTGAAAAAAACTTCTATACTTACGTATCATACGATAAGTTATAAGCTCATATTCAATATTAAACACTATTTCTTCTTAATAGTTGAGTAAAACGGTAGTCTTTGTTGATAAAAATCAAGGGAATACCCTAGGCTTTTGTAATGAGGACAAAAATTGATACTATACTGGTTGGTTGCGAATTATTTAATAACAAATCATACAAATTGCATTAATTTTTCTGACAATCTGGCAAAAAAAACGACTCGCCAGCAACATCTGAAAAAGCCAACCTTTTCTAAAAATCAAAGTTTGCCGCGCACGGGCTTAAGCCACACAGCAACACAGCCACACAGCCACAAAACCAACAAAACCAACAAAACCAATAAAATCACTCTTCGTCTGTTAATTTTTATTAAAACGACGTTAAAAAACATAAAAACAACAAAACACACCTCCTCGCCCAAGCATTAAAATCTTCTTTTGACTTTCTGGCTTCTTATACAAGCCCAGCAGCACAAAAGAGGAATAATGCTTACTTCATACAAGCAGTATTGCAGTAAACTGCAAACTGAAAACCGCTACCGCCAGCTTTTTCTATTGCCCCAGGGTAAAGCGCATATTGATTTTTCCAGCAATGATTATCTTGGTCTTAGCCAACAGCCAGCACTGGTACAGGCCGCTACCAAGTCCGGAGAATGTTGGGGTGCGGGCGCCACCGGCTCTCGCCTGCTGTCAGGCAATAACGAATTTTGCGAAGCTTTTGAAAAGCGCATAGCCCAAGACAAAGGCACCGAAGCGGCCCTGATATTCAGCTCAGGGTTTCAGGCCAACCTGACCGTCTTGGCCAGCCTGCTGGACAAGCGGGTTTTAGCCGCCCGGCCATTGGTATTTTTTGACCAGTTAAACCACTCAAGCCTGTATAACGCCGTTTTCTTAAGTGGCGCCGAACTGGTTCGTTACCAACACAATGACATGCGCCATCTGACCGGCCTGCTGCAAGCCCATTATTTTGAAACGCGCCCCAAATTTATTGTGGCGGAAACGGTCTATGGCATGGATGGCGATAAAGCTCATTTAAATGAAATAGTTGCACTGGCAGAAGAACATAAGGCATTTGTCTATCTGGATGAGGCGCATGCCACCGGACTATTCGGCCCACAAGGCTATGGCCTGTCTACTGAAATCCGGTTTAACGGGGTACCGCACCTGGTGATGGGTACGTTCAGCAAGGCATTGGGGGTGAGCGGTGCGTACATTGCCTGCAGCCGGGACATCAGCAATTACATTATTAACAAGACCACCGGCTTTGTATACTCAACCGCCCCCTCCCCACTTGTGGTGGGTGCCGCCCAAAAAGCCTGGGAATGGGTGCCTGATTTTCAGCCGGAAAGACAAAAGCTGTTTGCCATGGCACAGCATTTACGCAATGAGTTGGCTGCCGCCGGTTTTGATACCGGACTGTCCAACACCCACATCGTGCCCGTTATTTTAAAAGGCGAAAAACGCACCCTGGATGCCAAGCTAAAGCTGGCCAGCCAGGGCATTATTGTGTCGGCCATTCGCCCACCAACCGTGCTGCCAGCGCAGTCACGCCTGCGCCTGGCACTTAACACCACCCATACCGAACAGGATATTGAAAAAACCATTACCGCCCTCAAAACCCTATAAAGGTGATCATGAAAGTTTTTATTACCGGCACAGACACCCACATAGGCAAAACCCTGGCCAGCGCCTGGCTGTGTCTGCATACTGGCAGCGATTATTTCAAGCCCATACAAACGGGCAGCACCGAAGGCACGGACAGCACTTTTGTCGCAGGCATTATCAAAAACCGGGTGCATCCGGAAAGCTATCTATTCAAGGCGCCAGAATCTCCCCATACTGCCGCACAGGCAGAAAACAGTGATATAGACATCACCACCATCAAGCTGCCCGCCGTCCACCGTCTGGTGGTTGAGGGCGCCGGCGGCTTAATGGTACCCCTTAACAGGCAATATCTCATGATAGACCTGGCACAGGCGCTTGGGCTGCCCGTGCTACTGGTTGCCAGTACCAAACTGGGTACCCTGAATCATACCCTGCTAAGCCTTGAGGCCTTGCACGCACGACAGATGCCCGTAGCGGGAATTATTTTGAACGGCCCCGGCAACCCCCGGCTTAAGGAAACGCTTGAGCATTTCGGGCAAAGCCCGGTTCTGGCTGAAATCCCCCCGCTTGACGCCATTAATACACACGCCCTGCAAGCGCTTAAGCCAGGCCCCCAACTACTGAATTTATTTAATATGGATAGAAACAATGAACTTGAATTCGCGTGATAAAAAACGGGTCTGGCACCCCTTGACCCAAGAGAAAACTGCCGGCCTGCCGATGGCCATCAAAAAAGGCAAAGGCTCTTATCTGTATGATGAACAGGGCAATGCCTATCTGGATTTGATTTCCAGCTGGTGGGTTAATTTATATGGTCATGCCCATCCGGAAATTGCACAAAGTATTTACCAGCAAGCCACCATACTGGAGCATGTTATTTTTGCCGGTTTTACCCACGAGCCTGCCGTACAGTTGTGCGAAACCCTGAGCCCCCTGTTGCCAACAGCCCTGTCCCGTTTTTTCTTTTCTGACAACGGCTCTACCAGTGTTGAGGTTGCCCTGAAAATGGCTTACCAATATTGGAAGAACAAGGAAGGCAAGGAAAGAAAATTATTTATCTGTCTTGAAGGCGGCTACCACGGCGATACCGTTGGTGCCATGTCGGTTGGTTCGGAATGTGGCTACCATGACCATTTCAGGGAATTGTTTTTCAATGTCTTAAGCATTCCTTTTCCGGCCACCTGGGATAATGACAAAGACGCAGAAGAAAAAGAGTCCCGCTCTTTAGCGATTTTGCAAAGCCATCTGGAACAAAACCCGGGACAAATTGCCGCCCTTATTATTGAACCCCTGGTACAGGGTGCCAGCGGAATGCGTATGTGTCGCCCGTCATTTATCAAAAAAGTGGGGGAGCTGATCCATGCACACGACAGCCTGCTTATTTTTGATGAAGTCATGACCGGGTTTGGGCGTACTGGCAGTAATTTTGCCATGGAACAAACCGGCATCGTCCCCGATTTTGTGTGTTTATCCAAAGGCATCACCGGCGGTTTTCTGCCGTTGGCCCTTACGGTTACCAGCCCTAAAATTTATAAGGCTTTTTTAAGTGATGAATGGAAGCATGCGTTTTCACATGGTCATTCTTATACCGCCAACCCGCTGGCCTGCGCCGCTGCCGTTACCGCAACCCGGTTGCTGCAAAGCGAGGCAACCCAACAGGCCATGCACGCCATTAATATAGCGCATCAGCAAGGCCTGGCAACGCTTAAGGCCAATGGAAGGCATATTATGCACACCCGCATTCAAGGCACTATTGCCGCCTTTGATCTTGCCACACCAGCACAAGGCAAACGCAATACCGGCAGTTCCCTGCCCAGGCAATTCATGCGTGAAGGCCTGATACTTAGGCCAATCGGCAACACGATTTATTTAATCCCCCCCTATTCAACCACCCCAGAGGAATTGCTAAAGGCCTATGAAAAAATAGAACGGGTATTAGGGTAAAAAATCGCATGTTAACAATGACACTTCCTCCATATTTTTCAAGCAAAAGAAAATATCAAAATTGCCAATCGGAGCAAAAAAGCGGATTGCCTTGATGCATTACCCGCGTATCAGCCACAAACAAAAAACCCCTGCTTTATTAACAAAGCAAGGGTTTTGCATTTTAACCGGTTTAATTTTAAACCGATGGTGCTCATGGCGAGACTCGAACTCGCACAGCTTTCGCCACTACCCCCTCAAGATAGCGTGTCTACCAATTCCACCACATGAGCATGAAGTGTGTTCTGGAAAGCATTAAATTATAACGCATTTCCCAGAAAATTGTTACTGCTGCGTATTTTCTGTTGAATTTTCAGAAACCGGTGCGATTTCTGTTGGCGTTTCTACAACAGTTTCAGGCGTGGCAGATGCCGCAGGTGCCACTTCTGCTTCTGGTGCAACTGTCGCTGTTTGCCCGGCCGGGGCAACAGGCGCAGGTACAGCAACTGACGCTGGCGCAGCAGGCGTTGCCAGGCCACTGCCAGGAGCGGCAGGTACAGCAGGATTGCTGGCCGCAGGTGCCGCCGGAACAGCATCACCACCGGGAGGCGCCACTGGCAAAGCGGGATTTTGTGGCTGAAAACCTTCCATCAGACCACTGCCGCCAGTTTGGCTTGCCGCTGATTCTGGCGATGAATTGCCCAAATAAGCAAGACCTGCGGTAGCTGCAAAAAACAGCACGGCAACCCATTTGGTTGCACGCGAGAAAAAGTTTGCCGCCCCCGTGGAACCAAATAAACTACCGGCGGAACCACCCCCAAAGGAAGAACCCATATCGGCGCCTTTGCCCTGTTGCAGCAACACGAGCACAATGACGCTTAACGCAGCAATCACCTGTACTACGGTTAGCAATGGATATAAATATGAAGGCATAAAAGTAAAACTCCAAAAATATTAAGCAGTCGCAATATTCAAAAATTCTTCGGCAACCAGCGCAGCGCCACCAACCAGTGCGCCATCAATGTCGGCCATGGCAAATAAACTTGCCGCATTGGCAGCCTTAACGCTGCCACCATATAAAACCTGAACGTTTCCGGCCCCAATCGCGTTTAGCTGGGCACGGATATAAGCATGCACTTCCTGAGCCTGTTCTGGCGAAGCGGTAAGACCCGTACCAATAGCCCAGACAGGCTCATAGGCAATCACCATTTTATTTACCGCCTGCTCTCCCAGGGCCAGTACCGGGGCCAGTTGCGCCTGAATGACGGCAAGGGTTTTTTCCTGTTCGCGATCTTGCAGGGTTTCGCCCACACAAACCACGGGCGTAATATTATGCACCAGTGCAGCCTGTGCCTTTAAGGCCACCTGTTCGCTGGTTTCACCATGCAGGGCACGACGCTCGGAGTGACCAACCAGCGCCCATGCACAATTGAAATCACTCAGCATAGGGGCGGAAACTTCTCCGGTGAACGCACCGGATTCCTGCCAACTGACATCTTGCGCCCCCCATGACACAGCGCTGCCAGCCAAAACCTGCGACACCTGTGCCAGATAAGGGAAAGACGGACAAACAGCAATTATACAGTGGTTATGCGCACCCGTATTTTCCACCCCATCGCGAATGCCTTTCAAAAGCACTTCATTGGCAGCCAGGCTGCCGTTCATTTTCCAGTTTCCAATAACCAGTCGCTGACGCGTTTTTGCTGTTGTCATAGTCCAATCCGGCTTGTAAATATACGGGTTAAATTTAATTAACCTAATATTCTAACCCGTATAGAGCCGCTTTGTCTTTAATTTTCAAAAGTCAAAATAATTTTACCAATCTGTTCACCCGCATCCATCATGGTATGCGCATCCACCACTTTTTCAAAGGGGAACGTGGCATGAATAACCGGCTTGATTTTACCTGCCTCAAGTAATGGCCAG
>JAVESC010000105.1:0-7823 GCA_034006805.1 Advenella sp.
GTAGTTATCGTAGGCAAAGCGAGCATAGGCGTTAACCACGCCTGGGTCAAAACCGGCACCCAATACGGCGGTTACACCAGCCTCTTTACATGCCTGGCTGCGTTTCCATTCATAGTTGGCGTACCAGGGTGGAGGCTCACACACCTTCTTGGGATCTTCATGAATGGCGGTATCCAGGTAAGCGGCGCCGGTGCCAATGCAGGCTTCCAGCACAGACATGTTAAGGAAAGGCGTGCCAACGTTAATCACGATTTGGCTGCCGGTAGAACGAATAAGGGCCTTGGTGGCTTCAATATCGTAGGCATCAAGCGCGTGCGCACGCAGCACACCCGGGCTTTGCAAGTTGCCCTTTTCCTTGATAGAGTCAATAATGGCTTCGCATTTGGCAACGGTGCGAGAAGCAATATTAATATCACCCAACAGTTTATTATTTTGTGCACATTTGTGTGCGGTGACATGAGCAACGCCACCGGCGCCGATAATAAGTACATTTCGTTTCATTGGTGTACCCCTTTTATTTCAATTTTAAATAATTTATTAAGACAGGCTGCTGACGTAGTCGTCATAGCCAAACTCACGCACAGCACGGATGCTGCCATCAGGCTCCTTAATGGCAATAGCCGGCATGTTAACGCCGTTGAACCAGTTCTTTTTAACCATGGTGTAGCCACCGGCATCACCAATGGAAAGACGGTCACCAACCTGCAAAGGAGCATTAAAGTTGCCTTCACCGAAGATGTCTCCGGCCAGGCAGGTTTTTCCACATATCTGGTAACGGTGTGCACCGGTGTCATTACCAATGGGCGCCGTTTCACGATAGATCAGCAAATCAAGCATATGGGCTTCGGTAGAGCTGTCTACAATAGCCAGGTGCTTGCCATTAAAGGCCGTGTCCAGCACGCTGACTTCCAGTGTGGTGGTGTAACGCACGGTTGCCTCGCCGGGCTCAAGGTAAACCTGTACGCCATAGGTTTGCGCAAAATTGCGCAGGCGTTCACAGAATTTATCCAGGTCATAACCCGGTTTGGTAAAACTGATACCCCCCCCTAAACTGACCCACTTCAGGCGATGCAAAATGGCACCATAGCGCGCCTCAACCTGTGTCAGGAGTTCATCGAAACGGGCGAAGTCTGCGTTTTCGCAGTTGTTGTGAATCATGACGCCATCAAGACGGTCAATAATGGAAAGAATACGTTCCGGGTTACCTTCGCCAAGGCGGCTGAACTGCCGGGCCGGATCGGCCAGGTCAAACGAGGAGCTGCTGATACCGGGATTCAGGCGCAGGCCTTTGGGCTTATTGCCGGCCCTGGCTTCAAAGCGTTCAAACTGGCTGATAGAGTTGAAGATAATTTTGTCGCTGTTGGCCAGCACTTCGTCTATTTCATGGTCGGCAAAAGCAACGCTGTAGGCGTGGGTTTCACCGCCAAATTTCTGGTAGCCCAGCTTGACTTCATATAGGGACGATGACGTGGTGCCGTCCATGTACGGTTTCATGAAATCAAATACCGACCAGGTGGCAAAGCATTTTAAAGCCAGCAGCAATTTGGCGCCGGAATTTTTCCTGACGTAATCAATAACTTGCAGGTTTTTCAAGAGGGCTGATTGGTCTATCAGATAATACGGGGTTTGGATCATTGATGTTTTTTTTACCTTCTATCAATCGGGTGGATGGTTTTTCTTACTTGACGGGTGTGTGTCTTCAAGGCAGTCAATGACGATAGCCGCACGGTTGGGAAACTTGGCCACCACTTCAAGTTTGCCCCCCAGATTTTCTACATAGTGACTGATGGTAGAGAGCAACATGTCATGGCGTTTTTCAAGACGGGAAATGGTGTCTTGCCCTACGCCCATGGTTTCCGACAAATCTGCCTGCGTTAGTTTGGCCATTTTTCGCAGCTGCTTTAGCGTGGCGCGCTGCATAGCGTAAACATCGCTTTTAGCGCTGCTTTCAGACGCCTGGGCAATGGTTGAGTTGTCACGCTTTTTTGACATGTAAAATTTTCTCGATATGGATCAGAAGCCATATTATGCATTAAAGCACATATGGCTTCAAGTACATATTTGATTTTTTTTAAAAAAGTTTATTTATTGGTTTTTTTATGCCACAAATGGTGATGCTGCTTTGTTTGAATGAAAAAAAACCGCCAGACAGTAAGCGCGGCGGTTTCAGGCAAATAAAGGGGTGAACAATTTCTTGGATACCTTTGGAAGGTCGCTTTTAGTTAGGTGATACCTGCGCCTGGCGAACAAACTCTTCCAGCATCTGGTGCAAATCTTTGCAAAAGGCAATTTCTTCTTCACTGGACGCGCGGCCCAGGATTTTATTGCGGGTTGGGTAACGACCAAATTTATCTATCATGCCTTTGTGCTGGATTTCATGTTCCAAGGTGGCCGCATCACCCAGCTCGGTAAACAGGAGCAGCGCTTTTTCATGAATAAGCCGTGATTCCGAATGCATGAACGGCATGATGATGAATTTTTTTTCCATGGTGGACAGCGTTTGGTATTCGGGCAGTTTGATGGCCTCTTGGGCCAGCACCAGCGCCATGCCATCCTGGCTGAAGGCCTGCGGGGTATCACGCCATATATTACGCGAGAATTGGTCCAGCACAATAATTTCAGCCAGACGCCCTTGCATGGTGGCACGCCATTCATCACACTCGCCACGCGCCGCCGCTTCGCAAGTATCGCCAAAGCGCTCGCGAATGGCCTGGTCGTAAGTGTTACCACCTTGAAACCACATTTGTGGTGTGCTTTCAACGAACCAGAAGTGAAGAACATCTTGAACGATTTGCATGGGAGCATCCTGTTTTGTTTGTTAACGGGAAATATCTTTTCGGATCATACTGCAGTTCAATCTTTATTTGTTCATTTCCAACTCTCTTAATGCAAGAATTAATTTATCGACATCTGTTGCAGGATTACTGCTATTCATTGCTTCATTATGTCTACGTAATCTATCTGCATTTTCAAGCGCGGTATTCAATTTATTTTTCAGCTGACTATAAACACCTCTTCCACCTTTTGCATACTTAGCAAATCCAGGTTTGGTTTTTAACTTTGAAACAACCTGATCTCCCACTGATTTTTTTCCTTTGACCTAATGATGCACCAGCACAGGATGCAAACTAGTATCTAGCTCATCGACTACCAGCACCACGATCATATACAATCAAAGAAACAATCTTGCCAATGGGAGACAATAATGTCCATACTGATCGTACTAACGTCTAACGACAAAATGGGTGATTCGGGTAAAGCAACCGGGGTGTGGCTGGAAGAATTCCTGGCCCCCTATTATGTTTTTAACGACAGGGGAATTTCTGTAGAGCTGGCAAGCCCCAAAGGCGGAGCGGTGCCGATTGACCCAGCTTCGGTTGCCGCCCTTGAAGAATCCGCTTTGTACAAGCGTTACAAGAATGACACCAAGCTGCAGCAGTTGCTGCAAAACACCGTCGTGCTGAAAAAAACCTTCGCGACCGGCCACGATGCCATTTTCTATCCTGGTGGGCATGGCCCTTTATGGGATCTTCGTTACGATGAGCACTCAAAAAAACTCATTCAGGATTTCTGGAATAACGACAAAATTGTTGCGGCCGTTTGTCATGCCGGATGCGTTTTGCTGGACGTCATCAACCAAGATGGCACTGCGCTTGTCAAAGACAAAAAACTGACCGGCTTCAGCAATGAAGAGGAAATAGCGGTTGCCTGTGAGAGTATTGTTCCCTATTTGCTTGAAACCGAATTGATTAATAAAGGCGCCCAATTCAGCAAGGCGGGAAATTGGGAAGCGCACGTGGTGATTGATGGCAGGCTGATTACCGGACAGAACCCAGCTTCTTCAGAAAAAGTGGCCCTGGCACTGGTTAAAATGCTGAAAAGATAAAAGGCTACACAGGGGCTACACAGATCACAAAACAAAAACGCCAACCCGTTAAGATTGGCGTAAGTGCTTGTTTTTATTGGTGCCGCTTGCCGGAATCGAACTGGCGACCTTTTCATTACGAATGAACTGCTCTACCAACTGAGCTAAAGCGGCTTGTTGTTGTTATTAGGTAAGCTTTGGATTTTAGCATTTCATTTGCCAATCGCGCAAATGAATGCAACATATTTAACAAAAACCGCTACACTGGCCTTTTAGTCTTTATGTAGATGAGCTTTCCTATGACATCACTGCCCAAATTTGCCCCTAACGGCTGGCGCCGCCACAGCAACGGTATTCTTGAGCATGTTTCAGGGCTCCAGTTTGAACCCGACCAGGCTGGTGGCATGAAACTGGTTCAATCCTCGCTACTGGTTTTTATTGAAAACGTGAAAAACGAAGGGGTTAGCCAGGCACAGGCCGAACGCCTGCTCAAAAAGCTCACCGTGCAGGCCAAAGAACACTTCATTGGCCTGCTGCATTAATGCACTCAGTTATTCTTCCAGGCTGTCCAGCAACTCGGCTATTTCATCCTGGTAGGTTTCCATCATTTCTTCAGGCAGTTCCAGTTCCTGCCTGTGCGCTATAAAGCTTTCGGCACAAATAGTTAGCGATTTGGCAACGGCTTGCCTGTCGGTCACGTTGGCCATAAGCGCATAAAGCCCATGCTGCAAAGCAGCCTGCTGGGCCATGCTTTGGTTCAGATTATAGTAAAGCTCAATAACCAGCGCTCTCAACTCGTCAATTTCATTGTTCATGAGATACGATTCCTTTTAATACAAAAGAGAGGCTCCTGTTAATGGACAAGGAGCCAGGCTTTCTGTGAAAAAACACTTGATTGCTTACTGGCGAACTTGCGCAATCAGCTCATCAAGCCAGCTTAGCATCAGATCAATTTCTTCTTTGCTAATATTAAGAGCAGGCATGAAACGCAACAGGTTGGTACGTGGTGCGTTCAGTAGCAGGCCTTCAGGCGCGCGGGTGCGGGCAGCTTCTACAATGGCATTACCGTCTTCACGGTCTAGTATCAGGGCCCGTAACAGGCCCAGGCCACGCTCGCCTTTCATACCCCATTTGGCAGACAGCTTATTCAGGCCATCGGACAGGTATTGGGCACGCTCATTAATGCTTTCCATAAACCCCGGTGCATTCAGCGCATCAAACACCGCCACACCTGCAGCGGTCATTACCGGGTTGCCATTGTAGGTACCACCCTGGTCGCCATGCTCAAAGCAGGCCACTTCTTCACGGCACAACAAGGCTGCCAATGGCACCCCACCACCAATGCCTTTGCCCAAGGTCATGATGTCGGGTTCAATATCATAGTGCTGGTAGGCAAACATGGTACCGCAACGACCCATGCCGGTTTGCACTTCGTCCACTATTAACAAAATGCCTTTCTCGCGGGTTAAGGCACGCAGCTCTTGCATGAACTGGGTATCGGCGGGAATCACACCGCCCTCACCCTGCACCGGTTCCAGCATGACGGCAACCGTCTGGTCATCAATCAGCTCGCGCACCGAATCCAGATAGTTCATGATGGCTTTTGGAAAGCCGTCAACCTGGGGGGCAAATTTTTTGTCCCAGCCGGCCTTGCCAGACGCGGACATGGTGGCCAGGGTACGACCATGAAAACTGTGTTCAAAGGTAATGATTTTGTAAGCGCCATTGCGATGGAGTTGTCCCCATTTACGGGCCAGCTTGATCGCGCCTTCGTTGGCTTCGCCGCCGCTATTGGCAAAGAACACACGGTCGAAGCAGGAAGCGCTGGTAAGGCGATTGGCCAGGTCTATGGACGGCTGGTTGTAAAACCCCGGAGACGGGTTAATTAACACTTTGGCCTGGTGCTCTATGGCATTGACTACTTCAGGTGGGCAATGACCCAGGCAGTTAACGGCCCAGCCCTGCATAATGTCAAGGTATCGTCGGCCATCCTGGTCTTCCAGCCATGAACCTTCCCCTTTAACAAAGATCAGATCGGGGCGGGAGGTGATTTCCATTAACGATTTTACGTCAGCAGGATTAAATGCCATGACAATTCCTTTCAGGAGCAATGAACTAAACAAAATAGACACCGCATTTTAGTCAAAATACCCGTAGCTGTGCGATTTAAAACCGATTCTGTGGGCAAAGTTAGACACTCGTACCTGACTGAAACCACGATCGCCTCCCAAAAGTTCATGCACCTTTATTTTTAACGATTCTTTTGGTTATTTTCAGTTATTATGAAGCCTGCCTTTGAATAAACCTTTTTCGGAAGTTACCACTATGTTCGATGTTCTGGTTTATCTCTTTGAAAACTACTATACACCAGATGCATGTCCATCTACCGATGTGCTAACCAAGCGTTTAGTGGCTGCTGGCTTCGAACATGAAGACATCAGTGACGCTATTGGCTGGCTGTATGGTCTTGCCGAAACCACCGAACAAAGCGGTGAGTTGTCGGACATGTCTAACACCAGCACGCGTGTTTATGCAAAACATGAACAACTGCATCTGGGCACCGAGGCCATCGGTTTTCTTTGTTTTCTTGAAAATTCCGGTGCTATCACGCCGGCACTGCGCGAAATCGTGATCGACCGCGCCATGGCCACCCCCGATGCCCCGGTTTCGCTTGAACATTTCAAAATCATTACCTTAATGGTGCTCTGGAGCCAAGAGGCCGACGTCGACCATCTCGTCCTGGAAGAACTGCTCACCGAAGATGGGGCCAAACTCCTGCATTAATTACATTGGCCGTTTTGCGCCCAGTCCCAGCGGGCCGTTACATGACGGCTCGCTGGTGGCCGCCATGGCCAGCTATCTTGATGCCCGTGCCCATCACGGCCAGTGGCTGCTGCGCATTGAAGACATTGATACGCCGCGTATCGTTGCCGGTGCCGACCATACCATCATGCAGCAATTGCAGGCCCTTGAGATGCACTGGGATAGCCAGGTCATTTGGCAGTCTTCACGCCTTAACCGTTACCAGGACGTTTTCAACCAGTTAAAAGAACGCGGGCTGATTTACGGCTGCGCCTGCACCCGCCAGGAAATTGCCACCAACGCGATTAAAAGCGGCAGGCTTGGCCTGTACGGCGAGCGCCCTTATGCCGGCACCTGCCGTCATGGCATTGCCGGCAACCGCTCTGCCCGGGCCTGGCGACTGGTCATGCCCGAAGGGGTCGTTCATTTTGTGGACCGCTGGCAGGGTGAGCAAAGCCAGAATGTGGCCAATGAGGTGGGCGACATTATTGTTAAACGGGCCGATGGCCTGTTTGCCTACCAGCTGGTGGTGGTGATTGATGACCATGACCAGGGTGTAACCGACATTGTGCGGGGCACTGACCTGTTAAGTTCAACCGCCCGCCAGCATTGCATTGCCCGCATGCTGGGTTATCCCACACCCCGCATGATGCATGTGCCTCTGGTGCTGGATGAAAACGGGCGCAAGCTGTCGAAACAGAACCACGCCACCGCGATCAATTTGCAAAACCCGCTGGCCAGCCTGGATAAAGCCTGGCAGGCGCTGGGGTTTGCCCCCTTGCCGGCCGGCAGCGTGGCGCAATTCTGGCAACAGGCCGTGCCCGTGTGGCACCGGCGCTTTGGTTTGACAACGTTTACAGCCGATTCAGGTTTTCATCCAGCAGGCCGCTAAGCAGGGCCTTGCCATCTTTGCGAACCCGGAACTCGCCGTATTTGGCCTGCGCAAAATGCGAGCCCTGCCCCTCGGGGAAGAAGTACTCATGTGAGGCCAGAGATACGATTCCGAAGGGGCCGGTTTTGTAACGCATAATAACTGTTTTACCATCAGCCAGAATCATGCTGGGATAGTTTTGCGAAACACCGGCAAGGGATGCCACCCCTTTGTCATCAATAGACAAAATGGCATAACCTTGCGTTAATTTTTGACCGTTTTCAT
>JAVESC010000106.1:0-7800 GCA_034006805.1 Advenella sp.
ATACCAGACTATACATTATAATTTACGCTTTATCCTGTCTGTGCTTTTGGCACACATTGCTACATTAAATGGTCTTTATATGCATCAACGTATTTTAATTCTTGATTATGGTTCTCAGGTTACTCAGCTTATTGCGCGTCGAGTCCGTGAGGCAGGTGTTTACTGTGAAATTCACCCGGGTGATGTATCTGAAGCATTTCTTAAGGACAGCAGGAACAGGGTCTTAAAGGCATCATTCTTTCAGGTGGCCATTCATCGGTTTATGATGACAGCGCATTAAAAGTGCCGGCCGAGGTGTTCACACTGGGGTTGCCGGTTCTGGGTATTTGCTACGGCATGCAGGCCATGGCGCTGCAACTGGGCGGCAAGGTTAGCGGTTCCGAGCAGCGTGAGTTCGGTTACGCCGAAGTCCGTGCCCATGGCCATACCGCCCTCTTGAAAGAGATTCAGGATTTTGAAACCCCGGAAGGTTTTGGCATGCTGAAAGTATGGATGAGCCACGGTGACAAAGTTACGGAATTGCCGGAAGGCTTCAAGCTAATGGCCTCAACCCCTTCATGCCCGATTGCAGGCATGGCCGATGAAAAACGCCATTTCTACGGTGTCCAGTTCCACCCCGAGGTAACCCATACGGTTAAGGGGCAGGCATTGCTAAGCCGTTTTGTGGTGGATATTTGCGGTTGCAGCGGTGACTGGAATATGCCCGATTACGTGACCGAAGCGGTTGCCCGTATCCGTGAGCAGGTGGGCACCGATGAGGTTATTCTTGGTCTGTCTGGTGGGGTAGACTCTTCTGTGGCAGCTGCTCTTATTCACCGTGCTATTGGCGACCAGCTAACCTGTGTATTCGTTGATCACGGTTTGCTGCGTCTGGACGAAGGCAAACAGGTCATGGAAGTGCTTCATGAAAACCTGGGCGTTAATATTGTGCATATTAATGCCAGTGAACAATTTATGGGTCACCTTGAAGGCGTTACCGACCCAGAGGCCAAGCGCAAAATTATTGGCCGCGAATTTGTTGAGGTCTTCCAGGTAGAAGCCGGCAAGCGTAAAAATGCCAAATGGCTGGCGCAGGGCACCATTTACCCTGATGTGATTGAATCTGCCGCTTCCAAAACCGGCAAGGCGGTTGCCATCAAGTCGCACCATAACGTAGGCGGCCTGCCCGAAACCCTTAACCTGAAATTGCTTGAGCCTTTGCGTGAGCTGTTCAAGGACGAAGTGCGTAAACTGGGTATTGCCTTGGGCCTGCCACCGCACATGGTTTACCGTCACCCATTCCCTGGCCCAGGCCTGGGCGTACGTATTCTGGGCGCGGTCAAAAAAGAATATGCCGATTTGCTGCGTCGCGCTGATGCCATTTTTATTGAAGAATTGCGCAACATGATAGACCCTGAAACCGGCCGCAGCTGGTATGACCTGACATCCCAGGCTTTTGCCGTCTTCTTGCCGGTGAAATCGGTGGGTGTCATGGGCGATGGTCGCACGTATGAGTACGTGGTGGCATTGCGTGCCGTGCAAACGTCCGATTTCATGACGGCCGACTGGGCGCCTTTGCCGTATCCTTTGCTGGCCAAGGTGTCCGGGCGCATTATCAATGAAGTACGTGGTATTAACCGCGTGGTTTATGATGTATCCAGCAAACCGCCTGCAACGATTGAGTGGGAATAAGTTGCAGGGGCAGGGTGCCTGGCCGGTGCACTGCCTCTCTTCCAAAACAAAATATTGAAACCATCAACGAGTAAACTGATGAATACCAGCGAAAAAATTTATTCTGGCAAGACCAAAGACCTGTTTGCCCTTGCAAACGGCAATATCCTTCTTGTTTTCAAAGACGACGTGACGGGCGATAACGGTGTTATCGACCCGGGCGCCAATACCGTTATTGGTCAGGTCGAAGGCAAGGGCCGTAAATCCCTGGCCATGACCGATTATTTTTTTAAACGTCTTCACGCCGCCAACATTTCCACCCATCTGGTGCAGCTTGACCTTGAAAAGGGCACCATGGAAGTCCGTCGTGCCGAGCCATTAGGCAAAAGTATCAGCGGGGCAGGTGGCCTTGAGTTCGTTTGCCGCACCCGTCCCTGGGGCAGTTTCCTGCGCCGTTACCAGCAGTACATCCAGGATGCCGGGTGTAATTTGGACTATCTGGTCGAGATCACGGTCAAAGACGATGAACGCGGTGACCCGCTTATTAACGATGATACCCTTGTGGCCCTGGGCCTTGTCAGCCCGGCTCACCTTGAGCAGGCCAAAGACATCACCCGCCAGGTATGCCGCATTGTTGAAGCCGACCTGCGCGAGAAGGGCCTTACCCTGGTTGACATGAAAATTGAAATTGGTCTGGTTGACGGCGAAGTTGTAGTTATCGACGAAATCTCGGCTGATGCCATGCGTGTCATGGACGAAACAGGTAAGGTAATGGAGCACGGGGCTGTCTACGAAAGCTTGATTCGCTAAGTTAGTGCACTAACTAATGGATGGCTAGGTTTTTTGTTCGAAACGCCCGGGTTCAGAAAGCAGACCCCCGGGCCAGCGCGACAAAGGCCTGGATGTAGTCAATGGTGGCATCGGTTTCGCGCAAGCCCACGAAAATTTGCTTGGCAATTCCATTAGGACCCAAGCGTAGCGGTACGATATCCAACTTTTCGGCATATTCTTCAACCAGCCAGCGTGGCAGGGCGGTTACCCCGCGACCGCTGGCCACCATCTGCAACATAATATCCGTGGTTTCAATGGTTTTGTGGCGCTTGGGGGCGATTCCCGCCGGAAGCAGAAACTGGTTGTAAATGTCCAGGCGTTCAACGTCTACCGGGTAGCTGATGAGTACTTCATGGGTAAGGTGCTGCGGTTTGGCATAGGCCGCGTTGGCAAGCGCGTGGTTTTTGGCAACCACCAGCACCTGTTCGTAATCAAACACGGGTTCAAATTTCAGGCCCGGCCGGTAAAGCGGGTCGGGGGTAACAAGTAAATCAATCTCATAACCAAAAAGTGCCCCCAGGCCGCCAAACTGGAATTTCTGTTTCACATCCACATCCACATCGGGCCAGGCACTCAGATAAGGCGAGACGATTTTCAGCAGCCATTGATAGCAGGGATGGCACTCCATGCCAATGCGCAGTGAGCCCCGTTCACCCAGCGCGAACTGGCGCAACCGTTCTTCAGCCAGATCCAGCTGCGGCAGCACGCGATTGGCCACGGCCAGCAGGTATTGCCCTGCCTGCGTGAGTTGCAGGCTGCGGCCTTCGCGTCGCCAGATTTCAATGCCCAACTGCTGTTCCAGCTTTTTCATGCTGTGGCTAAGGGCGGATTGGGTAACATGCAGCACATTCGCTGCGGCGGTCAGGGAACCTTGTTTTTCAACTTGTTGCACAATAGACAGGTGGATGCGTTCTAACATGATTTATGATTAATATTCATGGATTGATGAAATAAGACCATTTTACTTCATATAAGTACTTCCATACAATACAACTCATTACTTATTTATTTGTTTTTGAGAGCGGTATATGACAACAATCCACAATCTTGGCTTTCCGCGCATTGGCGCGAAAAGGGAACTTAAGTTCGCTCTGGAATCTTACTGGAAGGGTGAGTCTTCGCGCGATGAGCTAAAGGCTCTGGGCGCTCAGCTGCGTCAGCGTCACTGGGAAAATCAGGCAGGTCTGGATTTGGTGCCGGTAGGCGACTTTTCTTTTTACGATCAGGTGCTGGACACCAGCTTTATGCTGGGTAACTTGCCCGAGCGGGTACAGGGCTTTCATGGCGATAAGCTTGATAACTACTTTCGCGTGGCACGTGGCCGCTCGGCCAAGGGGCTGGAAGACCATAGTGATTGCTGTGGTGGTGTGGCTGCGGGTGAAATGACCAAGTGGTTCGACACCAACTACCATTACATCGTTCCTGAATTTACGGCTGAAACCCGGTTCAAGCTGGATGCTTCGCACTTGCTGGAGCAATTGGCCGAAGCCAAGGCGCAGGGCGTGAAAGCCAAACCGGTCATTATAGGCCCCGTGACCTACCTTGCCATTGGCAAGGCTAAAGATAACGCCAACAAGCTGGCGTTACTGGAGCACCTGCTGCCCGTGTATGCCGAGTTGCTGGATACCCTGTCCAGGGAAGGGGTAGAGTGGGTGCAGGTAGATGAACCTGTTCTGGTGACCGAGCTGGATGCCGATTGGCAGCATGCCTTCAATACGGCTTATCAGCATCTTAAAGGTGTCAAGGTTAAACTGCTGGTGGCGAGCTACTTTGGTCAACTGCAGGCAAACGCGCAACTTGCCGCCAGTCTGCCGGTGGCTGGCCTGCATGTAGATGCCATCAATGACCGTGACGGTGTGCAATCCCTGCTCAATCTGCTGGGTAATGACAAGGTCTTGTCATTGGGTGTGATTAATGGCCGTAATATCTGGAAAACAGATTTAACCGCAGTGTTGGACTGGGTGGAGCCCATTGCCCGACGCCTGGGTAATCGACTGTGGATTGCGCCTTCCTGCTCGCTGCTGCATGTGCCGGTAGATCTGGCAAGTGAGCAAAAACTGGATGCGGAAATCAAATCGTGGCTCGCCTTTGCATTGCAAAAACTTGATGAACTGCGCATACTGGGCAAGGCCCTGCGTGATGGTCGCGATGCGGTAAAAGAAGAACTTGGCAACAACCTGGCGGCATTGACGGCCCGTCGCCATTCACCCCGTGTCAACAACCCCGCAGTGAAGGCCGCTGTTGCCCGTATTACCGCCGATCTGGGTAAACGTAAAAGCGTGTATGCCGAGCGTGCACCCAAGCAAGATGCTTTCCTGAAATTGCCAGCATTCCCCACCACAACCATTGGTTCCTTCCCCCAGACAGCGGAAATCCGCCAGGCCCGTAGCGAGTTCAAGGCCGGTCGCCTGAACGAAGCCGGCTATCAGGCTGCCATGCGTGCCGAAATAGAGCGCAGTGTGCGTGAACAGGAAAAACTGGGGTTGGATGTGCTGGTACACGGTGAAGCCGAACGCAACGACATGGTCGAGTACTTTGGCGAACAGCTGGATGGTTACGCTTTCAGCCAGTTCGGTTGGGTGCAGTCCTATGGTTCGCGCTGCGTGAAACCCCCAATCCTGTTTGGCGACATTAGCCGTCCCGAGGCCATGACCGTAGCGTGGATCACTTACGCCCAGTCCCTGACGCAAAAACCCATGAAGGGCATGTTGACGGGTCCCGTGACTATCCTGAACTGGTCTTTTGTGCGTGACGACCAGCCCCGCTCGGTTTCTTGCCTGCAACTGGCACTGGCTATCCGTGAGGAAGTGCTGGATCTGGAAAAGGCAGGCGTGCGTGTCATCCAGATTGACGAAGCCGCGTTGCGTGAAGGTTTGCCGCTGCGTAAGGCGCAATGGCAGGACTATCTGGACTGGGCAATCGAGAGCTTTCGCATCACTGCCAATGGTGTGAGCGACGAAACGCAAATTCACACTCATATGTGTTATTCCGAGTTCAACGATATTATCTCGTCAATTGCCGATATGGATGCCGACGTGATTACCATCGAAACCAGCCGTTCCGACATGGAGTTGCTTGATGCATTCGAGAGCTTCCAGTACCCCAATGAAATTGGCCCTGGTGTATATGACATTCATTCGCCCAACATACCAACCGAGCAGCACATTATTGACCTGATGAAAAAGGCCGCTGAGCGTGTGCCGGCAGAACGCCTTTGGGTGAACCCCGATTGCGGTTTGAAAACGCGTCAATGGGCTGAAGTCATTCCGGCCCTGAGCAATATGGTTGCCGCAGCCAAGGTCTTGCGAGCGGGTGCCTGACAGGGTCAGGTCTGTTTTGCAAAGCGTCCCGGCTATATGCCGGGGCTTTTTCTTGAAAAATTCAATCCACATTAATATTAAATTAATGTTTAAATATAAAATAAATCCAGGTTTTATCTGGTAAATGAGAGTGACAGATCACAATGAATAAAGAGTTTGCATTTAGTATTAAAAGTATTTTTTTCGATGAAAATTATCATCCGGCAGAAAATACACGACTTACCACCAACTTTGCCAATTTGGCCAGAGGCGATAGCCGTCAAGAGAATTTGCGCAACACCTTAACAATGATTGATAACCGTTTCAATGACCTGGCCGATTGGGATAACCCTGAAGGTGACCGTTATTCGGTTGAGCTTGAAATTATTTCAGTTGATGTTGATATTGAAGGTAAGGGTGTACCCTTTCCCGTGATTGAAATATTGAAAACCAATATTTTTGATAAAAAAGACAATAAACGCATTGAAGGTATTGTAGGCAATAACTTCTCTTCTTACGTGCGCGATTATGATTTTAGTGTCTTGTTGCCAGCACACAATAAAGATAAAACTGAATTCAGTCTGCCAGAGGATTTCGGTGATTTGCACGGAAAGCTGTTTCAGTGTTTCCTGAACTCGGATGTTTACAAAGAAAACTTTAAGAAATCACCGGTTATATGCCTGAGCGTTGCAAGCAGCAAGACCTATCACCGGACTGAAAACCGGCATCCTGTATTGGGTGTCGAGTATCAGCAGAATGAATATTCTTCAACTGATAAATATTTTGAAAAAATGGGGATGCGGGTTCGTTACTTTATGCCTGAAAACAGTGTGGCACCGTTGGCATTTTATTTTTGTGGCGATTTGCTTAATGATTATACGAATCTTGAGCTTATCGGTACCATTAGCACAATGGAAACGTTCCAGAAAATTTACCGGCCTGAAATTTATAATGCCAATGCTGCGGCAAAGAAATGCTATCAGCCCAGTTTAACGAACCAGGATCACTCATTAACCCAAATTGTTTATGACCGGGAAGAGCGCAGCCGGCTGGCTATTGAACAAGGCAAGCTTACTGAAGAGCACTTCATGAAACCCTACAAAACCACGCTTGCGCAATGGGCGGCTGGTTACGCGCTTTAATGAATTAAAAAGATATTTACGATGAAAAAACTATTACCTACATCCACAGCCGGCAGTTTGCCTAAACCCTCCTGGCTTGCACAACCCGAGACACTTTGGTCTCCCTGGCGATTACAGGGTGAGGAACTCATTGAAGGCAAACAAGATGCTTTACGTTTGTCATTGCAAGAACAGGAAACAGCCGGTATTGATATTATTAGTGATGGTGAGCAAACCCGCCAACACTTTGTGACCACGTTTATTGAGCACCTTAGCGGGGTTGATTTTGAGAAGCGTGAAACGGTCAGAATTCGTGATCGCTATGATGCGAGTGTGCCTACCGTGGTGGGTGCCGTGGCTCGTACAAAACCCGTTTTTGTTGAAGATGCCCGGTTTTTGCGTGGGCACACCAGCCAGCCTATTAAGTGGGCGTTGCCGGGCCCCATGACCATGATTGATACGCTGTATGATAATCACTATAAAAGCCGTGAAAAACTGGCCTGGGAATTTGCCAAAGTCCTTAATCAGGAAGCGAAAGAGTTGGAAGCGGCTGGGGTAGACATCATTCAGTTTGACGAGCCCGCCTTTAATGTTTTCTTTGATGATGTGAATGATTGGGGTATTGCCACCCTGGAAAGAGCGATTGAAGGGCTGAAATGTGAAACGGCTGTGCATATTTGCTATGGTTACGGGATTAAAGCCAATACAGACTGGAAAAAGACGCTGGGCTCAGAGTGGCGCCAATATGAAGAATCTTTCCCGAAGCTGCAAAAATCCAAAATAGATATCATCTCGCTGGAATGCCAGAACTCCCATGTTCCCATGGATCTTATCGAGCTTATCAGGGGCAAGAAAGTGATGGTTGGGGCGATTGACGTGGCAACGAACACCATTGAAAC
>JAVESC010000107.1:0-7701 GCA_034006805.1 Advenella sp.
CCAGTGGGATGTTTACTATTATATGGATGGTGCTTCGGTGGATTCTCCTGCTGCCGGTGGCCCGTTACCCATGACCTTTGACAGCATTGGCCGTTTAACCAGTAGCAATACCTTAACGGTAACGGTTAACCAGCCGGGTACCGCCGGTGCACCCGCCGAGGCACTGGTCATGGCAATGGATTACACCGGCAGTACCCAGTTTGCAGGTGCCTTCTCCTATGACTTTATCCAGAATGGCTATGCCTCCGGTGAATATTCCGGTCTGTCCATTTCCTCGGATGGTGCCATTGTAGCCAGTTACACCAACGGTGAAGCGCAGGTCATGGGTTATGTGGCCCTGGCCAACTTCAATAACCTGAATGGCCTGCAGCCTATAGGTGGCAATGCCTGGCAGGAAACCCGCGACTCTGGTCAGCCTATTGTTGGGAAACCTGGCACCAACAGTCTGGCACTGCTTAAGGGGCAGGCGGTTGAAGAATCCAACGTGGATATGAGTGCCGAGCTGGTTAACATGATTATTGCCCAGCGCAATTATCAGGCCAATGCCCAAACCATTAAAACCCAGGATCAGATCTTGCAGACCCTGATCTCCTTGCGTTAATTGGCAGGAATGAAATAAATGGATCGCGCAATTTATACCGCCAGCAACGGGGCCGCCAGAATCCTTGAGCAGCAGTCGGTCCTGTCCAACAATCTGGCTAATGTGAATACACCGGGCTTTCGGGCCCAAATGTCGCAATACCGTTCCACGCCGGTGGTCAGCCCCTTAATTAACGCTGCTGACACCACCCGGGTACTAACGGTGGCCACCACCTCTGACAGCAATCTGGAGCAGGGCCCCTTCATGACCACCGGCCGTGATCTGGATGTGGCTATTCAGGGTGATGGCTGGTTTGCAGTACGGGCGCTTGATGGCGCTGAAGCCTATACACGCAGCGGGAATTTACAGCGTAATGCCGATGGCTTGCTGGTGACCTCGGGCGGCCTGATGGTGTTGTCAGAAGATGGCCAGCCCATTGAGATTCCCGATGCGGCTGCGATTGGTATTGAACGCTCTGGCGGTATTAACGTACTGGCCGACGGTGATGCTGCTACCGAAGTGCAACGCGTGGCCAAGCTAAAAATAGGCGATCCGGCCAATGCCCGCATGGTGCGTGGTGATGATGGCCTGTTTCGTGCCGTCAATGCCCAGGGGCAGCCGGTTGAGTTGCCCGATACGGCACTGGCAACTGTTGCAAGCGGAGCCCTGGAAGGCAGCAATGTGAGCGCCGCTGGCAATATGGTGGGGCTTATCCAGAATGCCCGTCGCTTTGAAATGCAAATGAAAGTTATCCAGGAACTGAGCAGCAAGGAACAAAATGCCAACAGCCTGCTTTCATCGGCCGGGTAAACGCATCTTGCTGGAATGTGTAGTTATTTATTTATGATTGATTTAATCAGGAACCAATATGATACGCTCGCTATGGATTGCCAAGACCGGCCTTGAGGCCCAGCAAACCAATATGGATGTGATTTCCAATAATATTGCCAACGTCAACACCGATGGCTTCAAGCGCAACCGTGCCATTTTTGAAGACCTGATGTACCAGACCGTACGCCAGCCCGGTGCCCAGGTGGGCGATGCCAACCAGTTGCCAACCGGCCTGCAGGTGGGTATGGGGGTGCGTACCGTAGCCACCGAACGCATCCACACCCAGGGTAATTTGAAAAATACCGGTAACAGTCTTGATATTGCCATTGACGGCAAGGGATTCCTGCAGGTTGAAATGCCCGATGGCACCTTTGCCTATACCCGCAACGGTTCTTTGCAGCTGGACCAGAACGGTCAACTGGTCACCGCAGGTGGTTATCCCATACAGCCCGCCATTACCATTCCCGATAATGCCCTCACCATTGAAATTGGCCGTGATGGTACGGTGTCGGTGACCCAGCCGGGCGCAACCGGCAACAGCATCCAGGTGGGCCAGCTGGAATTAACCACCTTTGTGAATCCGGCCGGCTTGCTGAGCATGGGTGAAAACCTGTATGCGCAAACTGACGCTTCAGGGGCCGAAACGGTTTCTACCCCAGGTTTGGATGGCACTGGCAGGATTTTGCATAAATATACCGAAACCTCTAACGTGAACGTGGCTGAAGAGCTGGTTAACATGATTGCTACCCAGCGGGCCTATGAAATGAACAGCAAGGCCATTACCACTTCCGACCAGATGCTGGCCCGTTTAACCCAGATCTGATAGTTTCATTAACCCTGCGATATTGCCCTATGTCTATGTCTTTGCGTTCGATTCGTCTGTTTATTGTTGGCCTGATCATTGCCCTGGCCAGTGGTTGTGCCATGGTGCCGCATCCCAAAATAGTAGACGGGCCCCTGACTGCCGAGCCCATGCCGCCAATGCCCGAGATTCAGCAAGAACCGGACGGTTCCATTTACCAGGCAGGGCGGGCGGGTAGCTTTCCGCTATTTGAAGACCGTCGGCCACGCAATGTGGGTGATATCGTGACGGTGGTGATTGAAGAAAAAACCAATGCCTCAAAACGGGTGGCCACCAGCACAGACCGCAGCAGTGGTATTGACTTTGGGGTGACGGCAGCACCCGACTGGATGCCCAGTGCCCTGGAAGCCGACAAACGCTTTACCGCTGATGGCAGCAATGACATGGAAGGCAAGGGCAGCAGCACAGCCAATAACATGTTTACCGGCAATATCACCACCACGGTTATTGGCGTGCTGGCCAACGGTAACCTGAAAATTGCCGGTGAAAAAGCCATTGCGATTAACCAGGGCAGTGAACACTTGCGTTTTTCAGGGGTGGTTGATCCACGCTCAGTAACCGGCACCAATACCGTGTCTTCCACCCAGGTGGCCGATGCCCGCATCGAGTTTCGCAGCAAGGGTGTGATGGACGAGGTGCAAACCATGGGTTGGCTGCAACGTTTTTTCCTGAACATTGCACCGTTCTAAACCTTGCTATTACATAACGATTGGAGTTGCAGTTTGACAATGAAATCCGGCATCCTGAAAAGCATCATGGCACTGGCTTTATGGCTGGGACTGGCTCAGGGTTTTGCCCTGGCTGAACCATTGCGGGACCTGGCGTCCATCCAGGGGGTACGCGATAACCAGCTCATTGGTTATGGTCTGGTTGTGGGGCTGGATGGCAGTGGCGACCAGGTGCGCCAGTCGCCCTTTACCCAGCAAAGCCTGACCAATATGCTGGCGCAGCTGGGTGTCACAGTGCCGGCCGGCGTCAATATGCAGGTAAAAAATGTGGCAGCGGTTATGGTAACGGCAACGTTACCCTCGTTTGCCCAGCCTGGCCAATCCATTGATGTGAATGTTTCCTCTATGGGTAATGCCAAAAGCCTGCGGGGTGGCACTTTGCTGATGACGCCCCTGAAAGGGGCCGATAACCAGGTATACGCCCTGGCACAGGGAAACATTGTGGTGGGTGGTGCAGGGGCCCAGTCTGGGGGCAGTCAGGTTCAGATTAACCAGCTTAACGGTGGCATTATTACCGGCGGTGCCTTGGTAGAGCGCACCGTGCCTACCCGCTTTGGCAAAGACGGGGTAGTTAAAATAGAAATGCACGATACCGATTTTGGTACCACTGAAAATGCCGTGGCCGCGATTAACAAAGTCATGGGGGCCGGGGCCGCAAGAGCCCTGAACGGGCGGGTGATTGAAGTTCGTGGCCCCATGGCTGAATCGGCGCAAACCGCATTTTTGGCTCGTTTACAGGCCATCAATGTGACGCGGGCCGCCGCAAGGGCCAAGGTTATTATTAATGCCCGTACCGGTACCGTGGTCATGAACCAGACGGTAACGATTGACCAGGCCGCGGTTGCTTTTGGCAGCCTGGCGGTGGTGATAGACCAGAGTTTTGAGGTTAACCAGCCCGATACGCCTTTTGGTGGCGGGCAAACCGTCGTTTCCCCCAACACGAATATTCAATTGCAGCAGGAACAGGGCAAATTGCAAATGGTCCGCCGAAGTGTCCGCCTGACTGATGTGGTACGCGCGCTGAATGCCCTGGGGGCCAGTCCGCAAGACCTGATTTCCATATTACAGGCCCTGAAAAGCGCCGGTGCCCTTAGGGCCGAACTGGAAATCATTTAACCAACAGGAGTTGTCATGACGATCACCAGTTATACCCCTCGTCCCGGTGCGAGCCGTTCGGCGCCGCAGTTTGTGATGGACATGAATTCACTGCACAAGCTCAAGCAGCAGGTAGCAGGGAAAATGAATACGTCGCTGGAAGACATTGAAAAGGGCGAAAAAGAAGTTGCGCAGCAGTTTGAAGCCCTGTTTATTCAAACCTTAATGAAACAGGCACGGGCAACCCGCCTGGGTGATGGCTTGTTTGAAAGTGACCAGACACGCCTGGTGCAATCCATGGCCGATGAGCAAATGGCCTTGCATCTGGCTTCGGGTAAGGGCATTGGCCTGGCCGAATCTTTGCTGGGGCAAATCCAGGCAAGTGGTTCTGCGGCCATGCTTAATACCGGTGCGGTCACTGAAGCCGGTCCTGGTTTGGCGATGGAAAAAGCAGGTTCAAACCATCAGGAAAGCAAAGACGCAATTGGTGATCTTATTTCCTCTTTGGGCAACCGGATGCGAAGCTTCACGAAAAATATGGCGTCGGTCATTGGGGTGGCTGGCAATGCCCCGGAACGGGTGGCCGGTTTTGTTGAGAAAATGGGTCCGGCTGCCAGTGCGGCAGCGGCCAGTTCCGGTATTCCGGCTTCGCTTATTTTAAGCCAGGCCGCCCTGGAATCGGGTTGGGGGCGACGCGAAATTTTGCATGAAAATGGCCAGACCAGCCATAACCTGTTTGGCATTAAGGCCACGGGGGGCTGGAGCGGTAAAGTGGTTAATGTCATGACGACCGAATATGTGAATGGGGTGGCCAAGAAAATGGAACAGCCCTTCAGGGCCTATGACTCTTATGAAGACTCCTTTGCCGATTATGCCCGCCTGATTAGCCAGAATAAACGTTACCAGCATGTATTGACGGCAGAAAATGCCCACGAAGCCGCCCGGCAGATCCAGAAAGCCGGTTACGCCACAGACCCTAAATATGCCAGCAAACTGATTAATATCATGGGATATTTTGAAGACCGTTCAGATGCCCGCTGGCTGGCTGACAATGTCAAGTTGGCAGAACAAGGCGGTATTGCCGGTATTTAGCCCGTACAAGGTAATTTTTTGGCGGCCACACTAAATTATTGGATTTTTCTGCCGTAAACCAACATAAAGACAAGCAATATTTATTGACGGAAAATTATGAATTTGGCCAAACTTGGGCTAACCGCCCTGAATACGGCGCAGGCTCGCCTGACAACAACCAGCCATAATATTAATAACTACGATACTGCCGGTTATACCCGGCAGGAAACCCTGATTTCAACGGCAGGTGCATCTTCAACGGGAACCGGTTTTTTTGGCCGGGGTGTTGCGGTTGATACCGTGCGTCGCGCTTATAATTCATTTTTAAGCAACCAGCTTGTTAATAATGAAAGCAAGGGCGCCTTGCTGGCCGCTTATGGGGGGCAGATTTCGCAAATTAATAATGTGCTGGCAGACCGCACTGTGGGTATCGGGCCGTCTATCCAGTCATTTTTTGAGGGGATTAATGCGGTGGCCAGTAACCCGGCTGACCCGGCTTCACGCCAGGAATTGCTGGGCCGTACCCAAACCGTGGTAACCCAATTCAACGAGCTGGGCCATTTTCTGGATCAGCAACGGGGTGAAATCAATAGCCAGATTGACAACTCGGTCACGTCCATTAACGCTCATCTTAGCCGCATTTCACAGCTGAACCAGCAAATTGTACAGGCCAAGGGTGTTAATCCCAATCATGAGCCCAATGACTTGCTGGACCAACGTGATTATGAAGTATCCCAATTAAGCCAGATTATTAATGTCAATGTGGTGGAACAAGACAATCAGGTTAGCATTTCCGTGGGAAATGGTCAGCAGCTGCTGACTCAAAATAAAATCTACCCCTTAACCACCGGCCCCGCGACAGACAACCCTAAAAATACCGTGGTGTATGCCACCGTTCCGGTTGGCAGGCAAGGCGGTGTGATTAAGGTTGAGTTGGACGAAGCAAAAATAAGCGGTGGTTCGCTGGGTGGTTTGTTGAAATACCGCCGGGAAAGCCTGGAAGTGGAGCAGCGTGAAGTGGGGCAACTGGCCACGGCGTTTGCCCTGTCCATGAACGAGGCCAATGCCAAAGGCCTTGACCTGAAAGGTGAACCGGGCAAGGCATTTTTCAATGTACCCGCGCCTATTGCCACGGCCAATGCCCAAAATGTGGGTAATGTCAACATGACGGCCAGCTTTCAGCCTGAAGCTGCCGGCAAAATACAGGCTTCCGACTACGCCATTTATTTTGATGGCAGCAATTACTCGGTTACCCGTGAAAGCGACAACCATCTTATTCATACCGGTGCCAGCCTGAACGGTGTTGATATTGACGGTATGCAATTGAACATGGATAGCGGGATTGCCTCGGCGGGTGACCGTTGGGTGCTGTCTGCGGTTGCCCATAGTCCGGTGCAAATCAGTGTGGCCATGACCAGCCCCGAACAAATTGCCGCTGCCGACGCAGAGGGTGGCGTGGCCAACGGTAATAATGCGCTAGAGATGGCAAAACTGCAAAGCAGCAAAGTGTTGGGTGGCCTGAAAACGTTTAATGAGAGTTTTTCACAAATCGTTAACCGGGTAGGGGTTCAGGCCCAGCAAAATGAATTCATGATGGCCTCTCAGGAAGCCCTGACCAAACAAAGTTATGCCTCCCAGCAGGCCTTGTCAGGGGTTAATCTGAATGAAGAGTACATCAATCTTGAAGCCGCACAGGAAATGTTCATGGCCGCTTCTCGCATTATTGAAGTCAGCAGCGTGCTGATGGATACTATTTTATCTTTGAAGTAAGGGGTTAAGGCATGCGTATCAGTACCAGCCAGTTCTATAAAACAGGATTAAACACGATCAATGCACAGCAAGCCCGGCAGCTGGATATCTTTACGCAAATTGGTACCGGCAAGAAAATTGTTTCTCCTAAAGACGACCCGCTGGGGGCTGCCCGTGCTTTGAATTTATCCAATAATATGGCGATTAATGACCGCTTTGCCGAGAACCGCAGCATTGCCAACCAGAACCTGGCTTTTGAAGAAAGCATTCTGAACGAAGTGGCCACGACACTGGTTGCCATTAAAACCAGAATTGTGGAAGCGGGCAATGGCACCATGGCCGATGCCGACCGGGCCACGCTGTCCGAGGTAGTGAGCAGCCTGCGCGACCAGGTCTTGGGTCTGGCCAACAGTACCGACGGTAACGGGCAATATATTTTTTCGGGCAACCACTCAGACCGTGCCGCTTTTGCACCCGATATCACCGGTAACATCAACTGGCAGGGTGACTTGGGCAATCGTGCCATTCAGGTCAGTTCTTCGCGTCAGTTAAGTTCGGCCGATACCGGCTACGCGGTATTTACCCGTGCCGTTTCCGGCGAGAATAGTTATTTGACAGCGGCCGCCAGCACCAATATGGGTACCGGGCAAATCAGCGCGCCCAATATCAGCGATCCAAATGGTGCCAATGTTGGCAATAACTTCAGTATTGTATTTAGTGGTACACCGCTATCTTATACAGTTGAAACCCGTAATGCCGATGGCATGGTGGTGGGCACTGACGGC